>JAEUKN010000009.1 GCA_016794305.1 Alphaproteobacteria bacterium | reverse complement strand
CAGGGGGAGGCAGGGTGGGGGTGGAAAATAAAGACTGTGGGGGTGGGGAATTCTGGGTTGTAGAATGCCCCCTTAAACCCTTTTAAAATTCGTGATCATTCATTTTATTCGTGGAAACTAATGGCTAAAAAATCCCCAAAATCCTTCGCGCCTTGACGGTTTAAAATCACATGAATCACGGGCGAAAAAGATTCCTACGACATCTCCCCCGTTGGTCGGGCACCGATATGCGCGATGATACGGGCTGCGGATTGTGACCCCATCCGTCCGCACTCAGCCAAGTTCTGCCCCTGGGAAAGCCCATACAAAAATCCGGCGGCATAGGCATCACCCGCCCCTGTGGTGTCCACCAATTTTGTGGGTTCAACCACTGCAATCTGATATTTTTCACCGTTTGAGATAATTTGTGACCCGTTTTTGCCCAACGTCACAACCGCAATATCACAATATTTGGCAATCTCTGCATGCGCCGCATCAACATCGGAAGATCCCAGCAAAACTTTCATTTCCTCTTCATTGGCGAATAAAACATCGACATGATCATGGATTAGTTGCAAGAAATCTTCGCGGTGGCGATGCACGCAAAACGGATCAGAGAGGGAGAGCGCAATGCGCCCGCCATGGCGGTGGGTGAGTTCGGCCGCGCGTGTATAGGCGGCCTTGGCCCGCTGGTCATCGAATAAATACCCCTCCAGATAGGTCAAATTCGCGCGCGCAATCAGGGCTTCGTCCACGTCCTTTTCATCAAAGACAACCGATGCCCCCAAATAGGTGCACATGGTGCGTTGCGCATCCGGGGTAATCATGCTCATGCAGCGCGCGGTGGCGGGGCCGCCTTCAAGCGGCTTGGTGTGAAACTCAATCCCCAGCGCACGAAAATCATGCGTAAAAATTTGCCCCAATTGATCATTGGCCACCTTGCCAATATACCCTGCCCGACCGCCCAGTGCCGCGAAGGACGCAATGCTATTGGCGGCCGATCCGCCCGGCATGATAGTACAATTCTTGAGTGATCCATAAATTTCATCGGCTTGGGTCTCAGTAATGAGAGTCATCGCATAGGGTTGCACATCTGCGGGGAGGTTGTTTTTCAGGAAATCCACCTCAACATGTGCCAACGCATCAATAATTGCATTGCCGATCCCGACCACATCTAAATTTTTTTGTGTCATCATTTTTCCTGTAAAAATTACCTGTAAAAGTGAATTGTAAAAAGGGTTTTTATATCGCCAAAGCCCCCATTTCAAGAGCTTGAATTTCAAGTTTGATCAGCGTATATCTGAAATATGAATGCTTCATTAAATCCATGTTTTTCCCGTCTGCGCTCATCTCTTCTGCGCCCGCTCTTTCCGCGTTGCGCGATGGGCAGGTCTATGGACAAGCCTATGGGCAAGCCCATGGCAAGTCCATCTTCTGCTAACACAGAACGCATCGCGGCGGAAGTGGTTAAATCTGCACTGGCGGCGGCGGCTGTGCGTCCATGGGAATTGGTATCCTATGCCGAAATCGCGGAAATCAGCGGGTTAAAAGTCGCCGATATTATGGCTGTTTTCCCCCAAAAAATTGAAATTTTACACCGAATTGTTGCAGATTTGGATCAATCCATATTGCAATCGGCCTCCGCTGACCCTGCGCTTAATTTTAAAGAACAACTCTTTGAATTGCTGATGGCGCGGTTTGATGAGATGGAGACGCACAGAGCGGCACATATTTCGTTCCTCAAATCCTTTGGCTGGATCAAATCCCAAATCCCGGCAGAGCTGAATTTATACTACTCAAGCCTATGGCGCTATTGGGACCTGTGCAAAAATTGGACCGATGAAGCGGGCGCTTGTGTTGACGGTACAGCCAATGAAAAGTCTGCGGCGTTTGATAAAAATTTTGTTATTTATGCGGCACGTTACCTGAATGTGCTGCGCATCTGGAGTCTTGACCGCTCAGCCGATCTCGGTAAGACTATGGCGGCACTCAATAAACTATAACAATAACTAGGCCGGATGATGAAGCCATGACTCCCATCAATGATGTTTATGTGATTTTGGTGGCTGCCGGGCGTGGCACGCGAATGACAGCGGGGCAAAGAGAGTCTTTTCAGCCCGCATCGCCCGTCAATCCATTGCCCAAGCAATATCAAGCCTGTGCGGGCTTGCCAGTTTTGCGCCATTCGATTCTCACATTCGCTCAATTGCTTCCCACAACGCGCATATTGACCGCCATACATCCGGATCACATGGAATTTTATCAGGCGTCCGTGGCGGGCATTGAAAACCTCCCCCCACCTATACATGGCGGGCAAACACGACAACACAGCGTTGCCAATGTGCTTGAGAAGATTGCGCATGACTATCCCACCACCCCCGACACGCTCATTCTCATTCACGATGTCGCCCGGCCTTGTGTGAGTTTGGATGACATTGCCTCCGTATTGGCTGCCGCCCGCGAACATGGTGCCGCCAGCCTGTGCCACACTGTGTCCAACACAATGAGAGAGGTTGAGCGCAGAAGCGTTGAAAATTTGGCCGATTCTCCACGGTTTCTTGGGAAAATTCATGATCGTGATCGCCTGCTGGCACTTGAGACACCTCAGGTTGCCCGCCTGAATTTGCTGCAGGATGCCTATAAAAAATTTGCAGCAAATTTGGATCGTTTTACCGATGAAACATCGCTGATCTCGGCTCTTCCTCATCCGGTTTGTGCGGTACTATCCACATCCCCCAACCCCAAAATTACCTATCCATCGGATATGGCCTATGCCGAATTTTTGCTGCACGAAAGACAATCCCCACCGCAACATTTTCCGCAGCAAGAGCCTATCTTCAAAACCGCGATGGGTTATGATGTTCATGCGTTTGGCGAAGCGGCCCCCGCGATAATTTTGGGCGGAATTTCTATCCCGCATACGCATAAACTTCTGGGACATTCCGATGCCGATGTCGCGCTCCATGCGATCACCGATGCGCTGTTGGGCTTGATTGGTGCGGGGGATATTGGCAGCCACTTCCCCCCAAGTGACCCGGCGCACCGCAACCGCGACAGTGAGGATTTCGTGCGCCACGCCTATGATTTGCTCCGGAGTGCGCACGGCACGCTTCATCATATTGATGTCACGATCATTTGCGAAGCTCCGAAAATTGGCCCGGTGCGCGAAGCCATGCGCGCACGAATTGCTGAAATTCTTTCACTTGATCTCTCGCAGGTGTCAGTCAAAGCCACCACGAGTGAAGGGTTAGGCTTTACCGGACGGCGTGAGGGGATTGCGGCCTATGCCCTAGCGAGTGCGGAGTTTGAATCCACGAAATTAACGGGTAAAGGCAACGTATAAAGAGGTTCCCCCATGTTCAACAAATTTCGCACCAATTATGCACGCGCTAAGGCTGAGAGGTCGGAGTTTTTATCCAAGGTTAATCCGTTTTCCCCGGCGGCGATGGTGGCCACTTGGTTTGGCTGCGGGTTACTCCTCCCCGGTCCCGGGACTTGGGGCACAGTGGGCGGGTTTTTATCTTTGGGCCTTGTTCATCTCATTTCTAATTTTTACCCATGGGGAGTGGGCATATTTCTCCATATATTTGTGCCCTATATACTTTTGCCATCAATGACAGTTTTATTATTGATTTCTGGATGGCTTGCCACTTATATAATTGGGAAAAAGAGCGGGAGATATGATCTCTCACCCATTATTATAGATAAAATTACGGCCGTTTGGTTTTTAGCAAACTTGATGCCGGCTATTATATATAGTCCCGTTTGGGCTCTATCTGCTTTCTTAATATTCAGAATTTTTGATATCTGCAAACCTTGGCCGATTAAATGGTTCAACAGCAAAATAAAAGGTGCCAGAGGCGTGATGTTTGATGATTTATTTGTCGCGCTGTATTGTTATATTATAATAGTATTTTCTCTGGCGACCTATGCAAACTTTTTCGAAGATCGGGGGTGCACCGATCTCAAAAACTGTCCTGATATTATTATATACTCCGATCCACATTAAGCACTCTGTAACTCATGATTGATATAAAATGGATTTAATCAAGAATTTTAAGAATAAATTTCGTACCAATTATGCACGCGCTAAGGCTGAGAGGTCGGAGTTTTTATCCAAGGTCAATCCGTTTTCCCCGGCGGCGATGGTGGCCACTTGGTTTGGCTGCGGGTTACTCCTCCCCGGTCCTGGGACTTGGGGCACAGTGGGCGGGTTTTTATCTTTGAGTGCGGTTCATTTGATTTCGTTTCCAACTCAATCAGAGCTCAATCTTTTCATGCTCTCCGTCTCACTCATTTTGTTCATCGCGGGATGGTTTGCGACCTCAGCCATTGAGAAAAAAACGGGGACACATGATCTCTCGCTCATCGTCATTGATGAAGTTGCGGCAGTCTGGATGCTCGCGACCTTTATGCCGATAATTCTTTATGATCTTAACTGGGCGTTGGCCGCGTTTGTGATTTTCAGGATCTTTGATATCTGGAAACCATGGCCGATCAAATGGGCTGATCGTCGCGTACAGGGGGCATGGGGCGTGATGCTTGATGATTTGTTGGCGGCAGTATATAGTTACATTGTGCTGCTGTTTGCGTTGATGAGTTTGTTTTTTGTCTCGCCTGAATTGTAAGGGGCCTGGATTATAAGGGATTTGAAAAGTTTTTAAAAATGGATTTATCGGATCTGGTCAAAACCTTGAGTGATGTTTTACGCATGAAACAATTGCGCATATGCTGTGCAGAATCTTGCACGGGCGGGTTGGTGTGTTCCCTCATCACCGATCTGGCTGGGTCATCCGATATTTTCGATCGCGGCTTTGTGACCTATTCCAACCAAAGCAAGATTGACCTTCTGGGCGTTAGTCAAGCCATCCTCAATCAATTTGGGGCGGTGAGCGCGGAATGCGCGGCGGCCATGGCTTTGGGAGCGTTGAAAAATTCCGAAGCTGATCTGGCCCTCTCCATTACTGGCATCGCAGGCCCCAGTGGCGGCAGCGCAGAAAAACCGGTGGGATTGGTTTATTTCGGCTTTGCCCGCCGCCAATCCGAAGTCGTGGTTGCGCAGATCAACCTCCCCGGAGAACGGCAAGACATACGTTTTGCCGCCGCTCGCGCCGCCCTTGAATTAGTTCTCAATAAGATCGGTGAATAAAAAAAACGGCTGCCTTCTGCAGCCGTTGAGTTTAGGTGGGTAAAGCTCGGTCAATTATTTTTCTTGGTTTTTAATACGCATTCTTCATATCTCATCAAAACGGAAAGATTATGTCGTAAAGTTGTTCACCGTATCGGGGTTGTTGCACGTCGGTGATCTGGCCTTTACCGCCATAGGAAATGCGAGCTTCGGCGATTTGTTCATAGGACACGGTGTTGTCGATGCTGATATCTTGTGGACGTACCACGCCGGCGAGTTGCAAAATACGGTTCTCGTAATTCACCCGCACCTCTTGCGCGCCCTTAATCACCATATTGCCATTGGGCAGAACTTGCGTGACCGTCACCGCCAATTTCATCTGGATTTTTTCCTTACGGTCGATCGTCCCGTCCCCCTTATAGGATGAATCGGCCGTGGCATTGGCTAAATTACTCGGGTCAATCGCCTGTGGAAAGAACTGATTGAGCTTGCTTTCCGCACCGAGCATATTGGGCATACCGGCAGTTTCGGAGGTTGCGCGCGAACGCTCAGACGAATTTTCCATCTTCCCCTTATCATCAATATCAATCAAAACCGTCATGATATCGCCCACGGTTTTGGCGCGCTGATCCTTGAAAAACCCTTGCTGCGCACCGGTCCACAGGGAATTGCCGGATTTTTGCACAATCTGGCTGGGTGGCATCGGCATGGACACAGGTTGGTAATTTTTTTGCAGCGTCGGATTGACGATCGCCGATTGCTTGGGCGGTTCACCGATATTTTTGATGCGGTCGGCGGCACTGCATGCGCTCAAACTCACCACACACACACACATCATTAAAATTTTTGGCCATTTTTTATTCATTTTAACCGCTTTCATTTTAACCACCTTCCTTTTGTTTTTTTATTTTATCCGTATATCCCAACTATACTGCGCCCATTCGGTTACTTAGAACCTGTTCATGATCTCTACTCCGGCGTTGGCTTTTCACGGTATTTCTGCGCTTCCGCTTCTCACGTACATCTATGTACGATCCGATGCGGTTCTCGAAAAACCGCAAAAATCCTTAGCCGCAGCGAGATCATGAACAGGTTCTCACCATTTTTACCCCCCACCCTGCCCCCCCCCCTTTAGGGGGAGGTGAGCAGGATGGAATTTATTCTCTATTGCACGCGTACCATACGGTCACCCACCACTTCGGCCCGCAGCGACTGATTGCTGGAGAGGTTGACAACACGGATCAGATCCCCCTCGGCCCCCGGTTGCATGGCTTTGCCTTTTACTGAAAGAGCCATAGCACCATTGACAAATTCAATAATCACCTCATCACCGCGAGCCACCAATTGCGGGGAAATCAGATCGCGTTTGCGCACGGCTTCGCCCGCTTGTAACGCCCGCACGGGGGTTTTGCCAATCAATTGATCCGCGTCGGTCATGGTGTCATAAACCATAGATTTCGTGGGAATATTTTTCCATTCAATATCGGCCGCGCCAATCACATCGCCGTTTTTGAGGGCGGATTTCAGTACGGGAATTTCTTCGCTTTTTTCCACCACCCCACTGATATTCAGGGTCTTAACCGGGTTTTGCGCGCTGGGCGCAGCAAGGGTCGCACTAAACACATCGCGCCCCGGGGTAAAGTTCATCTGGGCCACCTCAACCGTTGCCGGTTCCTCCCCGCCCAAGGTGATAACGGGAAGCGCACCGCCCACACTCACATCAAACTCACCGGTCACACCTTTGGCCCTGAGGGCATTGATCAAACTTTCTTTAATGGTTTCGGGCGGAATGGATTGCACATTGCGGCTCACCACCACCTGATCAAGCGGAGACCCCGATTTCCAATCCACATGATAAAGATCCGCCACGCGGGTGAGTGTCCGTGACCCAATCACCATGGTTTTGCCGGGGGCCGGGGCCGCACCCAAAATTGCATCATCCCCCGTTGGCAGATCGGCGAACAGGTCGCTCAACCTCACCTGATCACTACTCACCGCGACTTGGGGGATCAAGGTGGCGGCATGGACATGGGGCGTATTCACCAAAATCATCACCAACGCATAAAGCCCGATCAGCATAATCGCCAGGCCGCGAAACGCCAACCGCGTGATCATCAATACCATTTGCCGCGTTTCCAAAATGTCTTCATCGGATAGGTCGATCATATTCTCTCTCCCACAATTTTATTTTCCCCCTTTTTTCCTGTGCGCCTCCCCCTGCAGGGGGGAGGAAGGGTGGGGGGAAATTTAAAAAAACTCTACATTTCTAACTTTGCAAGCCTCGTGCCAAATTACCGTAATTGATTAACCGTATCCATCATTTCATCCGAAGTTGAAATGACATTTGAATTCATTTCATAGGCACGTTGCGCGGTGATCAAAAGGGTGATTTCCTTCACCGAATCCACGTTCGATTGCTCTAACGTACCTTGGCGGATGGTGCCGTAATTTTCCTCACCGGGGATGCCCACCGTGGGTTGTCCTGATGCTTCGGTTTCAAGGAACATGGTATCGCCCGTGGCCTCTAACCCGGCGGGATTGATGAAATTCGCCAGCTCGATTTGCCCCAGATTTTGCATCGCGACTTGTTGGGGTAATTTTGCCAAGACCTCCCCTTGTTGGTTAACCTCCAAATAAATTGTGTCGGCGGGGGCGGTGATACCGGGCAAGACTCGATATCCTTCGGCGGTAACAATCTCGCCATTTTCATTGAGCTGGAACGCCCCCGCGCGGGTATAGGCCGTTTCGCCCGTGGGCAATTCCACCTGGAAAAATCCGCGGCCGTTGATGGCCAAATCCAAATCGCCGTTGGTAATCTGGAGCGTACCTTGTTCGTGATCGCGATAGGTCGCAACCGGCCGCACGCCAAGCCCCAAGGAAAGCCCCGCCGGGATAATCGTCCCCGAAGCCGATGATGTCGCCCCGGGTCGGGCCAAATGTTGATACATTAAGTCCTGAAATTCAATCCGCTGTTTTTTAAAGCCGGTGGTGGTCATGTTGGCGATGTTGTTGGAAATCGTATCCACATTCATCTGTTGAGCCAGCATTCCGGTTGCGCCGATATCTAATGATCTCATTTTAAACTCCCACTCTCTACAATTTAAATTTCAATTTTTTTAACCCATATCAACTATTAGGCACATCAACTAGGCAT
This sequence comes from Alphaproteobacteria bacterium, assembly GCA_016794305.1. GTDB lineage: Bacteria > Pseudomonadota > Alphaproteobacteria > Micavibrionales > Micavibrionaceae > UBA1573. Next base: position 43,382 of record JAEUKN010000009.1, on the reverse strand, counting down.
ATCCAATCTGGCTAATGGTTCTCAGCCATTAGCGGAACCCAATTTATCAATCATCCCCATCTGCCGGTCATGTTCATTTTTGATCATATTCATGGTCGATTGATAGGTCCGCAGAATATCAATCATCCGCGTCATTTCCTGAACCGAATTCACATTCGACCCCTCCAGCGCGCCTTGTTTTACCGTGGTATCAATGGCCGCAACGCCGGGATTTTTCGATGAATACAGCCCGTTGCCCTCGGGCGTCAGGTCCTGCACATTATCAAATTCCACAATTCCAATGCGGCCAATGACATTGCCGTCTGCCGTGACTTCACCGGCGGCGGTGACCACCAAATCCTTGGCGCCGGGCGGAATGGCAATGGCTCCGCCACCCGGTCCCGCGACCTTAAACCCTGCGGCGGTCACCAATTCATTGTTGTTATTGACCGTGAAATTCCCGGCGCGCGTGTATTGGGTTTCCCCGCTTGGGGCCGTAACCTCAAAAAATCCCGGCCCGTTGAGTGCCAAATCATACGTGCCGCCCGTAAACTGGACCGGACCCGCACTCACCGTATCATATTGCCCCTCATCATAAACCATTGAGAGCGGATCCTGGCCGCTATAGCCCTGCGATTTGGCAATATATTCCTGAAATAACGGGTTTTGCGCGCGGTATCCGGGGGTGTTGGCATTGGCCACATTGTTGGACACGAGGGTCATAGCGTGATCGAGCACCAATTGACGCGACAAACCGACATATAATGAATTTTCCATTGTCCTATTCCTTTCCGCCCATCCGGCACCGTGGACCGCTTCAGAAATCAGGTAATGCGAAATTCATGCCAAGTTTTTAAAATATGTTGGGCAGCTCACCACCCGTCAAATTCGCGTTTATTCGTGATCATTCGTGGCTGAAAAACCGCAAAAATCCTGTGCCATAGCGAGATTATGAACAGGTTCTCAGATGTCTGTTTTGCCATATTTGTTATATCCTTTGTTGTTGCTTGAGGTTTACAAACTTTTGATCGGAAGATTGGTTCAAAATTATAAGATTGTTACAATTTGAAGCATTCATTAGATTTTGTTAACCTTTAATTCCTACAATGAAATGTGGTGTTTGGACGCGCACAATGTGTGCTTTTGCGTAAATGGTCTCTTTAATATGAACAATCATACCGGCGATACTCTCTCTCTTGAACAGGATGCCCAATGCGGTCAGTCTGAATGTTGGCGTAAATGTATGTGCGCAAAGCAATCACGCGGCCAAAAATCTCATAATCAAGGGTTTTCGTTGATTGAAGTTTGTATTCTTCTGATCATTTTCTCTCTCATTCTCACCCCGACTGTTTATATGCTCAATCTCTATTATCAACGCTATAAAGAAGCCACGACGCAACAGGCGGTGGATACGGCCTCATCCGCATTGATGAAATATGCGTTAAAATTCGGCAGATACCCTCGCCCCGCCGATCCGTCACTGGCCCCCGGAAACGCCAATTTTGGACGGGAGGCAGCGGTTCCCGGCGGTGGATGGTTGGACTGTCAGGATGGGGCAACGCTGGCAAATGCTATTTGTCAAACAACAAGGAATACCTATCCCGCTGCTATTGCCCCTGCGATGTCTCCGCCTGTTATCATTGGGGCGATCCCCTTTGCCGCGATAGGGGTTCCGGTTACCTCGGTAATGGATGAAAATGGGAATTTCCTCACCTATGCCGTGACGGCAGCATTAACAAATGCCAACACTTTTAATGAAAATGCAGGAGCCATTGAGGTTCAAGATGCCGCCGGACGATCCATTTTCTTTGTGGATGGAAATGCGGACAATGTGGATGATTTTACCATGACGCGTGCGCATTTTGTTGTTGCGAGCAGCGGAGCGGATGGGCGTGGCGCATATTCTGTGAGCGGTCGAGTGGCGACGGCCTGTGCCGCTGTTGCAAATGGTGTGGATAATGAAAATTGTAACCGGGATGGCGTATTCCGCAACAATGCCGATCCCATCAGCCGCAGACGTCAGGTGGCTCTGGCGGCCGGAGCGACGCATTTTGATGATTTGGTCTTTGCCACCAATAGCACTAGTTCGGGATTATGGTCCAATACTCCAGTTGTAGGCGGCGTTGCGAATTTGGGCATACGGGATCGCTTGGGCGGCAATGTCGCGATTGGTGATTGTGGGGGGCGTACGCCCTGTGTCCCGGTTTCGAAGCTGGATGTGTATGGATCGGCAAGAGTTTCCGGGCAGGTGAAGGCCTATCGTTTTAAAGGACGGGGGCCGGATGCGCAAGGGTCAGCTTGGTATGCCGTTGATGATCCGAGCAAGGTAGAAGATGGCAATGCCGCGACGCGTGATGGCCGATGTACCTCCGCAACCGCTTGTCCTACAGTGGCGGCCAATGGTTGGGGTGGTGCGAATACGCCGCCCTTCCTTATGCCGAGCACGATTGGCGGGGTTCCACCCGATCTTGATGTAACTAGCGGTTATTATGTCAATGACGCTACCGGACCTCATGGAGAGTTTTTTCGCGGTAACGGCATCAAATGCCCCAAAGATATGGCGATGACAGGAATCTTTGATAATGATGAAGCCTGTAACAGCACAAGTAAAGCTCCACCTGCTTCAATAGCACAAACGGGAAGTTGTACCGTCCTTGGGCAATATGCCAAGGGAGTCAGGGCGGATGGGTCAATCATATGCGGGTTTCCTTAAAAAATATAATCAATTTTGGTCAATGCGAAAATGTCTAAGAATTGCTCAAAAAACTTTCATCCTCGTTGCAACGGGCCTGCCGGGTTTACGTTGATTGAAATGTCGTTCGTGCTTTTGATCAGCAGTATCATGCTGATTCCTTTGTTGATGCTTTACTATCAATATGATTTAAATCGAAAAATCGAAATCACAAAGTCGAATATGGCCAATGCCGAAACAGTGATGGCGGTTTTTTCACCGCTGCGCTACCCATGCCCGGCTGATCGTTCTTTGCGGCCGGGGGCTGCGAATTACGGCGTGGATGTTTGTACCGTAGCGGGGTTTACCTTGGCCGGGGTGCCCAATTGCAACACGACGGGGAATGAACAAGGATTTTGCAAAATACCCGGGGCGCGTGATACCGTGGATGATACTGATAACATTGTGGGAAATAATAATGAATTTGTGTTGATCGGGGGAATTCCAACCATCTCAGGGGGGTTGCTCATTGCCGGCATGCCGGATGAAAAGACGTTGGACGGGTGGGGCAGAAAATTAAATTATGCGGTGAGCTTTACGTCAGCACGCCCCAACCGACCAGAAGGTTTCAGCCGCTTTCAAAACGGCGTGATCAACGTGGTGGACGAATTTGGCAATAATACGGCGGGTGTTAATAATGATGGACAATTTGTGATTTATTCCTCCGGAGAGACAGGGCTTGGCGCTTACAATGCCAACGGAATTTTTACCCCCTGTAATATTGCCACGTCTGACGGTGAAAATTGTGACGGCGATTTCACGTTCCGTCAGGCTTTGGCGAATTCAGAAGGGGCGGGCGGCGGTTTTTTTGATGACCGGCTCCTTGCCTACAACGTCAGCGGGGGTGATTTATGGATGAGTGTTACCGATAATAACTTCCTCCCCACCACTCATATGCGCCCGTTTTTCACCGGTGCGGTGGGAATTGGCACGGATACCCCTGCGACAGCACCCCCGGCCGGAGCAAATAATCTGATGCTGGATGTAAGCGGAACCTTAAAAGCCGGGGCGATACGAACCGATAATCTCTGTAATGTGAATGGGACTTTTTGCCTAAATGTAAATTCGAACACCGGTTTTTTTGGTAATCGGCAACCGGGTGTGAATAGTTGCGCCACTCCGGGTAATGTGATGACCGGCATCTCAAGCGGCCAAGTAGTCTGTGCTGCCCCGACTATTGCAGCGCCCGGCGTCGACAAAACCTGTCCTTCAGGATCTTTCTTGAAGGGATTGTTGAGCGATGGAAAAATCATTTGTAGTAACGGTCAGACATATTGAACTTAATGGGAGGACCCGAAACATGTATCAAAAATTGTCCCTGAACGGTTCCGCCCGTCATAAATGTGGGTTTACATTGATTGAAATCGCGATCTCCATGATGATTTTGGGGGTCATCATGGCATCGGCCCTATCGGCCTATCAGGTTTATAAACAAAAGCAGGACATTATCAAGACCACCGAAGTGGTGCAAACGGTCAACCAGGCCCTACAAACTTTCAAAAGTAATTTTGGGCGTTATCCCTGCCCCGCCCCGATTTTGGAACCGCGAAACAGTGCCAATTATGGACGGCAGGTCAGGTGCGATGGATTTGTGGCGGTTCCAGGGCCGCCCCCAGTTGCTCCTGCACTTCCTAATTTATTACCGAATATGCCTCCTGCGCCCGGTCTTCTTTCTGTTTCTACAAGTAATGCTGATATGGCCTGTAGTAAGTCCGCGACGATTTACCCGGGAAGAGAGCAAAGATTTTGCCGTATTACTTCTAATGTAAATCGGTATGCACAGTTAGGTTTAAGTGTAGAAAATTTTGCGCTGTCTTATAGTCCCCTTGTCCTTAATAATTGGTACTTGCAACCTGGGGGTGCAATTACTAGCTGCGGTTTTTACACGACAAATGGACAGATGGTATGTGAGTATACAGCGTTAAAAACGGCAGTTGACGCAAAAAATTGGGAATTGCAAACACAATACAATACAGCCTATGCCACGTACCAAAATGATCTTGCGGCTTACAACGCTGCAGTTGCCTCCAATACCGGAGGTGACCCCGCTGCCAACCTAACTCCTGGTCAATGTCTTTCAGGCGGAACGGTTGCTACACCAACCGTGAATGGCGTCTGTGTGGAACAAAGCGCACGAGCCGATCTGACCAACCGCAATATTCGGGTGGGGGCTATTCCATTTCGGGATATGCAATTGGATGAAAAAGACACGCTTGATGGTTATGGCAATAGATTAGTATATGCCGTTACTCAGGATATGGCCAACGTTGGCACATTTAGGGAAGATGGCGGCGGAATACGCATTATAGACAGTACCGGCGCAGATTTATCGAACGGTGCCCAATCCGCAGCTTACGTGGTTTTTAGTTCCGGACAAAACGGCAATGGAGCGGTAAATGCCAACGGGGTTGCCAACGCCTGTAATGCCAATGGGGGCGATTCGGAAAATTGTCGTAATTACTCGTTTGGGGCGGCGGCACCGGGGACCAATACAGACGCAACCTATCGTATGGATGTCACGGGGAATAATTATGATGACATGATGGCCTATTTCGTCGCCAGTGAAAATCCGGTGTGGCGACGCACAACCCCAACGGCACAGAGCGTGACTGATTTAACCAGGGGTAATGTCGGGGTGGGGATATCCGACCCTGCGCAAATTACCGATACACTCACCGTGGGGCAAAGTTCGGTTAATTACACCAACGATTCAGCACAATATGGACGCCTGGCGAACGTGAACGGTGATGTCGCATTCCAAACCGGCTCGCTCCGCGTGGGTGACGGGAACGCATCCGATAATAGAATTTTTGCACCCCAATATTGTGACCAGAGCGGAACAAATTGTTTCAGTGTAGAGAATATTGCGGCCCCCTATGACCCGGCCCAACCGGGCCGTGGAATGGGCGGGTGTCCCGCAGGGCAATATATGACGGGCATTGAAGCCGGAGCCGCCAAATGCGCACCTGTTCGTTTTTATTGTACCAATCCCGATGAAGTCTTTATAGGCTTTAATGCTGACGGCACGCCGAATTGTGCCTTGCCGAATAATAGTTGTGCTGCAACATCAAGCGCAGCAACCTTATGTGGAAGTTCGTATGGATTCCCTATGGCGGGAGCAGGCACAGAAATTAAATTGCCCGACAGGGATGATTTGCTGGAAACAAATCCTGATGATGTGAATATGTATGCATGCGCTCAAAAGACATATACATGCAATAATGGTAATTGGGAACTTAAGGCTGGGTTTCCAGTTGTGGATGATGCCGCTCATTGCAACTATGATCCAGCGTTGGCACAAAGTAATTTTTTAACAGACACCACGGCAAGCTGTTCTCAAGCGTTGGGACAAGGATACAGCGGGACTTACACACAAAAATACTATTACAAATGCGATGGGACTCGTGAAAATCTCGATTCTGACACATCTTCTTGTGTATGCAATGATGTTTATGCGACTGCTGAGTATAATTGCCCTGGAAACACGTCATCTGCTGCGCCGTTGAGAAGAATTAAGCATAAAGCATGTGATGAGGACCACGTACTATCCAATAACTGGTCATGTGGCCCTTGGGTTATGGGAGGTACGGTCTCAAGCAGTCTGGGCATGATTACGGGGGGCACGATAGTCTCTGATAATACAAATTGTGATAGTTTACCGCCTGCTAATGCATGTACCTGTGCACTGCAACCTATAACCGAATTCGCCAACTGTGATGGCGGCGGAACACGAAAATCTTCACCTAATCCATCCAGTTTCCAATATGAGCCTTCGCAATGGCCTGCGGATATCACCAAAGGTAAATGGCGTTATCGTCATGTTCAACAGGGCCAATGCCAATATAATAACCCTGCCTGGAATGACTCAAACTGCACCAAAATGGAGGAAACAGACCCGGATTGCATGCAGGCAACAAGCCCGCAGGATCCGGTGGCTTGTAGAAAAGTTCAAACCAAGAAAAAAGTACGGAAAATCCGTTCCGGGAATAGCTGGATTGATGATCCGGACACAAGCGGAAATACGGACGGAACCTGTATCGCCCGGACCTATATTTGGAAACCGGGAAGCAGTCCCACCAACAGCGGAACCGGGGCTTATACCGGCCAAGACTACCCCCGCCCCAATATTGATAGGTGTACCTGTGACCAGGTGGAAAAAGAATCTTCATGTATTGTCACCACGACAACCGGATATACTTTCTTTCTCTGCACCTGTCGTGAGGTGAATTAATTGTTCTTTCAATCTCACTCTTGACGTATGGCGCAAATCGCGCCATATGTTGGGGTATGACAAATCCATATAATCCTTCTGATAAATCCAATTGGCATTCCACCACCATTCTGGCGCTGCGGCGCGGGAAAGAGATTGTGGTGGCGGGTGACGGGCAGGTAACGCTCGGTGCCACCATCCTGAAATCCAACGCGCGCAAGGTTCGCCGACTGGGTAAGGGCGGCCAAGTTGTTGCCGGCTTTGCCGGGGCCACTGCCGATGCCTTTACGTTGTTTGAGCGGCTGGAAGCCAAGCTGGAGGCTCATCCCGGGCAATTGCTGCGGGCGTGTGTGGAACTCGCCAAGGACTGGCGCACCGATAAATATTTGCGCAAATTAGAGGCGATGATGGCCGTGTGCGACAGCACAACTTCCCTCATTCTCTCGGGAACGGGCGATGTGGTGGAACCCGAAGACGGGGTGATCGGCATCGGGTCGGGCGGGAATTACGCACTTTCCGCCGCGCGTGCCTTGATTGAAAACACCGATATGAAACTCGAAGACATTGCCCAAAAAGCCATGAAAATTGCGGGTGATATCTGTATTTATTCCAACCATAATATTGTGATTGAAAAAATTTAACATGACCGACATACCCAAAGTTTCGCATGATGACCAAGCGGGCAGTGATGCGCGTGCGCAAGAGCAAGCACAAGTGAAAACACAAGAGGAAAGCCGCGATATTTCCGCGCGCATCCTCGATATTCCGGCCTTCACCCCGCGTGAGATTGTCTGCGAACTCGATCGCTTTATCATCGGGCAAACTGCCGCCAAAAAAGCCGTGGCGATTGCCCTGCGTAATCGCTGGCGTCGGCAACAACTTGATCCTGCCCTTCAGGAGGAAATCTATCCCAAAAACATCCTGATGATCGGCCCAACCGGCGTGGGAAAAACCGAAATTGCGCGGCGCTTGGCGAAATTGGCGCAGGCCCCGTTCCTCAAGGTCGAAGCCACAAAATTCACCGAAGTCGGTTATGTGGGAAAAGACGTAGAGAGCATCATTCGCGATTTGATGGAAATCGGATTGCGCCAAACCCGCGAGAAAATGCGCAAAAATGTAGAGGCGCAGGCCGAACTGGCGGCGGAAAACCGCGTGCTCTCTGCACTGGTGGGGGAGGATGCGGGGGAGTCCACCCGCCAAATTTTCCGCAAACAATTGCGCGAAGGCAGCCTGAATGACAAGGAAATTGAGATCGAAGTTCAAGATGCCGGCAGCGGCATTCCCAGTTTTGATATCCCCGGCATGCCCGGCGCGTCCATGAGCATGGTAAGCCTCGGTGATATGCTGGGCAAAATCGGCAGTCGCACCAAACGCCGCAAAATGAAGGTGGACGCGGCGATGAAATTGGTGTTGACGGAGGAAGCCGATAATTTGCTGGATGAAGACAAAATTCTCGATATCGCGCGGGAATTGGTGCAACAAAACGGAATCGTGTTTATTGATGAGATTGACAAAATCGCGGCGCGTCAGGATGTGCGCGGCGGGGATGTGAGCCGCGAAGGGGTCCAGCGCGATTTATTGCCGTTGATTGAGGGAACGGTCGTATCCACCAAACACGGCCCCGTCAATACCGACCATATTCTCTTTATTGCATCGGGGGCCTTCCACTATGCGAAACCGTCGGATTTGCTGGCCGAACTCCAAGGGAGGCTGCCCATTCGGGTGGAGCTATCCTCACTCACTGAGGCCGATTTCCGCCGAATCTTGACCGATACCGAAGTTTGCTTGCTGCGGCAATATAGTGCGCTGATGGAAACCGAGCAGTTGAAATTGGAATTTGAGTCGGATGCCATTGACGAAATTGCGCGCATCGCGTTTGAAGTCAATGAAACCGTTGAAAATATCGGTGCGCGACGACTGCAAACCGTGATGGAAAAATTGTTGGAAGATATCAGTTTCAACGCCACCGATCGCGGCGGTGAAAATGTTGCGATTACGGCGGAGTATGTGAAATCTCAGGTCTCCGAACTCTCAAAAAATCGTGACCTCAGCCAGTTTGTGTTGTAGGATAAGGGGCGATTTCAACCCCTTTTTACGCTGCATATTCTGTTGATCACCCCCCTATGTTGTCCAACCCGCATCATTTTACCACCAGTGATTATGAGCATCTGATCAGCGAAGCCCTTGGGATTGCCGATGAAGCCGGCCGCGCCATCATGCACATTTATGCGCAGCAAGTGATTGATGTCACGCGCAAAAATGATCACAGCCCGGTGACGGAAGCCGATTACGCGGCGCATAGGGTGATTGTCCCGGCACTCCAGAAACTCACGCCCCATATTCCGGTGATATCCGAAGAATCACCCGAAAAACCCGAAGGGTTTGAAAATTTCTGGCTGGTTGATCCGCTGGACGGCACGCGGGAATTTTTAAAACGTAATGGGGAGTTTAGCGTCAATATTGCCCTGATTTTTGACCGTAAACCCGTGTTGGGCGTGATCACGGGGCCGGGGCAATTATCCGCCAATCCGCCAAATACGGCCTCCAATTTGGTCTCCGATTTGGCCTATACGGCCTCAATCAAAACTGCGGCCAAAAAGCGGCAGGCGGGAAATTGGACGGAACTGCCCACACTCGCGAAAACCCCCATCCCTGACGCGCCCGTCATTCTGGGCCCGCAAACATTAGAAAACCCGCATTTGAAACTTTGGCAGGCACAACATTATCCAAACGCCACGTGGTTGCGGGTTGGGTCTGCGCTCAAATTCGGGGTGTTGGCGGAAGGGCGCGCGCATCTTTACCCGCGTTTCGGCCCGACCATGGAATGGGACACGGCGGCGGGTCATGCCATCCTTCAAGCCGTGGGGGGAGACATCAAAACCTTTGACGGACCATCCCTAACCTACGCCAAAGCAAACTACCTTAACCCGCATTTCATCGCCAAAATTTGAACGAGTCCCCCTTTAGAACCTGTTCATAATCTTTTTGGCTTTGAGTCCTCACGAATATATTTTATGATGAGTGAGAAATCAGATTTTAAAACCGCAGAGACGCAGAGCACGCAGAGATAAGAAGAGTAAATATTGTTTAAATTCAATTGGTTGCGGTATTTTTGATTGTATGATTTTCGAACGCTGCGCGTTCATTTTTTGCTTCTTTTTGCCGGGAGTAGCAAAAAAACATCACTTGGGAAAAACTCTCTGTGTTCTCTGTGTCTCTGCGGTTTAAACACTCATGCGGGCGAGAGCATCTTCGTAATAAATCGGATTGAAAATTAGAGGGCCTTAGCGAAAGCACAGAGAGAAAGCAGAGAGAGAAAGCAGAGAGATCATGAACAGGTTCTTAGGACGAGACTATGATTGTTTTGAAACCTGCTACCCGTTGCACGGGCTTGTGCTCCCGCGCGTCTTGGCCCATTGGCCGCCCAGATAGAGCGTAACAAAGTAATAGATAAACAGCTCCAGCACTTCGCTAATTCTCCAGAAAAAATGAAAAATGGAAATTCCCAATTTCATATCGGCCAGAGTGTCAATGATCTTAAGCGCTAGAGCAATCAAAGCGGTTGGTAATAAAATCATATCCCCGTAAATGGGTGCAAATCTTTGCGGCAATTTGTGCGGGGCAAAGTGTTTGATCAGGGGAATGATGATGCCGCCGACCAAAACACCGATTTGCAGCAGGGCCTGAGGCTTTTGATCCAACCAAGTGGACATATTGTGCAGGTTGGTTTCATCCTGATCATTGAGCCGCGCCCATTCGGTCGGTGTTGTCCAATGAAAAATCCACTGGCCCCAACTGATCTCCTCCCCCGCGATATAAAAACAGCCCAACGCCGCGATAAAATACCAGAGTTTGAGCCAGGGTGATCGCACACAAATCAACAACCGCACGCCGATCACACAACCGATCAAGGCTATCATCGCCTGAAACGATTCATGAATGCCGCCTTCTTGGAGGATGATTTCCTTCCAAGTTTCACTAGCCAATACTTCAAAGATGATCTGGCCCGCAATGAACGCAAACGGAATCCACAACCACCATATGCGGGATAGCGAAACTGGCGAATCATAATGCGGAAATGTAGAAGTTTGCATCCGCACAAATTACTCAACTGTGACTGATTTTGCAAGGTTTCTCGGTTGGTCCACATCGGTTCCCTTGGCCACGGCTGCGTGATAGGCCAGCAATTGCACCGGGAGCGCATATAAAATCGGTGTGATCAAACTATGCATTTCCGGCAGAGTAATCACCCACGCACACTCAGACCCGATTTTTTGCGCGCCGTTTTCATCGGTAATCAAAAGGATTTTCCCACCGCGGGCTATGGTTTCCTGAATATTAGAGATATTTTTTTCCAGCATATGATCGCTCGGTGCCAGAAACACCACCGGAAGCCGATCATCAATCAAGGCAATGGGGCCGTGTTTCATTTCCCCCGCGGCATAGGCTTCGGCATGGATATAGGAAATTTCCTTGAGCTTCAACGCTCCCTCCAACGCCAGCGGATACAACCCGCCACGCCCCAAATAGAGAACATGAGTGAAGGATTGAATGTCATTGGCAATGCGGATAATTTGTTCATTACGGCTGAAGATACTGGCGGCAATTTTGGGCATCGTGCGCAGTTCATAGGTATATTCGGCCTCTTTGGCTTCGGTGATCACGCCCTTGGCCGATGCCGCCGCCACCGCCATTGCCGCGAGGGTGGTGAGTTGAGTTGTGAAGGCTTTGGTAGACGCCACGCCAATCTCCGGCCCCGCCATGGTATGAAGGCACAAATGCGATTCGCGTTCAATCGTGCTTTCAATGGTATTCACAATCGACAGGCACATTTGCCGCTCGCGCTTGCAATATCTGAGGGCCTCCAGAGTGTCCAAAGTCTCACCCGATTGCGACACAAAAATTGCCATACCGTTTGAGGGAAGCGGCGCTTCGCGATAACGGAATTCGGACGCGACATCGACTTCACACGGAATTTTGGCAATGGTTTCAAACCAATATTTGGCCACCATACAGGCGTAATAGGCCGTGCCGCACGCCACCAACGTCAGGCGCGGCGCGCGTAAGAGAGCCTCCAACACTTCGTTATGCAACGAAAGCCGATTGGTGGTGGGATTGATCAGCGTGTTGAGCGTTTCGGTCATCACCACCGGTTGTTCGTAAATTTCCTTGAGCATAAAATGCGGATAATCGCCCTTCCCCGCCGTTTGGCCCGATTGCGCGGTGAGCCGCACCGGACGATCCACGGCTTTCAATTTCGCATCGGTGATTTTGATATTATCATTGGTCATGACCAAACGGTCGCCATCCTCCAGAAAGCTGATTTTTTTGGTAAAGGGAGAGAGGGCGTAGGAGTCGGAGGCAATGAGCATTTCCCCGTCCCCGTAACCCACCGCCAGCGGAGTCCCCTGCCGCGCGCCGATCAAACAATTTTCCAGCCCGCGAAACATCAGGACAATCGCAAATGTCCCGCGCAGCCGGTTGAAACATTTATGCGCCGCCTGTTCGGGGCTCTCACCCTGCTGCAGATAATAATCCACCAAATGCGCGATGACTTCGGTATCGGTGTCGGTTTCAAATGTGACGCCTTGTTCTTGCAGCTCGGCCTTGAGTTCTTGATAATTCTCAATAATCCCGTTATGCACAACCGCGACACGCTCTGTCATATGCGGGTGGGCGTTGCGTTCTGTGGGTTTTCCGTGTGTGGCCCAACGTGTGTGACCAATGCCGATGGACCCATTGAGCGGATGGGATTTTAAGCGTTGCGCCAAATTATCCAGCTTGCCTTCGGCGCGCGCGCGCACCAAATGCTCCCCCTGAAGCGTGGCAACACCGGCCGAATCATAACCGCGATATTCCAGTCTGCGCAGACCCTCCACCAATTCGGGGACAATATTTTTATTTGAAACAATCCCGATAATACCGCACATAAATTTAAACTCCCATTTTTGAATATGTGATAAGATTTTTTGATCTGAATTACGATCTTTTTAATCGTCCTTTGGCTTTTCCCGCAAGGCTGATTTGCTTACTGCGTCCAACCACCAACGCATCCGCTTCAACATTTTGCGTCACCGTGCTGCCCGCGGCGATATAGGCCCCGTCGCCGATTTCCACCGGCGCAATCAATGTGGCGTTTGATCCGACCATCACATAATCGCCAATCAAGGTTTTTGACTTATGTTGCCCGTCATAATTCACCGTAATTGCACCGCATCCGAAATTGGCCTGTTCGCCCAATGCCGCATCGCCGATATACCCCAGGTGATTGGCCTTGGCTCCGCGTTTGATATGGCTGTTTTTAACCTCCACAAAATTGCCGATTTTGGCACCTTCGTCAATATGGCTGTGCGGGCGGATGCGGGCAAAGGGGCCAATGCTCGCCCCGCTTTGAATGGTGGCCCCTTCAATATGGCTGAATGGCTTGATCTCCACATTGGCTTCAATCCTAACTTGGGGGCCAAAGATCACATGCGGGCCGATCACGCAATCTTGGCCAATCTGTGTATCATGCGAAAAATATACCGTGGCGGGATCTTGGAGTGTCACGCCACTCTCCATCATCTCCAACCGTTTCATCTCTTGCCAATATTGTTCCAATTCCGCCAATTGCGTGCGGGAATTCACGCCGCGCAATTCACGATAGGGTCCGCGAAACACGCCCGTGTCAATCTTTTCCGAGTTTAAAATTTTCGGAATATCGACCAAATAATATTCACCCTGACGGTTATTTTTGCCCAATTGGCCCAGATATTTGAGGAAGTTTTTGCTGCGAAACGCTCCGATACCGCTATTCACCAAGCGCACCAATTTTTGCTCCGGATTTGCGTCTTTTTCTTCGATAATATCTTTCAAGGTGCCGTCTGCATTTTGAAAGATGCGGCCAAACCCCGTAGGATCGGGCGGTACCATCGCCATAAAACTCGCACCAAAGCGCGGATGCGCGTTAAAATCCGCCAAGAAATCCTTAAGGCACCCCGCCCCCACCAGCGGCACATCACCGCAGAGCACCAACACATTGCCGCAAAATTCAGGATAGGTCCGCTCTAACTCCTCCACCGCGCATTTGACCGCATGCCCGGTTCCCAACTGCTCGGTTTGAACGGCAAAAAAACTTTGGCCTGTAAAACCATCCAATTCTTTTTGCGCGACCGCTCTCACATCCTCCATTTGCGGCGCGATGACCGGGATAATATAGTCGGGGTTGAGCCGAATAACCGTACGCACGACATGCGATACCATCGGCAAATCCGCAATTTGATGCAGCAATTTGGGCAGGTTAGAGCGCATGCGCGTGCCCTTACCTGCGGCCAGAATCACCACGGCCAGCGGCGAAGAATGGGGAAGTTCAGATCCGTTCATGATACCTGCTCAAAAAACTATTTTAGAAGAGAATAAGAAGAAAGTCTTAGGGCAATCTCAGTCATTTTGCCACAGAAAAATCATAAATCCATTCACCAAATGTTGCATCAGGTTGCAATATTTTTAGGCCCTCCTCAATCTATACTTGGGATACTGATGAATGGCCGAGCAAACGATTTTTTGGTTACTTAGAATCAAAAAATCCCCTAAGCATTTGTTTTATCGCATTTTGTTGCAATTAGAAACCTTCCGCTTGATCGCGAAATGTTCTAAATCTCCAACCCCCATTGCGCGTAATAATCGGGATCGTCTTTCCATTTTTCACTGACCCGCACAAAGAGTTTCAGGTGAACCTTGGTGCCGGTCATTTCCTCTAACTCTGCGCGTGCGCGGGCGCCGATTTGTTGCAACCGTGTGCCGCCTTTGCCCAAGATAATGGATTTTAAATGGTCGCGGGTGACGTGGATAATCTGGCTGATGCGGATATCACCATTGCCGAAATCTTCCCATTTTTCGGTTTCAACAGTGATTTCATAGGGGACTTCGTCATGAAGCTGGCGAAAAATTTGCTCCCGCGTGATCTCGGCGGCCAGTAACCTCATCGGCATATCGGTGGTTTGATCTTCGTCATAAATCCAATCACCTTCGGGAATATGTCTGATCAATCCTTTGGCGACATCCTCCACCCCATCGCCGTTCAACGCCGAAATCATATAGGTGGCGGTGAACGGACAAAGTTCATTGAGCCGCACGGTGAGTGCCAATAATTTCGGTTTCTGAATCTGATCAATTTTATTGAGGATCAGAAAAACAGGGCGGTTTTTGACAAGGGACGCGAGCCGCTCAATCGCCTTTAAATCCCCGTCATTCGGTCCTTTTTTCTTGGCATCGAAGAGATAGGCGATCATGTCGCTTTCCTCCGCCCCCGCCCACGCGGCCCCCACCATGGCGGTATCGAGCCGTGATTTGGGCGCAAAAATTCCCGGCGTATCGACCAGGATAATTTGGGCGGCGTAATCGGCATTTTTCCGGATCGCAATGCCCATCACACGATTGCGCGTGGTTTGCACCTTGGGTGATACGATCGACACTTTTTCGCCCACCAACCCGTTGACCAAGGTTGATTTGCCGGCATTGGCCGCGCCAATCACCGCCACAGTGCCGCATTTGAGTAGGGGTATTTTTTCCGATGACAAATGATCACGCCTTTTTAACTGTCGATTGATTTAGCCACGAATACACACAAATATTCACGAATACAAGGGGATATCGTGAATGTGAATGCCTTGAAACTGCCACCTATAAATCAACCCGTAACCTCGCACTCGCAACCCCGTGCTTGACACGGGGCCTTACTTTCCAAAACTGCAGAGTTTTTTGGTTGTGTTCACTTTTTAATTTTTAACAACAGAAAACGCAGAGAAAAACAGAGGAAAATCTCTAAAAATTCAATGAGTTGCGAAAGTTTTAAAATTATTTCCTGAACGCTACGCGTTCTATTTTTATAGGTTTTTTGAGACTCCAAAGCGACATTTTAAAATTCGTGTTTATTCACTTTTATTCGTGAAAATTAGTGGTTAAAAAGCTGCTAAATCCTCTGCGCCCCCTGCGTCTCTGAGGTTTTTTAAATGCAGGACCCCGTGTCAAGCACGGGGTTACGAGTGGGCAGGGTTACGAAGCTGGAGTCGGGGTTACGAAAGTTGAAGCGGGGGGTATGGACCAGGCTATAGCCATGCCCATAAATATTCTCTCATCCCCAGATATTCCATAGATATTCCGTCATCCCCGCGCAGGCGGGGATCCGTCATCTTTTTGCGGCCAAGATGCCGTCATTATCCGGATCCCCGAACAGCGGTCGGCCATGTCTCCCTTGTCGGGGATGACGTTCGGGGATGACGCCAGAGTATGACGCCCAAGGATAAAGTTTACTGGGACTACTGAATTTTTAAAATTCGTGTTTATTCGTGGCTAAAAAACCATCGAAATTCTTTGCGCGGCTTGGCGGTTTAAAAGCGATTTTGGCTGCTCTGCCCACGCTCGGTCTGCTCACGGCTGCTTTGCTCGCGATTACCTTGCCCACGCAAAGTTTGACGAAAAATATTGGGAATGATCGATTTGGCGGCACCCATGGCCTTACCAAAATCTGCCGTGTTGTCTAACCTACGATCCAAAAATGCTGCACTCACCATTGCGTTTTCGGAACGGTCCGTAATCCACACCATCGTGGTTGCCAGCAAAATAGATGCCAGAGTGACACGTTTAGAATAACGCGACCAATCAGTGGCGCGATCCCCCGCCCAATTCCACATACGGTCCGCCGTGCGCCATAAAACACGCTGGCCCTGACCCAAATGATTGGGCATCGTCCAGAATGAAAGCGAAAAACGAACTGCATCACGGTAAGGTTCAAGAATTTGATAGCGTTTCAAAATTGCTGCGCGAATCCGGTCCTTGCTGCGCAGTGAGTCATAGGGGATCTTCTCTAAACTTTTCAACATGGTGCGATCAATTTTGTCAGAGAAATGACTTAACACATCCACAATCCCCCCGGGAAAATATGCAATGGCCAGTTTTTCATCCATTCCCAGTTCAACCATGGCTGCCTCGGCCCCGCCCCAATGCCACCCGTGGGATGATACTTTGGGCAACATTACCTCAATCACCTTGTCCTTTATTTCCAATGCCGATAAATTTTCGGCGCTGCGCCCGGTGACCCGATCCCAATTTGCGGTCGATGACTTTTGTGATGGATCGTTATGCTGCATGTTATGCTGCACGTCGGGTGAAAAATGCTGCGGGCTTTTGGGGGTGGTATTCAATCTTGTCTCCTGTCATTTTAAATTTTATCACGGATAGGTTTTATCATAGTTTCTTTAGGTGATAAGATTGATAGTATCAAAACCGCGCCTAAATGTCCCGCAAAATAAAAAAACTTCAATGTTGCGTTGCATTCAAATGTTGCAACCAAATAATGCGGCATCGCTCACTTTTGCAACATAACGCGGATCAAATAAACGATCATTTTATTCCGTCTTACGTTGATTTTGTTAATTTTCTATTATCAATTTATCGTTATGATGGGGCGAGATCATGATATTAACTCTCACCACTCAAATTAGTGTGAATTCGGAGAAACACAGTATGCCAGCTCAATCCCAACTAATGCGCGAAAAAATGATGCCCGAAAAAAATAAGCGATATCGACTGATCACGCGCAGTGATATGGATGGGTTGGTCTGCGGCGTATTGTTAAAAGAACTGGGCATTATTGACGATATTATGTTTGCCCATCCCAAAGATATGCAGGATGGATTGGTCGAAGTCGGCCCCGATGACATCACCACCAATCTTCCTTATGTGGATGGTGTGTATATGGCTTTTGACCATCACGCGAGCGAGGTTGAACGCACCGGGGGCAAAAGCCCGAATCATATTATCGAAGGGACTGCGCCCTCTGCTGCTCGCGTTGTTTATGAATATTTCGGCGGGGCCAAAGCTTTCCCGACCATCAGCGAAGATATGATGCGCGCGGTGGACAAGGCAGACTCGGCGGCCTTTACCAAGGAAGATATCCTCCATCCCGAAGGGTGGGAATTATTATCCTTCATCATGGATGCGCGCACGGGGCTCGGGCGGTTTCGGGATTTCAGCATTTCTAACTATCAACTGATGATGAAATTGATTGATTATTGCCGCGAACATCATGACATCAACCGCATTCTGCAATTGCCCGATGTGGTGGAACGGGTGGAATTGTTCGAAGATCAATTCCCGAAATTTAAGGAACAAATCGAACGCTGTGCGCGGGTGCGCAAAAATGTGGTGGTGCTTGATTTGCGCAACGAATCCACCATCTATGCCGGCAATCGTTTTATGATTTATGCGCTGTTTCCGCTGTGCAATGTGTCCATCCATGTGATGTGGGGGAAAAATCGTCAAAACACGGTTTTGGCGTTGGGTAAATCGATTCTGAACAAAACCTCGCCGGTGAATATTGGCGCGCTGTGCCTGTCCTATGGCGGGGGTGGCCACCATGCGGCCGGCACATGTCAGGTGGAAAATCTGCGCGCGGACCAGGCATTGGATGAAATCGTGGACAAAATTTGTGCTGAAACCCCCCCTCCGCCCCGTGGCAAATTGCGGCGGTAATCGGATCGGACGAGCCAAAATTTTCGCTTTTTCTCACTTAATATAATTATTGCGATTGAGTTGTCCGCTCTCTCCTGTTATTCTATGGTTGTTTTAGGGGCGGTTTAATTTGAAATGGTGGTTGTGATGCTTCATATGCGCGTTTTCCTCTCTCTGTCTTTGGTGGCTGTGGTTTTGAGCGGCTGCGGAACGCAAGTGCAAAAGGAATTTGACGAAAATGGCCGTTATTGGCAACGCATCGGCGTGACTGATTCGATTTATCAACAAGGCCCGAAGGCGCAACAACTCTTGTTCCAAGACTTGGCCAACTGTACCTCTGTCGTGAATGAAATGGAGCGCATGGGGGCCATTAAAGAGGCCGTCCCAGCCGAAACCTGGGACCGCAACGCCAATCGCGTGATTCCGGAATCACCCCAAGCCCGATTGGAAAATTGGAACAGCCCTGAGCGTGACGGGTTTATGCGCACCGAAATGTATGATTTCCACGATTTTGAGGGCTGTATGAGCAATAAAGGATGGGAACGTGTACGTTACGTGAATTACAAAACGGATGAACGCGCCCGCGATACTTACCTAGACACGATTGGCTATGAACGCTATCGCACCAAAGTCTATGAAAATACCCCTAAAGAGCGCGAATATAACAAATAATAGATCGCGAAATTTTACCATAAACCGTGATTTGTTCCACAAATGTTTCACGTGAAACATTTTATTGTGTGAAACAATGATGTTATGGTAAAACCTACATATTGCTATAATTTGGTCCTTCGCCGCCCTGCGGGGGGACCCAATTAATATTTTGTGACGGGTCCTTAATATCGCAGGTTTTACAATGAATGCAGTTTTGCGCATTAATCTGGAAAACCGGTTTGTTGTCGGCCCCGTTGATGATTTCATAGACTGCGGCGGGGCAATAAAATTGCGCGGGTTCCCCCCATTGCGGCAAGTTGACCGTGATGGGGATATGGGGATCGCGCAGTTGGAGATGACAGGGTTGATTTTCCTCATGAAACGTATTGGTTAAATGGACCGAAGAAAGCCGATCAAAGGTCAGAATATGATCAGGCTTAGGATAGGATATCGGCGTGCAGTGTGAAAGCGGCATCAGGTGCCGATGATCGGCCTGAACCTTCAGGTGATACGGAATCCGCCACGCACCCAAAGTTTGCAACCCCGCATGAATCATCCCCGCCACGCGGCCCCAGCGAAAGCCCTGACGAATATTGCGCACGCGGTAGAGTTCATCATAAACCCATGAATTTTGAAACCGCTGAGTAAAATCACTGCATTCCCGGGCGTCGGGCTGTCTAGGCTCCTGGGTTGAACTCAAATAATCACATATCGACTCTGCCGCCAGCATACCCGATTTCATCGCCGTATGATTGCCCTTAATCCGCGCCATATTTAAAAACCCGGCCGCGTCGCCAATCAGTAGACCGCCCGGAAAGGTGAGTTTGGGCAGCGCATTTAATCCCCCTTCCACAATCGCGCGAGCCCCGTAAGCCAAGCGTTTCCCGCCCTTTAACAAGTCGCGCAGATAGGGGTGGAGCTTATGACGCTGCATTTCTTCAAAAGGTGAGAGCGTGGGATTGCGATAGTCAAGCCCCACAACATACCCGAGTGAAACCAGCCCGTCATTCATATGATAGAGCCACGACCCGCCATAGGTCGCAGAATTCAAAGGCCAGCCGATACTATGCATCACATGGCCGGGGCGAGATTTTTCCGGGGCGATTTCCCAAATTTCCTTTACACCCAGCCCATAGGTTTGAAATTGGTTCGGCCCACGCAATTGAAAATGGCGGATAATCTCCTTGGAAAGTGAGCCGTGACAGCCTTCGGCCAGCACAATTTGCCGGGCAAAAATATTGATGCCCGATTGATAATTCGGGCCATGTTCCCCCGATTTCAATACGCCCATATCGCCCGTGGCCACGCCGCAGACTTGGCCCCTTTCATCCAGCAAAATTTCTGTTCCCGCAAAGCCGCAATAAATTTCCACGCCCAGTGATTCGGCCTGTTGTGCCAGCCATCGCCCCAATTCCCCGAGCGAGATAATATAGTTGCCGTCATTGCGCATTTGCGGCGGCACGGGCAAGGAAAAAGAATATTTTTCGCTCCACCACAAAAATTGGTCACTGACCACGGGGCAATGGAGCGGCGCGCCTTTTGAGCTCCAATCGGGGATTAATTCGCTCAATGCTCGCGGGTCCAGCACCGCACCAGAGAGCAAATGCGCGCCGATTTGTGATCCTTTTTCCAGCAAGCATATTTTAAGGTCCGCATTGAGTTGTTTGAGCCGAATGGCGCAAGACAGCCCCGCCGGGCCGCCGCCCACAATCACCACATCATAATCCATTGACTCGCGGGCCAAGCGTTTGGGATCATCGGGGAGAGAAAAACTCATGCAGAACTCCTGCTGTTATTTATGCGTATTTGTACGTACTTATATGCGGTTTTATGTGCGGTTCAGAACCCGGTTAATTGTGGCGTGATGGGATAAAATTTGCGGTAAAATATGATCAAGGTAAAAATGAAACTGCAGCAATTTTTGATCATCTGCCGCAGCAATTTTTTCCATCAAGCAGCCGCAAATGACGGTCGCACAGAAATTTAGGAACGTTGTGGCAAGCTCACAAATTGGTCCAATATCCGATTGATGATCCAAAATTTGCTGCAGAGTTTGCCGCAGCAAATCGAGCGTGCGAGTGAGCTCAGGTTCTTCAGATTCGCCCAATTCATCCATATAGGCCGTCAATTCCGCACCGTTATTTTTGATCACTTTGCGCAGGATAAAATCGTGGGCCTGAATGCCGTTGGTGCCTTCGTAAATCGGCAGAATCCGTGCGTCGCGGTAATATTGGGCCACGCCTGTTTCCTCGATATATCCCATGCCGCCAAACACCTGAATAGCGAGGGAGGTTATGATCACGGCATTATCGGTGCACCATGATTTCACCAGCGGCGTGAGCAAGTCAACCCGTCTTTCACGGTTCATATCAAGCGCATGCGCCGATTCAAAACACAAAGCCCGCCCCGCCAATGTGAGGCATTCCATGTGCAAGAGCATCCGCCCCACATCGGGATGCGCCGCAATAGGGAGCGGGTGCCCGAATGGTTGCCCGTGTGGTTGACTTTGCGGCGGGATGCCCTGAATACGGTCATGGGCATAGGTTTTGGCGGATTCAAACGCGCGTTGGGAAATGGCCACGCCCTGCAGTCCCACATGAAGCCGCGCATGATTCATCATGGTAAACATTTGCCGCAGCCCGGCCCCAACTTCGCCAATCAAAAATCCGACGGCTCCGGTTTTTGCGCTCTCATGGATCTCATCCGCCTTCACGGTCCCAAATCCCATGGTGCCAAATCCCATCGTGCAGGTTGGGGCGGCATGGATGCCCATTTTGTGTTCAATCCGTAGGCATTCCACGTTATTTCGCGCGCCTAAATTGCCTTGCTCATCAGACAAAAACTTCGGCACCAGAAAGAGTGAAAGCCCGCTGCCCTTCTTGGTTGAGCCTTGATGATCCTCATTATTATTTTTAGTGCGATCCTCGCCCCCGCGCGTGTGGGCCAACACCAGATGAATGATGTTGGGTGAGAGATCATGTTCACCAAAACTGATAAAAATCTTTTCACCCTTTAGCCGATACGTGCCATCCGGTTGCGCATAGGCTGTGGTTTGAATTTGCGAGAGGTCCGAGCCGGCTTGTGATTCGGTCAGATCCATCGCAGCCGTCCATTCCCCCGAAATTAATTTGGGCAAATAGAGCGATTTTTGCGCCGCAGAGCCGTGTTGGGAAAGAGCCACCACAGCGGATTGGTTGAGTAAAGGCCACAAACCAAAGGAGAGCGACATGCCCTGCCAAATTTCCTGAACCGCAAAGGACAGCGTGTGCGGCAGGCCCTGGCCGCCATATTCAACCGGTGCCGCCAAGCTTGGCCATCCCGCCTTCACAAATTCTTGATAGGCCGTGAGAAAGGCACGCGGCAAACGGACATGACCGTTTTTAAAAATGGCGCCTTCGCGGTCGCCAATGTCATTGAGCGGTGCCAAAATTTGTGCAGAAAAATTTGCGGCTTCGTTTAAAATCATGGCCGCCATATCGGGCGGAATTTGATCACTTTTGATTGCGTCATCTTGATAAACGGGGGATGAAATAGGCCGTGTGAGGGGCTTGAATAAAGCCAAAATTTCGGAGATGGGCGGGGTGTAATGCGGCATAGTTCAACCCTCGTCATCCGCATCCAAAATCGGCATCACCATCGGGCTTTGTAAAATGGCCGGAATTTGTGCCAGTTTATGCACGGCGTCCGCAATATTTTTGCCCTTCACGGCGTGGGTGAGGATGATAATACTCACCGGGTCATCCTCCGATTGGCCGCGCTGGATCAGGCTTTCGATGGACACCAAATGATCGCGCAATATCGGCGCAATATCGGCAATCACGCCGGGGCGGTCCATCACGCGCAGCCGAATATAATGGCGCCCGTACCATTCCAATCCGCCCGTGGTTTGCCCCGTAGTCAACCGTGATGCACCCACGCCAAAAACCGGCCGTATGGGCGCAAAAGTGGGGGGCGCAGCATGGGCGGAAGTGTGATTTTGCTGCACATCTTGTTGCACTCCACCGCGCAGCATCGCATAGTCCAGAATATCGGATAAAATCGCCGATGCAGTCGGCCCCGCGCCCGCGCCACGCCCTTCGATAAAGCTTGATCCCACAAAATCGCCGCGCAGATAAATCCCGTTAAGCACCCCGCCCACATGCGCCAGCGGCAAATCATAGGGCACGAGTGTGGGCACAACCATTTGTAAAATGCGCCCGTCATGAAGCCGTTCCGCCTGTACCACCAATTTTATGCGGCATTTAAATTCCGCAGCAATCGCGATATCTTCAGGGGTGACATGTTCAATTCCCCCACATGTGATTTGGGCGCAATCGGGCGCACAACCAAAGCATAAGGCGGTGAGGAGGGCAAGCTTATGCGCGGCGTCCCCGCCGCCAATATCAAGCGTCGGGTCGGATTCGGCATATCCAAAATCCTGCGCCTGTTGCAAAACTTCGGCAAATCCTGCGCCGCTTTGTTCCATCGTGCTCAAAATATAATTTGATGTGCCGTTCATGATGCCCAGAATTTTAGAAATGCGGTTTCCGCCCAAACCTTCCCGCACCAATTTTATAATCGGGATTCCGCCGGCCACGGAGGCCTCATAGTATAGCGGCACGTTGTTGGCTTCGGCGATGCGCGCCAATTCCAAGCCGTGATGCGCCAGCAAGGCTTTGTTCGCCGTAATCACCGCTTTTCCGGCCTTGAGCGAGTCTTTAACGAGACTATAGGCCGGGTCGCCATGCCCGCCCATTGCCTCAATGATCAAATTAATCTCTTGATTTTCAATCAATTCTTGCGGGGTTTTGACAAATTGTGCGGGCGAGATCTGACCCGCGCGCGCCTTTAACGGGTCACGCACCAACACCGAATGAATGCGGATATCGGCGTGGCTGCGATCAAAAATCAGCGCAGCATTTTTTTCCAGCATTTTAACCACGCCGCCACCCACGGTTCCCATCCCCGCCAGCCCGATTTGAATGCGCGTACGCGGCAAAGGAGGAAGCGAAGTAGACGAGCTTTGGTGGGAACGCGAATTCATGGTATGACCTCCGAACAATTATCACCCCTCAAAGGGGACGGCTTGAGTTCTCACAACCTGTCAACAAACTCTCATGCTCCTTATAGTTACCCAAACCCCGACAATTGACAAGTAAAACATCAAGGGGATTCGCCAAGATTCGAGGCCAGAGGGTTTAGAACCTGTTCATGATCTCTACTCCGGCGTTGGCTTTTTTGCGATTTTCTGCGCTTCCTTGTCCACGTACATCTATGTACGATCCGATGCGGTTTTTGAGCAACCGTAAAAATCCTTAGCCGCAGCGAGATCATGAACAGGTTCTTAGCCAAGAGATTTATTCCGCAAATATTTGTTCAATGGTTTTTGCCAAACGCTCTAGATCCACCGGTTTTTCAAGATAAGCGGCGGGGTTGAGATGATCTACCGAATGGCGATCGCGCGGATCACTGAGCGCGGTTAAAAACACAATCGGAAGATTTTTATATTGCGGATAGCCGCCGCGTATCCGCTCCAGCATCTGAAATCCGGACATCACGGGCATAGCGCGGTCGCAAATGATCATATCGGGTTCCGTCAGTTGCAATTTCTCCAACCCCTCCTGACCGTTATGGGCAATCTCTACCTCGTACCCGCGATTGGTTAGGTCGAAATAAAGAATATTGCACAATTCGCGCTCATCCTCGACAATCAGGATTTTTTTAACCGTGTGAGGGGATGATTTTGCTTCATGGTCTAACATATGAGACTCCTCAATAAACTAAAGGGCACTTCTAAAAACCTCCGTCTTGCGGCGATCTCCCGCGTCGCTGCGATACTCGGATCCGCATGTACATCAATGTACACTTACGGTCCTGCGTTTCTCGCTCCTAGTATCTCATCCGCAATCCGGAGGTTTTTAGAAGTGCCCATAAATAACCCGAAAAATTATAAAAAGTTAGAAGCGGATCATATCATTATGAGATAATATGATATAAAATTGACTAACATCCTAATTTAAACTTACTCTCTTAAGCAATTATGAACGGAGCAGCTGATGCGCAAGGCTTTTAAGAAAAATTATTTTTCTATCTTTGCTTATCCGGTCAATGTAAATAGGTCAAAATCCAACCGGGGCAATGCGTTTTTATATATTTTGGTGGCCGTGGTGCTTTTTGGCGCATTGATTTTTGCGCTCTCCCGTGGCGGTCAACAGAATAGCGGTGTCGCGGAACTCGACAGCGGGCGCGCCAAGGTGGCGGCAAACGAGATTTTGAGCTATGCCGCCACCGCCGCCAATAACCTCACCCAAATGGACGCGGGCGGCATTACGGCGGATCAGATTGATTTTATGCTGCCCAACGATAGTGATTTTAATACGGACGCCCCCGCCAACCCCAATATTCATAAATTATTTCATCCATCGGGCGGTGGCTTGGGCTATAAATCCCTCCCGCAAGATGCCAATGATGATGACGGGGTGGGGCTCGCGGCCGGATATTATATCGGCCGATTTAATAATATTGAATGGACCCCCACCACCGCGCCCGATATTATCTTTGCGGCCTATGAGATTAAAACCCCCGTGTGCGCGGAAATTAACCGTAAACTCACGGGCAGCACTGTAATTCCAACCGTCAGCGGCGATTCGCTTGAAAATTTTTTTATTGAAGCCAGCCTGCATAGCGGCGCCAATGCCCCGTTTGAAGTGGCCAATTGCGCGGCTTGCGAGGAAAAACCCGCCCTATGTGTGGCCAATGCTGCCGGAAAAAATTTATTCTATTCGATTTTAGCGGCGGAATGAATTCGGAAAATCATAAAAAGTGCCATAGGAATTTATTAAGATTTAGGCTCTACAATCCCCGCTGACTAAACAGAAAAACAATATTGTGACATAGCCAGACATTTAAGGAGCGAACATGAGTGAGGGAGAGAGCGAGAATTTCACAGCCATTAAACCTTATCCTAACGAGCCCAAGCTGTTTGTCATTGCTGCGATCATATCAACGTTCGCATGGCTCCATTTTATTGTTGGGACCGTCGGCATGAGTTTGGCCATTTTGGGTGTCTTTTTCCTAGTTTATCTCTTTGTGCAGTCGGGATTTGTTTCACACCTGCGCGGAACCGGGGCTTTGGTCTCGTCTGAACAATTCCCGGACATTCATGCCGCTGTTGAGCGGTGCGCCAAGCGTTTTCAATTTAAGAAAACACCGACAGTCTATATTTTGCACATGAACGGGATGTTTAACGCCTTTGCTTTACGGTTTTTGCGGCAAAATTATATCGTTTTGCTGTCCGATATTGTGGATGCCATGGATGAAAATCCGGATGCCTTGAATTTTTACATTGGGCATGAAATGGGGCATCTTCATCGCAATCACAATTTTTGGGCAGCATTTTTATCTCCGGCATTGATTTTGCCGTTACTAGGGGCGGGATACTCCCGCGCGCGGGAATATACATGCGATCGTTACGGCGCGGCATGCTGCGACTCCCTTCAATCGGTACGCTTTGGGCTGGCGGCATTGGCAGTGGGTGGCAAGAAATGTGCTACGCTCGATCAAGATGCCTATCTCCAACAAGTTCAGCAAAGCAAAGGATTTTGGATGTCATTCCATGAACTCATCGCAGACTATCCATGGCTTGTAAAAAGATTTGCGCGCGTGAACCCCAAGGAACAAACAAAAATCCCTAAAAGAAACCCATTTGCCTATGTTTTCGCGATCTTTGTGCCACAATTGAGCGTCATGAGCTTTATAGTGTTATATGGGGCTGTAATTTTGTGGGGTGGATTTTTTCAAGGTCAGGACCTAATATGGCAAGCCAAGGAGAATGGAGCAATGTACGAGCAAAATATGAATGGCGATATGGATGTGAATCCGGAATTGAATAGCTATCAAAACAGCTTTGAAAATAGGTGATTGGCTAGACCATTTTTTGGTTACGTAGAGTCAAAAAAATGGTCTAAGTATTTGTTTGGTCGCATTTTGTTGCGATTAACCGGATTCCACTTAATCGCAAAATGCTCTACAAAACGCCGCCTTTTATGGCCCATCTTTTTATGACCCAACATTGTAAAACACAAAAATGATTAAAACCGAAGCTGCACATTCGCTCCGCCTGGCGGCTTATCAACCTGATATTCCCCAAAATACCGGGGCGCTCATTCGGTTATGTGCCGGGTTTGACGTACCGTTGGACCTGATTGAGCCTTTTGGATTTATTTGGGATGAGCGCAAAATCAAAAATTCGGCCATGGATTATTTTGATATAGCCAAAATCCATCGCCATGCTTCGTGGGATCGGTTTTGCGGGCACTATGCCGCGCGGCGGTTGGTGTTATTATCCACAAAGGCCAGCGTTCCCTATACCGAATTTCGATTTTCTCCGGGGGATATTTTGCTGCTTGGTCGTGAAAGCGCCGGTGTCCCGCCGGAAATTCATGCGCAAATTCCTGATCGTGTGGTGATTCCGATGGCCCCGCACGCGCGGTCCTTCAACATCGCCATGGCCGGTGCAATTATTTTGAGCGAGGCATTGCGGCAATTGCAGAGCCAGCAATTACAGGGCCGGCGATTATAACGCCGTTACTCCGCTGGCTTTAAGCAATTCATCCTCATGCTGGACCAGGTCGCGGGCTTCACGCAGTGCCTTATAATATTGTCCCTGCACAATAAACACATTAATTCGGGTGAAAAAGACGGCAGTGGACGGAACAGCCGACTGAATCATGCGCAATAATTCAAAATATTTTGGGTGATATTCACGCGGGTTGCGGGCCAAATACATACATTGAATGAGAAAATAAATTTTCTTACAGGGCGAGGTTGCGTCCTCTTCCGTCATGATATCTTTTTCACGTAAGATGGGCGTATCCCCGGCGATATGAAGCCGTGTCCGTTGCTTATCATTACTGATAATGGCCGATCCAATCAGGATTTTTTCATTAGGTTTTAAGTCAATAATCAATGCCATCAGTGAGTCTTTCTTAGGATTACACAATTACATAACAGCCACTTTACAGGGGATACTTCCTTTTCTTTCCGAATAAAACACCGCCCAGGTCACTATAATCAGGTTACTATAAAATGTTCCTTCATTCCATATAATAGAAAATCCTTAAGAATTCATGTTAATGACCGCCATAGGTTTTGAGGGCGGAAAGGGGGGCGAGTTCAAGCCCCCGCGCGCCCAAAGTTTTTTGCCATTGTTGAAGAGTTTTAAGAGATGCGGGTTGCATCGGGATCACCATCATGGCTGAACCGGTGGAGAGTGCCTGAGTTTCAATCTTTTTCAAATCTTGGGTAAATACATCCTGGTCCACGCCGCCGTCAATCCATGTGGCCCCGTGTAAAAACACCAAATTGGGAAATTTTTGTGCCGCCTGCGCGCTTAAGTCATCTGTTGCCGCCGCCGCTGAAGCCAAGGCCACGCCACGCCTGTCCATTTGACCGATAATCGCCGCAAGAGCATCAGGGGCCGCCGCAAAATTGGGAGGATTGAGAAAAACCACCCCCGGCACATGCTTGGCCGATGCCAAAATCGTCATCAGTCGCAACGCATTTTGATCATCATTCAGACCTGAAATTAGGCTATAGGGGCCCGGGTCATTCTCACCAAAATTGTCATCTTCAACCGGCGCGTTGATCCATGGTTCAACTTGCAACCCGCGCACCGTGTCAATTTTCTTTTGCAAATCCTTGGTATAGGGTGAAAAAATCACGCTGATTTGCGTGAGGCCCGAGTCATTCAAGGTGGTGATATCATGCGCAGAGAGGCCAAAATCCGCAATCACCAAACTGATCACGCCCTTGGCATTTGCGCCCGGGTGAGTGGCGATTTTATAGCGATCAAACACAGATTGCCCGTCCTTAGCACGCCGAATGGGCAAATCCCCCAGCTTGGTCGGTTCATAAAAATCATGATCATCCTTGTCGCTCACGGGGGTTAGGGAGACCATATTGGGTGCGGCTGATTCATGATGGGCATCGGGATGAGTATTTGTTCCATCCTCATGCGCGGATGTGGGATCAGGGGAAGCAGTATCAGGCGGCGCAGGATGTGCGGGTGGTGTATGGGCGGAGGCGTGATCCCCAAGGCCTTCGTCCGCGGGGGAGTCAGTCTGTGTCGTATCGTGTTGGGATTGATCTGGTTGAGTCAAATTCATTTCCGCCACAACCCCCGATGTAATAAGCGGAACATCCGTTGTGGGCGGCGGAGCAGACTCATGAGAGCTAGGTGACGAGTAATCCGGGAGCGAGACCATCAACCACCCAATGGCCGCCGCCACTATAACCAGCAAACCAATGAGCGATCCCAGAAATGTTGCGCCGTGGAAATAATTCCTCCACCCTCCTTCACCCGAGTTTGGGGGGTGAGCCGCACCGGGCGCCGAACGAACCGGCGCGGGGTGAGAGAGAGGAGGGAGGGATTTTGCCATTCCGGACTTTATCCGCCAAATATATCAACCAAATCTATCCACCACGGGGTGGAGGATTTATTTATCTTTTTGCATCAAACTCAATCCATGGAGCAAATCAACCGCGCGCGCCAATTGGTAATCCTTGTCAACATCGCCAAATAGCGGCGCCACAGCAGCCCCTGCAGATCCTTTGGTTGCATCTTTACCGCCATTTTTGCTGTCAGATTTATCATCAGGAGATGACTCTGGGGCATTCTCATCCATCGGTGCAAAGGACGGTGCGCTTTTGCTATCACCATTCTGAGGTTTGTTGGGGTTGCTGAGCGCGCCTTTCAAATCCTCTTCATGGATGCCCATTTCTTCCAATTTTTCGATTTTGGCTTGGTCCACCACAATATCGGGATCAATGCCCTTACCCTGAATCGACCGTCCCGACGGGGTGAAATACCGCGCAGTGGTGAGGCGCAAGGCCCCATCCCCGGCGATTGGGATGACAGTCTGAACAGAGCCTTTACCAAATGATCTGGTGCCCATCAACACGGCGCGGCGATGGTCCTGTAACGCGCCCGCAACGATTTCCGAAGCCGAAGCCGACCCGCCATTGATCAACACCACAATCGGCAACCCACCCGTTAAATCACCGGGCAGGGCATTATCGCGTTTAATGTCGGTTTC
This sequence comes from Alphaproteobacteria bacterium, assembly GCA_016794305.1. GTDB lineage: Bacteria > Pseudomonadota > Alphaproteobacteria > Micavibrionales > Micavibrionaceae > UBA1573. Next base: position 13,243 of record JAEUKN010000009.1, on the reverse strand, counting down.
TTCGCGGCCGCGGGTTGATACGATTTCCCCCTGATTGAGGAACGCATCCGACACCGCAATCGCCTGATCCAACAATCCGCCCGGATTATTGCGCAAATCTATCACATATCCGCCCAATTTTTCCCCGGCTTCTTTTTGGGTTTTTTCAATCGCATCTTTCAATCCGTCAAACGTATTGCGGTTAAATTGATTGATGCGGATATAGGCAACCGAGCCATCAATAACGCGCGATTTAACCGGCTGAATTTTAATCACATCGCGTTTGAGGGTCATGATTAACGGTTCCGCCACATTCTCGCGCCGTACCGTAATCTCAACATTGGTACCGATTTTTCCACGCATTTGATCGACCGCATCGGCCAGTGTCATACCGATAATCGGTTTTTTATTGATGTGGGTGATCAAGTCCCCGGCCTTAATCCCCGCACGAAAGGCCGGCGTATCATCAATGGGTGAGATCACCTTGACAACGCCGTCCTCCATCGTCACCTCAATCCCCAATCCGCCAAACTCACCCTTGGTTTGCACCTTCATGTCATCAAAATCTTTGGCCGTCATATAATCGGAGTGCGGATCAAGGTTGGACAACATGCCCTTAATCGCATATTCCACCAATTTTTCATCGCTCACCGGTTCAACATATTTTTCGCGCACACGTTCAAACGCCTCGCCAAACATCGAAAGCTGGCGATAAGTTTCTTGCGGATCAGTTTTTTGTGGGGTGGTCTTTGTGTCTGAAAGAACAGGAACATCCTTTGCGGGTTTGGCATCATCGGCTAAGGCACAATGCGGCAAAGCCAGCAAAACTGCCGCGCTGCACAATAACCTCAAAGGAAAAGAAAGCGAATAAGAGAAGGAAAAAGATCCGCGCGAAAACGCCATCGCAAGCTCCAAAAATATCGAAAAAAGGGATTATCCGACCGTGACTACGGTTCAGTGTTCGCACAGACTATCATACTCGCCGCCCCTTGTCATGGCGATATTTTTGCTGGTGGCCATGTTTTTCGTCCGCGATCATTTTGCTTTTGCGAATGTTTTATGGTATAAGTAATCTTATCACTTCACTATAAGAAATTTTGAAAAAGGGAGCATCCATGCCGCGTAGAGGTTATTGGATTGAGTGCATCCCATATAAAGATGCCAATGAGCTAGCCAGTGAACTGCACTGTCACAATGTTCAACATGGCTCACCAAGTGATGCACACAATACCACACACGCACATTCTTATAAGGCAATTTTATCAGTCCTGCCGGAGTTGCAAGCGGTTGCCCACAGTCCTGATCAAGCCATTGAGCGGCTTCGACGCAAATTACGTGCCTTAGGTCGTTATTATCGCATGAAGGGTCGCGCCCTTCCGGACTCTGAGAATCCTGTGACTCCACCTAGCAAATTCCGATCGGTTCAGGGGTGGATGTCAGTGTATTTGCAATATTGCGATCGTGCCGCGAATAGGCGATCAAATTAACTTTTTTAACGCCTCATAATCATTGGGCAAAACCGTATATTTCTCACGGCGTTCGAGCAGATCAGAGAGGAAATCAGGCAAAGCCGGCCTCACGCCAATGGCGCGCTCCACTACATCTGGGAACTTGGCGGGGTGGGCGCAGGCCATGGCCACTTTGGGGCCTGCAAAATAATCCTCATGCCGCGGATTGCTGATGGGTGAATGGGTGAGTGCATGAAGCCCCACAGCCGTATGCGGATCAATAATCACCCCTGTGCTGTCATACAAATTGCGGATGGTTGCGATGGTGTCTTCGTCAGAGCACCTCAGCGCATAAAATTCGCGGCGGGATTTTTGCCACAGATGATCAGGCAAACGGAACGACCCGCTTGAGCGGAATTGCATCATCAAGGAGCGGAGCTGCGCAGCATCACGATCCAGACATTCAAATAAATATCGTTCAAAATTGCTTGAGATTTGAATATCCATGCTGGGGCTCAGGCTCGGTGTAACCTCATGAAGTTTCATTTCGCCGGTTTCAAAAAACCGGGTTAAAATATCGTTGCGGTTGGATCCGATAATGAGCGGCCCAATCGCGGCCCCCATTTTGCGCGCGGCCCACGCGGCATAGACATTGCCAAAATTGCCCGTGGGAACGGCAAAGGCGGTTTTGACCCCCACATTCCCCAAGCTGCTCCCCAACCTGCGCGCCGCAACCACATAATACACAATTTGCGCCGCAATCCGCGCCCAGTTGATGGAATTAATCGCCGAGATATGTTTGCGCCGTTTCAAATCTTCATCGGCGAAGGCTTGCTTGACCAGATTTTGGCAGTCATCAAAGCTGCCCTCAATCGCGATATTGTGAACATTATCATCCATTATCGAGGTCATTTGTCGCCGTTGAATTTCGGACGTGCGACCATGGGGGTGAAGAATAGTGATCGTGATATTGGCGCGATTGCGACATGCCTCAATCGCCGCCGAACCCGTATCACCCGATGTGGCCCCCAGAATATGAATTTTTTGTTGGCTGCGCGCCAGGACGGCATCAAATAACCGCCCCAATAATTGCAGGGCTAAATCTTTAAACGCCAAGGTCGGGCCGTGAAACAACTCCATAAGGTAAGTGGAGTCACCGATTTTTTGGAGCGGCGTAATGGCTTCATCACGGAAATTTTGGGGTGAATAGGTTTGATTTATGATCGCTCGCAACTCCTCGCGCGCGAAGCTCTCACCCGTGAAGAGTGATAAAATCTCCTCCGCCATTTCAGTATAGGCCAGAGAGGCGGAGGTAGCAGTGGAATTGATCACGGGCCATTGCTGGGGGACAAACAACCCGCCATCATCCGCCAAACCTTTGAGCAAAATTTCATCGAAAGAATGACCGGACTCTGCGCCTTGCATAGTACGTGTGGAAATATAGGATGGAGTCATCAGGCAACCTCATAGGCAAGGAATTACAAGGGGATTAAACGAAGTGAAATAGCGCCCCATGCAGGATTATCATACCCAAATTTTGGAGAGGAACAAAATAAAAAAGGTGCTGCCCTTGAGCAAACACCTTTTTTGAATTTCGGACTTTTGTTAGAGCAACTTTTGAGAATCGTGTGGATCAAAAGTCATTCGAAGTCGGTCCTGATGAGGTATATTTTTTAAAGAAAAATTTTTTCCTTGACACAGAATCTATCACAAATTTTTTTGATTACAAAGTTTTTTTTGCATGAAAAAAAATCTTATTTTTTAACGAAAGAATTATCGTGATTTGCGGGACAAATTTTTATTCCTGATTTCAATCAAATCATCTCAACTGCATTTTTTTGCGCACGCTTTTGGGCAAAAAAATCTTTTAAAATTTGCGCACACGGATCAGCCAAAACCCCTGGAATCACAACGGGTTTGTGGTGAAGCGGTGAAAATGAATAAAGCTGAATGGAGGATGTCAACGCACCGCTTTTGACATCACTCGCGCCGAAATAAATTGTGCGCACGCGGGCATAACTCAGTGCCGCCGCACACATCGGGCATGGTTCCAATGTGATGTAAATATCATATTCGGGGGCACGTTGCGCGCACTCAAGCCGACAAATTTCACGAATAATTTGCATTTCAGCATGCGCGGTGGGGTCGCATAATTCCCGCGTGCGATTGCCGGCGCGGGCCATGATCTCTCCGCTGACGCTGTGAACTGCCACAGCCCCGATCGGGACTTCATCGCGCGCAAATGCGAGATGAGCCTCTTCCAGTGCGGCGCGCATTCTTGTATGGTGGATGGATTCTAACATAGGACCCTTTGTAATGACTGAAGAGAAAAAAAGCAAAAATTATCCACCCAAAACCACACCGCCGGAGAATTTGAATGATAAAGATTTGAATAACCCTGATCGGGGCGAGCGCATCGCCAAATATTTGGCGCGGCTTGGTATTGCGTCGCGCCGTGACATTGAAAAAATGATTGATCAAAAACGCATCGTGATCAATGGAGATGTCGTCACCACCCCCGCCAGTTTTGTAACCGAACGCGATCAAATTCAGGTGGATGGTGACAATGTGGGGCGACGGCAACAACCGCGGCTGTTTATGTACCATAAGCCTGCCGGACTGATTACAACCGCCAAGGACCCGGAAGGGCGGGCTACTGTATTTGACTCCCTGCCGCAAAATCTGCCGCGATTGATCAGTGTCGGGCGGCTCGATTTAAACACCGAAGGGTTGTTGCTTTTGACCAATGACGGCGCGCTGTCACGACTTTTGGAGCTTCCATCCAGCGGATTAAAACGCAGCTACCGTGTGCGCGTGTTTGCCGGCGGTGGGCGCGGCAAAGAAATTTTGGCCAAAAAACTTGAAAAACTCCAACATGGTTTGGTGTGGAAAAACGTGCGCTATGGCAAAATTGAAGCCATCGTTGATGACCAGCAAAAACAAGACGGGCATAATTTATGGGTGACCATGACTCTGACTGAGGGCAAAAACCGTGAAATCCGCAATGTGATGGAGGCACTGGGCTATCAGGTCTCGCGCCTGATGCGCCTATCCTACGGCCCGTTTGAATTGGGGGGATTGCCGCGCGGCGAAGTGGTTGAAATCCCGCCCAAGGCCTGGCGCGAATTACTCCCGCAAGAGATTGTAAAGACGTTAGAATAACAAAAAGCATAAAAATTGCTCTTATAACTCCATAAATTATGCTACAAACTTAAATTACAATTTAAATTTTTTAAAAATGAGCAGATGACCATGACCAACGAAGCGTTTGAAAAAACAATTTTTGACCTGAAGCAAACTTTTTGCCAAACGGTCCTGACCCCCACCAATAAGGCCGGGTGGCCGTTTATCATCGGCTTTGCCATTGTGTCGATTATCCTTGGTATGATTTCGGGCGTTTTGGGCTTTGTCGGACTGGTGTTAACGCTTTGGTGCGTATATTTTTTCCGCGATCCGGTGCGGATGGTGCCACAGGGGCTTGATCTGGTGATCTCCCCCGCTGACGGGCGCGTGACGGCGGTGGATGAGCATGTCCCACTCCCCCGTGAATTGCGCGCCACCCCTAATCTTATCCCCCTCACCAGTGAGAGCGTTGAAACCGCCCCCGGTAATGAAGACGGGCAATTCACCCGCGTGAGTGTGTTTTTGAGCGTGTTTGATGTGCATGTGAACCGTGTTCCCATCTCCGGCACCATTAAAAAAGTTGCCTATCGCCCCGGATTATTCCTCAATGCCGGCAGTGAACGCGCCAGCATTGAAAATGAACGTAGTGCGGTTTTAATGGAAACCGCCAATGGTCAGGATATCGGGTTTGTGCAGATTGCAGGATTGGTGGCGCGGCGCATTATTAATGAATTGCGCGAAGGCGATGCCGTGACCGCGGGGCATCGTTATGGGCTCATTCGGTTTGGGTCGCGTGCGGATATTTATATCCCGTCCCACGTTGCGGTGCGGGTTAGCGTGGGGCAACGCGTATTGGGCGGGGAGACGATTTTGGCGGATTTGGCGCAAAGCGGACCATCCGTGACCACCACGCCGGTATGATTTTTACTGATGATTTTCGCGTCTATACTTAAATTATAATGAGGGGTCCGATTATGCCCGGCTTCGTATCACCTGAACCTGAAAATGATGCCCCCCTTAACGGGGCTTCGTCCACTGCGTCTAAGCCGACTGCTTCCAAGCGCCGCGTCAGATTGATCAGCCTGAGCAAGATCGTGCCGAGCTTGATTACAATGATGGCCCTCATCGCCGGTGTCACTAGCATTCAAAAGGCGATTATGGGGGATTTTGAAGCCGCCATTTTATTAATTGTCGCCGCCGGAGTGTTGGATGTTCTGGATGGGGCGGTGGCGCGGTTACTCAAGGCCCAGAGTGAGTTTGGAGCCCAGCTGGACTCGCTTTCCGACTTTCTCGCCTTTGGCGTGGCACCCGCGATTTTGTTGCATAATTGGGTGATGGTTGACGCGGGAAAATTGGGCTGGATGGCCTCGGTCGTTTTTCCTGTGGCGACGGCGCTGCGGCTGGCACGATTTAATGTGGCGGCCAATCATACCGAGGATACGCCGCAATGGAAAAAGCGGTATTTTACAGGCGTCCCCAGCCCGGCGGGCGCAGGATTGGTGATGATGCCGCTTTATATCTGGCTCATGTTTCCCAATGCGTTTGATGAATTTCGCTTTGCCAATCCGCTGGTGGCACTCTGGGCGATTTTTGTGGCGTCCTTAATGGTCAGCCGCCTGCCCACAGGATCGCTCAAATATCTCAAACTTCCCGACCGTATGGCAGTGCCGCTCATGGGGGCTCTGACCTTGTTGATTGCGGCACTGATTAATGCGCCGTGGGTGACTTTGACCCTGATTACGGGTGGGTATCTGATCTCCATCCCGATTGTGTTTCGTCACTATCGGCAGATGGAACGCCAGTATGAGCATCAAACCGAGGATATTTCCTCCCTTGCCTTCGGGATCAATGAGATTGAGGTCGCCCCAACGGCGGAGGATGATGACAGGAAACCTCTGGACCAGTCTGTCCTATAGCAACCCTGAAGCCTTTATAAGAAAAACTCTTCCGCACTGGGCTCCATCATGCTCTCACCCCCCGCCATCACCATGCGAAAACGGGATTCGGCTTCGGGGAGCATGCGTTCCATAAAAAATCGCGCCAATTTTAACCGCGCCGCATAAAATTGCGGGGGAAATTGGGGCGCAGTATTTCCATCGGAACGGTTTTTGCCCAGTTTTTCAACAGCCACCACCGCCATCTTCATCCACATATAGGCCATGGCGACCAGGGCAAAGAGCCGTAAATAATCTGTGGCTGCCGCCCCGGCTTCGTCAGGATTCTTGAGTGATTTGAGGGCGATGGTGGCACTCGCCTGTTGCAACTTGGCAAATGATTTCGCCAGCAAACCCATATGAGTTTTCAAAACGGGATGATCGCTATTGCGCGCGATAAATTCCTGAACCGGATGAAAGAAGCTGCGCAACACGCGGCCATAGTCTTTACCCATTTTGCGCCCGACCAGATCAAGCGCCTGAATACCGTTGGTGCCTTCATATATACTCGCAACCCGTACATCGCGGGCCAATTGCTCAATGCCATAGTCCTTAATATAGCCATGCCCACCATAAACCTGAATGGCCAAATTGGCCACATCAAAGCCCATATCGGTCTGATAGGCTTTAAGAATTGGGGTCAGTAAGGCCACAAGATCATCGGCCTGCGCGCGCCTGAAGGGATCAGGATGATGTTCGGCCATATCAATTTCCATGGCCGCCCAACACGACAAAGCGCGTGCCCCTTCACAAAATGCCTTCCCCGTGAGGATCATGCGGCGCACATCGGCATGCACCAAAATCGGATCGGCATTGGCGGCAGGATTCTTTGGTCCGCTCAGGCTGCGCATCTGGACTCGCTCTGATGCATAAATCGTGGCATTTTGCTGCGCGATTTCGGCAGCTCCTAACCCTTGCATGGCCACACTTAATCGAGCATTATTCATCATAGTGAACATAGCTTCCAAGCCATGATGAGGTTTTCCCACCAACCAACCTTGTGCTCCCTCGAATTCAAGAGAGCATGTCGCCGAGCCATTCAGCCCCATTTTATGTTCGATGGCACTGCATTTCACCTGATTCCGGCTCATATCACTGGGCAAGAATTTGGGGACAATAAAGAGGGAGATTCCCTTGGCCCCCTTAGGCGCATCGGGCAATTTCGCCAATACCAAATGAATAATATTCTCACTTAAATCATGATCACCGGCGGAGATAAAAATTTTCGATCCGGTGAGGCTATATGACCCATCCCCTCGCGGCAATGCCTTAGTCGCAATGAGAGAGAGGTCAGTCCCGCATTGCGGTTCGGTCAAACACATCGTCCCGGTCCATTCACCGGAAATAATTTTAGGCAGATAGGTGGCCTTTAGCTCCTCCGATCCATGCAAAGTGAGGGCTTTATAAGCCGCCTTCGAGAGACCGGGATACATGCCGAATGCTAAGTTTGTTGAAGATAAAAACTCCGCCATCATCAGCAAAACGACGTAGGGCGTTTTCATTCCACCATAGGCAGGATCCGTACCCGCCGCCGGCCAACCCAATTCTATAAATTTCTGATAGGCTTCACGAAATCCATCCGGCGTTTTGACCTGATTTTGATCCAAATGACAGCCCTGGCTGTCTGATATCTGATTGAGCGGAAGTAAAAATTCCTCACAATAGGCCGCAGCTTCAGAGATAAAATTTTGGACCAATGACGGCTCAAACTCCTGAAAATAAGGAAGCTTGCACAAATCCTGTAAATCCAGAACTTCTTGTAAAATAAATTGAATGTGATTGAGCGGAGCTTTGTACTGCATCTGAATTCCTTATCAATAACGCCCTAGAGCATTTTGTTACGATTAAGCGGAGGCCGGTTAATCGTAGCAAAATGCGACAAAAAAAACACTTAGACCATTTTTTCGAGTCCACCCAAACCAAGAATGGTCTAGTCCATCGTAACTCTTTAGATATAAAGCAGGGAAGTTAAAGAAAGGTTGAAAACTATCCATCATGTGGGAAATGCTCAAGCCGGCCCATAAATTCCTGTGCGGAGATATTCAAAACATCGCAGCAATCCATCAAACGGCCAATGGTCAGTCGATTATGTCCCGATTCGTATTTATATAATTGCTGGAAACTTACCCCAATCCGTGCGGCGAAATCTATTTGTGACATTTTATAGTCCTGTCGATATTTTTTAAGGAGCTGGCCCGCCAATTTATCACGTTCACTGGCGTGGCGGGTCAAATCCGCCGTCATATTGTTATGCTCCATAAACTGCTCCAAAATATACCAAGTTACACCGTATCTTATTTATACCATATTGGTATATGACATGCAAGTAAAAATACCATTTTGGTATAATTTTAGGGAAAGTTTAAAAGAGCGGTTGATTTTACGGATTCAGAAAATTATTCCTCCTCGGGTTGGGGATTTTTACTGATAAGTGAGAGCAACGTACGAAATTTGCGCTGGTCCGGTTCGGACAACGTACGGTACGTGTTGAGAATGGCGATTTCACGATCACCATGAGGTTGTGTTTTGCTTGGCCCTTCCGTGATTTCCGATGGGTGAACGCCCAACCCGTCCGCCAATTTACAAATCCAATCATAGGTTAATCGCCGCCGCCCGGACTCCAGACGCTGAATTGTTTCCTGAGTCGTGCCCACCAGCTCCGCCAGGTCGGACTGAGTCATATTTCTTTGCTTACGTATTTCTTTCAGATAATGCGGTGGGGCCATAAAATAATTTTAGGCGAAAATGCGCCCAATTCCTAGTCCTGATTTTATGTGCTGATTGAAAATTAGAGCATTTTGCGATTAAGTGGAAGCCGGTTAATTGTAAAAAAATGCAACAAAACAAATACTTAGACCATTTTTTTGAGTCTACCTAAACCAAAAATGGTCTAGGAAATTAGGCAAAGTTCCTATTTCAAGTCACTCAATGCCAATAGCCCGGCCTTTTTGAGTCCTCATGAGACTGTAATTGATTAGCGGGGTAAAACTATGCTAAAAAAGGCATTGATATTATGATATAATTTTATCTCGGGGCTTCGTCACAACCGCTCAGAGCTTAATGAAAACCCAAAAACACCCAAAACAAAGGCACACACATGTTTTTCTGGCGTAAAAAAGCAAAAAATGAACGACAAGAACGCGAAGAAGCCGAGGATAAAATCGTCCATCACCCAAACGAACCGGCGATTGAACCGCCCGTGGAGTATGACCCCAGCCTTGATCCGGAATTCGAAAAACATGAATTGCTGGAAACCGAAAGCGAAGTGATTGATGAGTTGGAAGAAATTCCTGTGGGGTCTGTCGTGCCCGAAAATACGCGCGCACAAGAACTCAAGGTGCAAAAAAGCCAAATGGGCGGCGGTTGGCTGACACGTTTGACCGAAGGATTGTCGAAATCATCCCATAAAATTGGCAGCGGATTGGGGGATTTATTTTCAAAACGCCGCGCCGATGAGGAAACGCTCAACGCCCTTGAAGATTTGTTAATCGAAGCCGATTTAGGGCCACAAACAGCGGCCTCTTTAGTCGCGAGCCTGCGTCAACGAAAATTTGATAAGGACAATTCGGCCCACGAGGTTCAGGTGGCGTTGGCGCAGGATATTGCCAAAATCCTGAGAAAATCCGAACGGGAGCTGGATTTGGACCGCGCCCGCACCGGCCCCTTGACCTTTTTGATTTGCGGCGTGAACGGTGTGGGCAAAACCACCAGCATTGGCAAACTGGCCTATCAATTTTTCGCAAAACATCACAAGAAAGTGGTTTTAGCGGCGGGGGATACGTTCCGCGCGGCCGCGATTGAACAGTTGAAAATCTGGGCGGATCGCTGCAAATGCCCGCTGATTTCCAGTGAAATCGGCTCAGACTCGGCGGCGCTCGCCTTTCAAGCCTATGAGAAAGCATTGGAGCAACAGGCGGATATTTTAATGATCGACACGGCCGGGCGGCTCCATAACAAAGCCAATTTGATGGCGGAATTGGAGAAAATCTCACGCGTGCTGAAAAAGAAAGATGCGACCATCCCGCATGAGGTCATTTTGGTTCTGGACGCCACCACGGGGCAAAATGCGATTTCACAGGTTGAAACATTTTCCCAAATTGTCAAGTTAACCGGTTTGGTTGTCACCAAACTTGACGGTTCCGCCAAAGGCGGGGTGGTGGTAGCCCTGGCCGATAAATTCTCGCTGCCGATTTACGCGATTGGGGTTGGTGAGGATATTGAGGATTTGCAACCTTTCCACGCCGACCAATTCGCGCAGGCTTTGGTAGGGTTATAAAGCTACAAAATTATTGTGGTGGAAAAATACTATGTTACCTTGCGTTCCCTTTTATCTGGTGCGACACGGCGAATCCGAAGCCAATGTGGCAAATTTAGTGGCGGGCGGGGAGCTGGATACACCTCTCACGCCCAAGGGACGCGAGCAGGCTCTTGAGCTGGCGCAGCGGTTGCACCTTATGCCGCATCCTGCCGGTAAAATTTATCACAGTTCACTGTCACGCGCGCGGGATACGGCCCTGATTTTAAATGATGTGTTGCAATTGGCGTGCGAAGCCGATCCGGATATACGCGAACATATGATGGGCGAATGGTCGGGCGTGCGCCCTTGGGGAGCGTGTATTGCAGATATTGAGGCCGGAATCATTCCACCGGGCGGCGAAAGCTATGATCAATTGGATGCGCGGATTTTGGAGGCGTTTCGCCGTTTGCTCCACAAAACACAGGCGGATATGAATTTGTCTTCTGAGTCTCCCACAATCCCGCTGATCGTGGCACATGGCGGAGTCTTTCATGCTTTGGGCCGCTTATTGTCTATAGATATTCCCCCTATTCATAATTGTACGATGTTATTTTTTGAACCAACCCCACAAGATGAGCAAGGTTGGCGAGCTGTATTTTTCTAAATTTTAATATAAATTTTGCGTTTCTATGGTAAGGTTGAGTTATGAAAGATGATGAGTCAAAAAACTATTTGCGTCGCTTTATTGAAAGCCTATCCAGCAATATGCTGCATGAAGTCGGAAATTTTGGCCGAGCCTTAATTTATCCCAAGGATTTCACCCCGGAAAAGGAGCCTGCACCTTCTGCGCTGATGAGCGGTTTGTCGTATGCGCAGGCAGAACGCGAAGAAAGTGAACAGGTTTTATCCAAAACACGTTATGCCCGCATCGTAAAAGAATTGTTGTCGGTGGAGGAGCTCATTCGCAATAAGGCGATGCACATACTCACCAATCGTATCCCCCCGCCCCAATCCGAATTCAACGAATTGTGGCAAATTTACGAAGATTTTATGATCAGGTTGCAGCGCATTGAGCGGGACTTGTTAACCACCGACACGGCGCGCGATCCGCTTACGGGATTGCGGCATAAAAGTGTCATGATGGAGGATCTGGCAAAGGAATTAGAGCGCAGATCGCGGCGTGGCTTGCCGTTTTCACTGGTTATTATGAGGTTTAACGATCCGCGATATTTTGTCAATGAAGAGGCCCTGCAAATGGTCTCACAATCCATACAAAAAACCATACGCATTTTTGATGACGGGTATTATTGCGAAAAAGGTGAATTCTTAGTGAGTCTGAAACACGCCGATGCCAATGGTGCCTTGCGGTTTGTGGCACGTTTTAACGATACGCTTCATGATTTTTTTAAGGCTGATTTTAGCCTCTCCTCGGTTGTGTGTGAACCGGTGCCGGGTGACCAGCTCGAAGATTTAATTCACAATATGCACATTGATATTGAACGAATTATCAGTGAGGGCGGCGGCAGCAGTAAGTATCAGGAGATGAGTGAGCTTACTCGTTTTATTAAAGGCTTACCCGGCGCCTCCGGCTAGACCATTTTGCGATTAGATGGAGGCCGGTTAATCGAAGAATAGTCCGGCCAGCACTTCAGTATTCCAAGTATAATCCGCTCAGAACCTGTTCAGTATCTCTACTCTGGCGTTGGCTTTTCACGGTATTTCTGCGCTTCCGCTTCTCACGTACATCTATGTACGATCCGATGCGGTTCTCGAAAAACCTCAAAAATCCTTAACCGCAGCGAGATTATGAACAGGCTCTAAGAGTCCATTTAAAAAGTTTATTGAGGGGAACAGAGCTTTCTGAGCATAAAGCGGATTGAGGCAAGTTTGACAAAAGCGAGGGCATGAGCGGTGAGATTTTCCCAATCTTTTGCCAACCTTCTGCACCGACCGAGCCAGGCAAAAGTCCTCTCAACCACCCATCGTTTTGGGATGATTTCAAACCCTTCGGCGTTGTCTGATCTTTTTACAATTTCAACCTTAAGATTTGAAAATATTTTCTTGAGTGCCTCTGCAAATTTCGGCCCCCGATACCCGCCATCGGCAAATAACTTTTTCAATCGCGGAAACTTTTTGGACCCCATTTTTTGCATCAGCATAACGCCGCCGTCGCGGTCCTGAATATCCGCCGGGTGCACAAAAATGCTCATCAATAATCCCGTCGTGTCGACCAACGCATGTCTCTTTTTTCCTTTGATCTTCTTGCCCGCATCATATCCGTGCGGGTCAATTTTGGCCCCCCTTTTTCCGCCGATTTGACGCTTTGAGAATCGATCACGCACGCACTTGGAGTCGGATCTCGTTCGTCTTTTTCGCGGCACGCCGCATAGAGCGTATCGTGAATTTTATCCAATGTCCCGTCATATGACCAATTGCTAAAATACCAATAAAGCGTACTTTTAGAGGGAAAATCTTTCGGGACATAAGCCCATGCACACCCGGTTGAGAGCACGTACATAATG
>JAEUKN010000099.1 GCA_016794305.1 Alphaproteobacteria bacterium | reverse complement strand
AATTGCAGCGAACATGATTCGGGGGCTTACACAGGCGAGACTTCGGTTGGTATGTTAAAGTCAATGGGCATTCCGTATGTAATCATTGGGCATAGCGAGCGCAGACAATATTTTGGCGAAGACGGAGCTTTGCTGGCAACCAAAGTTGATAAGGCATTAGCGCAAGGATTAACCCCCATCTTTTGTTGTGGCGAACCCTTGGAAATTCGTGAAAAGGGAACGCATGAACAATTAGTAAAGAAACAAGTAGAAGAAAGTCTTTTCCATTTAAGTGCGGATGAACTTAAGAAAGTGGTTGTTGCTTATGAACCTGTATGGGCGATTGGCACCGGAAAAACTGCTACCTCGCAACAAGCGCAGGATATGCATGCAGTTATTCGTAAACACATTGCTTCTAAGTATGGAGCCGCTGCTGAGAATATTTCTATTCTATATGGTGGAAGTGTGAAAGCCGATAATGCCAAAGAGCTTTTCGCTTGCGCGGATGTGGATGGTGGGCTTGTAGGCGGTGCTTCGCTTAAGAGCAGAGAGTTTGTTGAAATTGTAAAAGCAATTTGAAAATTTGATGATTAATAGATTTGAAAATCTAATTATGTAAAGTTCATTTTCAAATCATCAAATTAGCGCATCATCAAATTAATCAATTATGCATTCCACTCGTCTTCAAGTAATATGTGATCCGGAATTTTCAGAAATACTAATGGCTGAAATTGCTGAAGCCGGATTCGATACCTTCATGGAAACAGATGATGGCTTCGAAGGCTATGTAGAA
>JAEUKN010000098.1 GCA_016794305.1 Alphaproteobacteria bacterium | reverse complement strand
TGAAGCGGTACATCACCTGCATGATGGCAAAACTCCCGTAGAACATGCACTCAGTGATGGTGAAGACTTTGAATTGCTGTTCGCCTGTTCGGAATCAGATGCAGCAAAACTGATGGAGACTCAGCCACTCAAACACCTGGGCGTGAACCTTTCCCATATTGGGCGGTTCCTATCGGTACGTGCGGTGCAACTCAAAATAGATGGGATGTATTACCCTTTGGCATCAACTGGTTATGAACATCAGTTTGGCCAGCATGTACGGTAATCAACACTGGCACTTGGAGTTCGCAGGGAGTATACTGCCTCATACGAGTCCCCGTAGCTCAACTGGATAGAGCGTTGCCCTCCGGAGGCAAAGGTTACGTGTTCGAATCACGTCGGGGATACTCAGATCAACTTTTGCATTGATGGATAATATGCAAACTCTTCGTACGCTTTTTCATGGATGGAAAGCACTTTTTCTTAAACATCCATACTGGTTACCGATCAGCCTCTGGTTGATTCTGGTTATTGTCGTCAGCGTTCGTGCAACTCTTTCACCAACCAAGGGAACTGTCTACCCAACATTTGCTTTGGCAGGTCATACTTTTGCCAAGGGGGAACCGGTTTATGGCAACTACGAAGCCCATTTCCGCTACTCACCCGTCTGGGCTGCGTTTTTCAGTGTCTTCAATCTGATCCCGGACCAGATTGCCAGCATCGTCTGGCGACTGCTGAATCTGGTAATTCTCACTTGGGGTGCTTACCGTTTTCAAAAGTGTTTCTTTCCCGAATG
>JAEUKN010000097.1 GCA_016794305.1 Alphaproteobacteria bacterium | reverse complement strand
ACGGGCGGAAACTGGCCCATAAAATGGCAATGGATTTGGGGCAAGCGGGACTGGTGGTGACATCCGGTCTGGCGCGCGGCATTGATACCGCCGCGCATGAAGGCGCGTTGGCCACAGGAACGATTGCCGTAGTGGCCGGTGGCGTCGATGTGATTTACCCCCGCGAGAATACGGATTTGTATAAAAAAATCTGTGAAACCGGCGCAGTCATTTCGGAATGTGCCTTAGGCACCCAACCGATCGCCCAACATTTTCGCAACCGCATTGTATCGGGACTCTCCTCTGGAACCGTGGTGATCGAAGCCAATTTGCGGTCCGGATCCTTGATTACCGCCCGTATGGCCGCCGAACAAGGCCGCGATGTGATGGCCGTTCCCGGATTTCCGCTTGATCCACGTTCCGAAGGGACCAACGCCTTGATACGGGATGGCGTGGTTCTGGTGCGGGATGCGGCCGATATTCTGGAACAAACCAACTCTTTCCTGAAACCTGCCCCGCGAGGCTCCCAAATTTCATTTTCCGAAATTGTCGGATTTACCGAAGACGGCCTTTCGGAATCGGCCGCAAATGACGGATATTCTTCGGAAAACCTAATTACGTTAATTCTTCCGGAGCTATCGCCCACCCCTATCGAGGTTGACGAAATCGTCAGGGTATGCAATTTGAGAAGTGCAGACGTGCAAGGCACGCTTCTGGAAATGGAATTGGAAGGCCTTGTCCAACGCCTCCCGGGCAATCGGGTGTGCTTGGTGGGGTAGTTATATTATAAGAAGAG
>JAEUKN010000096.1 GCA_016794305.1 Alphaproteobacteria bacterium | reverse complement strand
AGCAACGGCGAGCGTGCGATCCGCATCGCACATCTCAAGCCTCAGCCGGATCTGATCCTGCTCGACATCATGATGCCCGAGCTCGATGGCTATGCCGTGCTGGCGAGCCTGCGCGCTGACCGCGACACTGCGGACATACCCGTCATCTTCGTTTCTGCGCTGGGCTCGGACGATGACGAGGCGAGAGGGTTGGCTCTCGGCGCGGTGGACTACATCGCTAAACCGGTCGTGCCGGCATTGCTGCTTGCCCGTGTTCGCACCCAGCTCGAACTGAAGGATGCCCGTGACTGGCTGCGCGACAGGAACGCCACGCTGGCCAAAGAAGTGGCGCGCCAGACGCGGGAGGTGGTTGCCGCCAAGGAGGCGGCAGAAGCGGCCAGCCAGGCAAAGAGTCGCTTCATAAACTGCATGAGCCACGAACTGCGCACCCCGATGAACGATATCGCCGGAATGCTGCAGCTTGCTCGCATGGGGAGTCCGCCCGATGCCGCGATACAGGAGCAGTTGTCGACTGCGCTCGAAGGTACGAGGCGTGTCATGGAACTGCTTGAGGCGATCCTCGAGTTCGCAGCCCTGGACAAGGGGCATCTCGAGGCGGAGGCGCGGGTCTTCGATCCGGCAGGCATGCTGCGGGCAATGGAAAGCCACTGGCGCAGACGCGCCGAGCAAACGGGGCTGCTGTTTCTGCTTAAGATCGTCGAAGGCGCACCGGACAGCTTCGTCGGCGACGAAGCCCGTCTTGTTCGCATACTCACGATCCTCCTCGACAATGCCATCAGGTTTACGGCTGCCGGAGAAAT
>JAEUKN010000095.1:551-827 GCA_016794305.1 Alphaproteobacteria bacterium | reverse complement strand
ACTTCACGCAGCAGTTCGATCGCCACTTCCTGATTTACCCAGTCGTCTTCGGCGACCAGAATCCGGCTGCCCGCGAAGTCGCTGCGCAGGCGCTGCTCGGCCTCGGCACCGCTGATTTCGGTGTTCACCGGCGCCAGCGTCGGCTGCGGCCGGGCCAATGGCAACGTCAATGTGAAGCTGAAGGTCGAGCCGACGCCCAACGTACTGTTGAGGTGAATCTCACCGCCCATCAATCGAATCAGCCGGCTGGAAATTGGCAGGCCCAGCCCGGTGCCG
>JAEUKN010000095.1:0-541 GCA_016794305.1 Alphaproteobacteria bacterium | reverse complement strand
AAACTTTCGCGTCGTCGACCCATCGGCCTGCTCAAACGGGTTGAAAATCCGCGCCTGCGCCTCGGGGGCGATGCCGATCCCCTGGTCACGCACGGCGAAATCGAGCGTCAGCGCATCAGCCGTAGCGGCGCGTTCGCTGATCGCCAGCGTCACCTTGCCCTTCTCGGTGAATTTGATGGCATTGCCCACCAGATTGAGCAAGACCTGCTGCAAGCGTAGCGGATCGCCCAGCAACTCACGCTTGGCAAGCTGCGGTACCACCTCGTAGCTCAAGCGCATGCCCGCGGCACCGACTTTCGCGACCAGCAGGCTATCGAGATTGGCGACCAGTTTGCCGATCGAGAATGGTGTTTGCTCAAGCGTCATTTTCTCGGCATCGATTTTCGACAGGTCGAGAATGTCATTGAGCAAATTGAGCAGGTGGTTGGCGGCGTTGGAAACCTTGTCCAGTTTGTCGCGCTGGCTGGCGTCGATGTTGCTCCGACCGAGCATGTAGGTCATGCCGATGATGGCGTTCATCGGTGTGCGCAGTTCGTGGCTC
>JAEUKN010000094.1 GCA_016794305.1 Alphaproteobacteria bacterium | reverse complement strand
TAGACACTGTAGTCACGAGATATAAAATATGATAGGATCACTGGACCTGATTTGATTTACGAAGGAGGTTCAGGATGGGATCCATGGAATTAGCACATAGACGGCACGATATATCAGATAGAGTCTGGGCTCTGCTGGAGCCGCACTTGCCCGGACGCAAGGGCGTTTGGGGTGGGGTCGCAAAAGACAATCGCCAATTTATCAACGCGGTGTTTTGGATCATTCGCACAGGCGCCCCATGGCGCGACTTGCCGCCGGATTACGGCGGATGGAGCAACACACATCGCCGCTTTATCCGGTGGCGCGACAAGGGGATTTGGGAAAAACTTCTTGACGTTTTGATCGACGAACCGGATTACGAATGGCTGATGATCGACGCCAGCCATTGCAAAGTTCATCCGCACGCGGCCGGCGCCAAAGGCGGCAATCAGGACATGAGTCTCACAAAAGGGGTCTCAATACCAAGATACATATGGCCGTGGATGCGCTTGGTCTTCCGCTCAGAGTCCTTATTACAGAAGGTTCCACAGCGGATTGCACTCAGGCTTCAAAGTTGATTGAGGGGTTGAGTGCGGATTATTTGTTGGCTGACCGAGGGTATGACAGCGACGCCATTCTGGAGCAGGCAAAAGCGCAAAAGATGGAGCCGGTCATCCCGCCAAAGAAGAACCGCAAAATCCAGCGCGCGTATGATAAAGACCTCTACAAAGCAAGGCATTTGGTTGAAAACGCCTTCCTTCATCTGAAAGGATGGCGCGGTATTGCCACGCGATATGCCAAAAACAGCGCTTCTTTCCTCGCTGCCGTCCATATTCGATGTCTCGCCCTCTG
>JAEUKN010000093.1 GCA_016794305.1 Alphaproteobacteria bacterium | reverse complement strand
ATGGTTCTTTGCAAATTCTTAAAAACACATCCATTACAATAGAACGTGGTGACAAAATTGCGTTGATTGGTGCCAATGGGAAAGGTAAATCAACCTTGCTCCGTATTATTGCCGGAACAGAACCTATAGAAGGCAACCGTACTTTAGGTTACAATGTTATCCAGGGATTTTTCGCACAGCATCAACTTGAATCTTTACACGTTGAAAACGAAATGCTGGACGAACTAAAGCAAGCTGGTTCCGGCAAAACAGAACAGCAACTTCGTAACGTGCTGGGTTGTTTTCTCTTTTCAGATGAAGATCAATTCAAAAAAATAAAGGTTTTGTCGGGAGGAGAAAAGTCACGGGTTGCCTTGGCTAAAACACTAATATCCGAAGCTAACTTTTTGTTGCTGGATGAACCAACCAACCACCTTGATTTTATCTCTGAAAATATTCTGATACAAGCGTTAGAACAGTACCAGGGAACTTTTGTTGTGGTCTCCCACAATCGCCACTTCATCAGCCAGGTGGCCAATAAAATATGGTACATTGAAGATTACCAGATAAAAGAATACCCGGGGACGTATGAAGAATACGATTACTGGAAGAAGAAACGCGAAGCAGAAAACAAAATTCAGCCAGACACCACTAAGCCGGGTAAACCGGTAAAAAGACAAGAACAAGCTACGGTAAGTCCTAAACCGTCAAATGGTCATTCATTAAAACCACTTCAACGCGAGTTGGAGAAAGTTGAGCAAAAGATTGAACAGCTTACGGCTGAAAAAAACAAGTTGGAAGAGCAAATGACTCAACCGGAAGTATTCAGCAATTATGAAAAACTGAATGACGTGCAAATTGCCTTTGATAAGGTAACGGCAGCACT
>JAEUKN010000092.1 GCA_016794305.1 Alphaproteobacteria bacterium | reverse complement strand
GAGTGCGGAGCATTCCTCATCACTGGAAATTTTACGGCGCGACTCTCATGCCTTGGTTGAAAGCCTGCAACGCGCAGGGATCAAAACCGACGGATCATCCCTCAGTTTTGACATGTCGCAACAGGGCGGCGGATTTGGTCAGGCCATGTTCGGACAAAACCAGCAAAATCAATCTTCTAATTATCGTAATTTTTCGCTCGATGGGGCGGGACAAGACGGTATCACCGCCGAGATAACCCAAGTTTCGCTCCCCATCTTCGGCGACCACCCGCATGTCATCACGGACAGCGCGAGCGGCTCTCAGCGATATGATATAGTGGTTTGATACCTGGCCCATGATTTTTGGCCACGAACTCTGACGAACAGGCACGAATGGGCCTTTGCGTTCGGAGTCAATGTATTTTTTAAAAACTACAGAGATAAACAGAGATAGTAGAGAAAATTAGACAAGCGTCACCCCCCGACGAGGGAGGTAAAGCCGACCAATATTCTGGGATCTGAATTATGCTCCAGCTTCGCTTGCCAGCCTCATACATGCACGAAAAAGCCGGCAAGTATTTTACAAGATTTTTACATCAAAGATATGCGAGATTAGGTTAAACTTCTTACCGATACCGGGCTTGTTGTTACTATAGCTTGATACTTTTTTTGCAGACTCGCCTCTTGTCTTAAAGAGTCAAAAAATCTTAAAAATTCTAAAGCGTATTCACTCGGTCTATTCCAATCTTTTGAAATCCGCTCTTGTAAATCGGCAAGACCAGATTCACGGTTAAAATCTAAGACTGTATCCCCACGCACCATTGCATATCCATAGGTACCACCCCAAAATGCAATTTCATACCTGTTGCTTTTATTATCTTCAGATTTGATT
>JAEUKN010000091.1 GCA_016794305.1 Alphaproteobacteria bacterium | reverse complement strand
TGCCAATGGCGGATTTTTGGGCACCGGCGCGGGTCAGGGCACCGTGAAAAATACCATTCCAGATGCCCATGCCGATTTTATTTTCTCGGTCTTTGCCGAAGAATTCGGGCTTTTTGCCACGCTGGGGTTAATCGGGATTTACGGCTTTATTTTGCTGCGCGGCTTTACGCGGATTATGGAGAGTCATGATTTATTCGTAATTTTGGCGGCGGGTGGCATATTATGTATGTTCGCGATGCAAAGCTTTGTGCATATGGGCTCGAGCCTCCATATCCTGCCCACCAAGGGCATGACCCTGCCGTTTATCAGCTATGGGGTTTTCGATGGGGGTGGTGCTGGGCCTCACCCGCCGTGAAATCCGCCAGACCATCGCCCGCAGGGGGTTGTAGTAGGTCAGAGCAATCTGATTATGGCAACCGACCCACAAATGTTTCACGTGAAACATTTGTGGAACATTTGGGTTTTTCTCGTATTATAAAAAACAAAGAGAGTGTTTCACGTGAAACATTTTGCGTACAAAGCAAAAACAATAATACTATGAAAATAACTACATTTGCGTGTTTTGGATTTTGTCATAGGCACTCACGGCCGCGTCGCGCACCGCCAGAAAGCTATCAAGCGTTAAGCGCGCCGCCGTCACCGCCTGAGTTACCGCCAGCGGGTCCATCGTCCCGGCGATTCCGGCGGCTGAGGCCCTTTCCCCCGCCTTGACCGTGCTGATGGAACTGCGGATCGAATCTTCCAAAAAATTGCCAAAATTCGGGGCGTTCGCGGCCTCTGCGCCCGTCACGCCCGCTGATTGCCCCGCTGATTGAGCCGGGGTGGGCTGCACCGAAGCGGCAGTTTTTGCCATGTTGGAATAGGCATTTGCCGCAGCATTGGGATTGCCGATTGATACCAT
>JAEUKN010000090.1:332-897 GCA_016794305.1 Alphaproteobacteria bacterium | reverse complement strand
CCGGAACGGACGATTCTGCCGTTGACCAGCACATGCACGTAGTCGGGGACGATGTAATCCAACAGACGCTGGTAGTGGGTGATGACCAGGAACCCGCGTTCCGGGCCGCGCAGGGCGTTGACGCCGTCGGCGACCACTTTCAGGGCGTCGATGTCCAGCCCGGAATCGGTCTCGTCCAGCACCGCGAAGCGCGGTTGCAGCACCGTCATCTGGAACACTTCGTTGCGCTTCTTCTCACCGCCCGAGAAGCCTTCGTTGACCGAACGCTTGAGCATGGAATCGTCCATCTGCACCAGTTCCATGCGCTCGTGGACCAAATCCCAAAAATCCATCGCGTCCACCGGCGGTTCGCCGCGATATTTGCGCACGGCGTTGACGGCGGCCTTCAGAAAATACAGGTTGGCGACGCCGGGAATTTCCACCGGATACTGAAACGCCAGAAACAGCCCCTCGCAGGCGCGGGTTTCCGGTTCCATCTCCAGCAGGTTTTTGCCGTCGAAACGGATTTCGCCCTCGGTGACGACATAGCCGTCGCGCCCGGCGATGACGTTGGCCAGCGTGCTTT
>JAEUKN010000090.1:0-322 GCA_016794305.1 Alphaproteobacteria bacterium | reverse complement strand
TCGCCGGGGCGGATGGTCAGGTCGATGCCGTTGAGGATTTCGCGGCCCTCGACCGTGGCGTGCAGATTGCGGATTTCCAGCATGGTGCGTGATTTCCTGTAAGCCAATAGCCTGTCGTTATTCAAGAAAACGGTCATATTGATCGTGAGGCCCGATCCAAAACCAGACCAACCCTTCTTCTCGTTCCTTGGCAAGCGCCCGATAGCGCAAGCTCACCCGAGCCGACCAGAAAACGCCCACCTTCTTCAAACGTAACGACGGGTGGTAAGGATTCGATTGCAGCAAGGCAAAACTCTTATCGGCAAGCTGTTGGATGGGATCT
>JAEUKN010000008.1 GCA_016794305.1 Alphaproteobacteria bacterium | reverse complement strand
CATCCTGAACCTCCTTCGTAAATCAAATCAGGTCCAGTGATCCTATCATATTTTATATCTCGTGACTACAGTGTCTAGGTCTCCACCAGAAAATATAAGGATTTTAAAAATTATTCAGTTGATTGGACGAAAAAATTTGATAAAGTGCTTTTCCAAAGAAGAGGATAAAATCAATGTCAGTTCTGGTCGATAAAAATACCAAAGTCATTTGCCAAGGGTTTACCGGGGCGCAAGGGACCTTTCACTCTGAACAGGCCATCGCCTATGGCACCAAAATGGTGGGCGGGGTCACGCCGGGTAAGGGCGGAACGACTCATTTGGGGCTGCCGGTGTTTGACACGGTGCAACAGGCTAAGTCTGAGACAGGATGCAACGCCAGTGTGATTTACGTGCCGCCACCCTTCGCGGCTGATGCTATTCTTGAGGCGATTGACGCCGAAATCGAACTGGCCGTGTGCATTACC
The DNA here is from genome assembly GCA_016794305.1 of Alphaproteobacteria bacterium. Lineage (GTDB taxonomy): Bacteria > Pseudomonadota > Alphaproteobacteria > Micavibrionales > Micavibrionaceae > UBA1573. The sequence continues at coordinate 52,040 of JAEUKN010000008.1, read as the reverse complement.
GAAGGTATTCCTGTGCTTGATATGGTGAAAGTTAAACGCGCGCTTAGCGGTTCAAAAACACGCCTGATCGGCCCCAACTGCCCCGGTGTGATCACGCCGGGCGAATGCAAGATCGGGATTATGCCCGGTCATATCCACAAACGCGGCAAGGTTGGAATCGTTTCACGTTCCGGGACATTGACCTATGAGGCTGTGCATCAAACCACCGCCGCCGGTCTGGGGCAATCCACCTGCATCGGGATTGGCGGTGATCCGGTCAATGGCACGAATTTTATTGATGCGCTTGACCTTTTCCTCAATGATGAAGAAACCGAAGCGATTATTATGATCGGTGAAATTGGCGGATCGGCTGAAGTGGACGGCGTAAACTTTTATAAAAAAGCCGCCAAGAAAAAACCGATTGCCGGATTTATTGCCGGGGCAACGGCACCAAAGGGCAAACGTATGGGCCATGCCGGGGCTATTATTTCAGGTGGAAACGACACGGCAGAGGTCAAAATCGCGGCCATGAAAGAAGCCGGATTTATCGTGGCGGAAACTCCTGCGCATCTCGGTGAGGCTGTTCTGAAAGCGATTGCCGCGTAATAGGATCCCAAAAAAAGGCGGGCCAAATCATGAAAAAACCGGTGGATTTAAACGCGGCCTATCAACCCGCAGAATTCGAATTTCGCGATGCGGATGAGGTGCGTGAGATTATGGCGCGTTACCCTGCGGGTAAGCAACGCTCCGCCACGATGCCGTTGTTGGATTTGGCGCAGCGTCAGGTGGCCCAGGATGGTGCGCGGGCCAACCCACCCTATGGCGGTTGGATTCCGCGGGCGGCCATGGATGAAATTGCCCGTATTCTCGATATTCCGCCGATTAAGGTTTATGAAGTTGCCACATTTTATTCCATGTATAATTTGGAACCCGTGGGAAAATATCTGGTGCAAATGTGTACCACCACGCCGTGCATGCTGTGCGGGTCGGGTGATATCGTCAAAAGCTGTGAAACCCATTTGGGCATCCATACGGGGGAAACCACGCGCGATGGGCTGTTTACGTTGGTCGAGGTCGAGTGTTTGGGCGCGTGTGTGAATGCGCCGATGGTCCAGATTAATGATGATTATTTCGAAGATTTAACGCCGCAGGTGATGACAGGGTTGTTGGATGATCTGGCGGCGGGACGTGAGGTCAAAATGGGCCCGCAAAACGGGCGTATCTCCTCCATGTCCGAAGCCGGCACCACGACCCTTAGCGAAAAAGCCGATCAGTTGGGGATCGCCAAAGCGGGATAATTTATAGAGCGAACTATGATTCTCATTGCTCTTGGTGCCAACCTTTCAAGCCATTTTGGCACGCCGCGACAAGCAATTTTTAAATCTTTGGAATGCCTTAAGACGCGCGGCATTGAAGTCCTTTCTTGCTCTCCGATTTTTTCTACGGCGCCGGTGCCGATTTCCGATCAACCATGGTATCAAAACGCGGTGGCACTGATTAAAACTGATCTGGAGCCGCATGAGCTTTTGAAACTGCTCCATGAGGTGGAGCACGAATTTGGCCGCGTCCGAACGGTGAAAAACGCCGCCAGAGTTCTGGATCTTGATTTGCTGGATTATCACGCTCAGGTAATTGAGGATAACTCTCTCACGCTTCCGCACCCGCGGATGCATCACCGTGCCTTTGTGCTTTTGCCGCTTTATAAAATTGCGCCCAACTGGGTGCATCCGGTTTTACACACGGGGGTGCGCGATATGCTGCGCGCTTTACCGCAGAGTGATCTGTCCGCAACCTCCATTCGGCTCTCTCATAAACCTGAATTAATGGGAATTTTAAACGTCACGCCCGATAGTTTCTCGGACGGCGGGCGACATATTGATGCGCAGGCAGCCATTGCGGCGGCGCGGAAAATGATCGAAAACGGGGCCGGTATCATTGATATTGGCGGCGAATCAACCCGCCCCGGTGCCACCCCGATTTCGGCTGAGGAAGAATGCGCACGCATAGTGCCGGTGGTGGAGGGGTTACAAGATTGCGGTGCGTGGTTAAGCATTGACACCTATCATCCCCAAACCATGCAACGTGCCATTGCCAAAGGGGTGCAGATAATCAATGATATCACGGGCATGGAGGATGCGGAATCACGCGCAATTGTGGCCGATTCGGATGTGGATATTGTGTTGATGCACATGCAAAACACGCCGCAAACCATGCAAAACGCCCCGCATTATGACGATGTGGTGCGCGAAGTCTATGAATTTTTTGAACAACGCATAGCCCTGTGTGCGGCATCGAATATTGACCCTGACCGGCTCATCCTTGATGTCGGGATTGGCTTTGGTAAGACCACGGATCATAATTTAAAATTGTTGCATAATTTGGGCCGTTTTAAAAATCTTGGGGTGCGGATGATGCTTGGGGCATCGCGTAAACGCTTGATTGCCGATGTGATGGGGCGGGAATGCCGGGTGCATGATCGTTTGGGCGGGTCGCTGGCGTTCGCAGCCCATGCAGCGAGAGAGAAAATTGATATCCTAAGGGTTCATGACATCCCCGAAACCTGCCAGTTTTTAGAGCTTTATCACGCGATTGAAGAGCATAGCCATAGCAACAGCCATTGAAGATGCCTTTCACAGAAATGACTATAGCCGAGACGCAGCAGCCCTGAGCCAGCATTACGGCTTGTGGGATTTTTATTTGAAATCGCTATAATCCGGTGCAACAGGGAGCAAGCTTATCTCTTTTCCATGAGAATATTTGGCCAGAATTTGAGCTTCCTTGCCGCTATTGCGGAGGTTTTTAATAGCTTGATTGAGCATATCCACCAAATCGCGCCCTTCCTCACCTCGCAAAACACTGAATGTATTTGGGATCACTGCTAACGGCTTTTGCTGTTTCACCATTTTGATTTTGTTGGGATTTTCGCGCATGAAGGTTTCCACTGAAAGTGGGCCGTCAATAAACAAATCTGCCTTATTCGTTGCGACATCCATATACATTTGTGCCGGAGATGCCATTTGGGCCATAGTGTGCCGGGTGGCCTGTGGAAAGAAGGTTTTGACAATTTCAGTTGAAATATCCCCATCGACCACGGCAATTTTTATGTTCACATCATTGGCCTTAGAAATGTCATGATCGAAACGCGCATCATCCTGCCGTGCATAAAGAAAGAACGGGAAATATCCAATTGGTTCGGAATAAGCGAGATATTTTGTTGTGGAAGGAAATAGCGGGCCTTCAGCTGTGCAGATAGCATCAATTTTGCCGGTTTTGAGGGCCTCCACCGACAATCCGGCACTCACCTCCATTGCCCATTCCACTTTTAAATCTAAACTTTCGGCAATTGCATTGGTGTAATCATAATCCAATCCGCTAAATTGCCCGGTATTTGGGTCTTTCTCCATAAAATTAGGCCATGAAATATAACCACATTTCAAGACTCCTGATTGAATTACGCGCTCATAAGCTGATTTTCTTGCCTCCGTTTCCGCTTTGGCTTCGATCGGCGCAGTCAGGACAAATCCAGCAATTCCGGCAATCATACAACAGGTGAGTAATAATTTTGTTTTTTTCATGGGGACCTCCAGTGGTTCTGATTTTGCTTCTTTTAATGATCGTGGGTTTTGGACAGGGCTATAACAATCCCTTTAGGGCGATAAAGGGATCATCAACCCAATAAATCGGGGTGGCGGCAACATGAGCTTTTACAATGGGCACATAATCCAAATCGTAGAATTTCAGGAAATGACGAAGATCAAAGCTGCCCGCGCTCATCAACACATCCGTAACGCCGCCCGTCAAGTAAACTCCGCCGTAACCATAGCCATATGCCACGGATTGCGCCGCAAAACTGCCGAAAATCTCAAGGAAAATACGGATTGATTGTTGCGCGATTTCGTCATTTTTGCCGCGTAAAATAAGGTCGTACGTATCGGTGTAAATCGGGGATGTTATCCCCGTTCCACGGTCCAAAATTTCAGTATATAACGCCCATAATCCGGGGCCGGAGAGGATGTCTTCATAAATCATTTGGCTTGAGAGGGCGCGGCGCGTGTGAACGGCGGCAAATAATTCGCTATGCTCGGTGCTTAAGAACGCCGGTGCGATATGTGCGCCGTGGGTGCGCTGGACATACGGGCCGTGCGGCGTATCGAGGATATAGGCAAGCCCCGTCCCGGTCCCCGGGCCGATCACCACGCGCGTGGCATGGGGCGGAACTTTCTCACACTCCCCCGCCCGCAAAACCCGCAAGGGAGATTGCGGGAATAGCGCAATTCCATTGGCATTTGCGGCGAAATCATTGATTTCCGAATAACGGCATTGGGGGCAAAGTGCGCGCGTTTGCTCTGCCAGATGGCTCCACGGATTGCGATTGCCGAGCGCCATACGAAGCTCGCTGACCTCCGCGCGGTTTATACCCACTCCCTTCAGGTAATCGTCCAGAGCCGCATCGAAACTTGGATAGTCGGCAATTTTAAGCTTTTGCGGATTAAGGATTTCGCTTTTTTCATCTATATGTGCGAACCGCGATTTATCTATATGTGCAAAACGCAGGTCAGTTATATGTGCGAATCGCGATTTATCTATATGTGCGAATCGCACATGGGTCCCCCCCATATCACACAGAATGATCATGATTCGCTTCCGATTTCAAGGAGTGCATCATGTGATGGCGGCTATCTTCAATGTCGCCAAACGGATCAAGGTGAATCATAATTTCGGCATTTTCAAATTCTTTTAACAACGCCTGTTCAACTTCACGCGCGACATGATGGGCGGCGCGCAGGCTCAGCTCCCCCTCCACCTCCATATCAAAAGAAATCATGTATTTGGTGCCGGAAATAGTGGTGCGCACGTCATGCGCGCCCTTGCATTGCGGGTGAGAGCGAATCAGGGCGATAATGCGCGATCTGATATCCCCCGGGAGCTCCTGGTCCATCAGCATCGCAAAGGAACTACAGGCAATGTGATAGGCTGCGCGCGCCATTAATCCCGCCACCACCAATGCGCATAACGGATCAAGCCACGGTGTGCTCCATCCCACCATATCCATCAAGACCACTATAAAAACGCCCGCATTAATTGCCGTATCGGTGGAGTAATGGAGCGCATCGGCCTTGACCGCCAGTGATCCGCTCTTCTCCGCGCCCAGATGCTGCACCTTTGAAATCACCAGTGACAACAGCACCGAAAACCCCATCAAGGCGAGTGTGAGCGCGTGATGAGACATAGCCTCAGGATTCAACAAACGGCCAAATGCCTCTAACAACAAAAACGCGCCGCCCCCCATGAGGAATGCCGCCTGTATCAAAGCAGAAATGCCTTCAATTTTTCCATGACCGAATCGGTGATCTTCATCCGCCGGCTTCATCGACCAACGAATAGCCAACAATGTCATGAGCGAAAGACCAATATCAGAAAGCGAATCAACAAAGGATGACAGCACCGCGGCAGAATGGCTAAGATAAAGCGCCACAGCCTTCACCACCACAATGACAATCACGCAAGTCACAGTGATGATTGACCCGATCATCGCCGGATTGTCGTGAAATTTCTGCCGCAGCTGAGTGATCATTGATTTTGCTCCCACTATTTTATAAGGTCCACTGTACTTTGAGGGTCTGTTCGTGCGTTCTCATCATTCATTGCCACACTGAAATATAATGAGTGATATCTGGTGCAGTCATGAAGAATTTACTAACATTTTTTGAGTCGCCTTACCAATGAAATTCAAACCTTCGCAGTGTGTGATAAAGCGGGAATAACATGCCGTCCTTCCTATAAATTTAGGGTATAAATTAAGTATAAAAATCTGTGTCAAGAGACTCAAAAACATAATTTTCTTTGTAAAATTTACTTTCCCTTTGCTTTTTTCAGGTAAAAATAATGGGACCATGCTGTATGCAGAAGTTGAGATTGTAAGCAAGTTCCAGGAACAGGTTCTTAAGAAATGGGAGTTTATAACGATGGATATCACCCAGCTTTTGGCGTTTGTGATGCAAAACAACGCTTCGGATTTGCATTTAAGTGCGATGAACCCGCCCATTGTGCGTGTGTATGGGAATTTGAAGCGGTTAAAGGCTGAACCGCTGACCAATGATCAAATTCGTGCGATGCTTTATTCCATCATGACCGATGAGCAGCGGGCGGAGTATGAAAAAAATCTTGAACTGGACTTTGCGATTTCCTTTGGGGAAAAGGCGCGATTTCGTGTGAACGCCTTTACCAATCGTAACGGAACCGCGGCGGTGTTTCGGACCATTCCATCGGTTGTGCCGACGATGCAAGAGCTTGATTTGCCCCCCGTCATGAAGCGTTTTTCGGAGTTGGAAAAAGGAATTATTCTGGTCACCGGCCCCACAGGATCGGGGAAATCCACGACTTTGGCCTCTATGGTCAACCATATTAATGAAACCATGCCCAAACATATTTTAACGGTTGAAGACCCGGTGGAGTTTTTTCACAGCTCTAAAAAGGCACTGATCAATCACCGTGAGCTCGGCAATGACACGCATAGTTTTTCCCGCGCCCTGAAAAGCGCATTGCGGGAAGATCCGGATGTGATTTTGGTGGGGGAGATGCGCGACCATGAAACCATCTCACTGGCACTAACCGCTGCGGAAACGGGGCACTTGGTGTTTGGGACCTTGCACTCTAACTCGGCCGCAAAAACCATTGACCGTATTATTGACGTCTTTCCTACGGGGGATAAAGAGATGATCAGGGCGATGCTCTCAAGCTCATTGCAGGGCGTTGTGGCCCAGACTTTGCTGCGGCGTAAGGGCGGGCAGGGACGTATCGCGGCGTTTGAGATTTTGGTGGGCACCAACGCGGTGCGCAACCTGATCCGCGAAAATCAAATTCCGCAAATGTATTCAATGATTCAAACCGGATCGCGATACGGTATGATCACGATGGAGGATTCGATCAAAAGCTTGTTAGAGCAAGGTTTGATTGACGAAGAAGAAGCCAGAGGCGCATTGATGAAGGCGTCTGATGATGACGGCGGTATGGATAATGGCGCACATGATCAGGCAACTCAGCAAGGCCCGCAATCCAATTCACGCGTCAAACGCACATCATCCCAGGAAACTCAACCGATCAATATTGAGGAAGGTTATTCATTTTGACCGAACCGCTGATTTATACCTACCTCATGGAAATGAATCACCGTAACGCCAGTGATTTATACCTGACCGTGGGGTTTCCGCCGGCATTGCGCATTGATGATGCGATGATTCCGATCACGGACAGGCAACTCACGATTCAGGATATCAATGAAATTCTCTCAACCATTCTTACCACGCGCCAACGCCGGGATTTTGAATCAAAGTTGGAAATGAATGCCGCGATTGACCTCAGCAGCCATGGCCGCTTTCGACTAAATTTAATGCAGCAACGCCAACATCCGGCGATGGTTATTCGCCGCATTATCTCTCGCATTCCTAGTTTTGAAGAATTGCGCCTGCCGCCAATTATGAAACAATTATCAATAACCAAGCGCGGGTTGATTTTGCTCACCGGGATGACCGGATCGGGGAAATCCACGACTTTGGCCTCAATGATTGATTACCGCAACGGCCAGGCCCCGGGCCATATCATCACCATCGAAGACCCGATTGAATATTACCATGACCATAAGAAATGCGTGGTGTCGCAACGCGAAGTCGGTGTTGATACCGAAAGTTACGCCACGGCACTCAAAAACGCGCTGCGCCAGCGCCCCGATGTGATTTTGGTGGGGGAGATCAGGGACCGCGAAGTGATGGAGCAAGCCCTAACCGTGGCCGAAACGGGGCATTTGTGCCTGGCCACCATTCACACCAACAATGCGTATCAGGCGATTGAGCGGATCGTGAATCTCTTTAACGAAGATATGCATCAACAGGTGCGGCTCAACCTTGCCACAAATTTAAAGGCGATAATTTCGCAACGACTCATTCCCACGATTCGCGGAAAAGTGACGGCGGCCCTGGAAATTATGCTCAATCAAGGCCTAATTCGTGAACTGATCATGGAGGGCAAAATCGCCAAAATCAAGGATGTCATGCAATCCAACCATAGCAACGGCATGTGTACCTTTGATCAATCTTTGCTCTATTTATATCGTACCGGACTGATTTCCGAAGAGGTCGCGCTCTCCCAAAGCGACATGCCGACCGATATGAAACTCAAAATCCAACAAATGAAGCTCGGCCAAGGCCCCACCGGCCTCGTGAGCATGGATACCTCGCTCCTGACCATGACGGAATAATGATTTATTCCTTTTGAGCATTTTTGGCCGCTAATTTTTTCTCCAACCAATGGATATTATATTGGCCGCTGACAAATTCCGGTTGTTCCAAAATCCATAGATGCAGCGGGAGAGTGGTTTTTACGCCGTCCACCACGGTTTCGCCGATGGCGCGTTTCATGCGGGCAATACATTCGGCGCGGTTTTTACCGTGAACGATGAGTTTACCCACCATTGAGTCGTAATAGGGCGGAATTTTATAGCCGCTATAAACCGCGCTATCGATCCGCACGCCAAGGCCCCCGGCCACATGCAGCATTTTAATCTCACCGGGGGAGGGAATAAAGGTTTCGGGGTCTTCGGCATTGATCCGCACCTCCATCGCGTGGCCGTTAAAGCCGACTTGGTCCTGGGTTACGGAGAGTTTTTCACCCGCAGCCACCCGAATTTGTTCGGCGATGAGGTCAAGCCCCGTGAGCATTTCGGTGACCGGATGTTCCACCTGAATCCGCGTATTCATTTCCATGAAGTAAAATTTGCCGTTTTCCCACAAAAATTCAATGGTTCCCGCCCCGACATAGCCCATTTGGCGAATCATCTCGGCTGTGCGTTCACCGATTTCCCTGCGGGCTTCGGCGGTGAGGGCCGGAGAGGGCGCTTCCTCCACCACCTTTTGGTGGCGGCGTTGGGTGGAACAATCACGCTCGCCCAAATGGATGGCGTTACCGTGTTTATCGCCAAAAATCTGGATTTCAATATGGCGCGGTTGGCCCAAATATTTCTCCATATACACCGTGTCATCGCCGAAATTGGCTTTGGCTTCGGTGCGGGCGGTTTTATATTGCTCCACAAATTCGCTTTCCTGATGCACGACCTTCATGCCGCGTCCGCCGCCGCCTGAGGCTGCCTTGATCAATATGGGGAATCCCATCTCAACCGCCATTTTCAGGCCAGATTCAGCGTCCTCCACCGCACCGGGGGAGCCGGGAATAACCGGCAAGCCCAATTTTTGCGCCGTTTGTTTGGCCATGACCTTATCGCCCATTGTGTCGATATGTTCGGGCTTCGGGCCGATAAAAGTAAATCCGTGCTCCTCCACCATTCTTGCAAATTGCGCATTTTCTGAGAGGAACCCATAGCCTGGATGAATGGCATCGGCACCGGTCAGGGCGGCGGCACTCAAAATCGCATGAATATTCAGATAGCTATCGCGTGATTGCGGCGGGCCAATACACACGCTTTCATCCGCCAACCGCACCGCCATAGCATTGGCATCGGCGGTGGAATGAATGGCCACGGTTTGAATGCCCATTTCCTTACAGGCGCGCACAATTCGAAGGGCGATTTCGCCGCGATTGGCAATCAGGATTTTTTTAAACATCATTTTACCTTTTGATCATGACACGAAAAAAGGATGCGTTTTATTCCACAACCATCAGGACTTCGCCAAACTCAACCGGTTGGCCGTTATCCACCAAAATTTGGGTCACGGTGCCGGATTTGGGGGCCTTAATGGCGTTCATGACCTTCATGGCTTCAATGATCAACAACGTATCGCCTTCTTTCACGCTTGTACCCTTACTCACAAACGGCGCAGCCTTGGGTTCCGAAGACATATAGGCCGTGCCAACCATGGGCGAGGTCACGGCCCCCGGATGATTGGCCGCAATGGATGAGGGCGGCGCGAGGCTCGCAGCCTGCGGGATGGTGGGGTCAGAGGGCATCATGCCGGCCACATTGGGCACGATATGTGCGGGCGCGTGCATGGCGGCCATGGGCGCACCTTTGGACACGCGGATCACGCTCTCCCCTTCAGAGACTTCAATCTCGTTCAATCCGGTCTCGTTCAAAAGATCCGCCAATTGGCGAATAGAGTCTGCATCGATTTTCATACACATATCTTTCGTTAAATCTTCACGTCAAATTTGTCACAAGCAGCCTGCATGTTCAAGATGCGCAACTGCGTGAGTATTGATTACTCAAAAATCATCAAAATGTCAAAGCCTGAGCAAAAATCGACCCGGCCGCCTCACCATCCGTCAAATTTCGTAACCCCGCACTTGATGCGGGGTCCTGATACGGAAGCTGGACCCCGGATACTTGATCAAGCCGCACAGATTCGGCTTTTTTTAGGATTGTTTTTAGGGGCTGTTTTTGAGCCAAGAAACTTCGCGGCTCAAGTGCGCTATAGAATTTTGCGATTAAGCGGAAGCCGGTTAATCGCAAAAAAATGCGATAAAACAAATATATAGACCATTTTTTTGAGTCTACCTAAACCAAAAATGGTCTTAATGTCGTCTTATTTTCTGTGTTTTCCCAAACGTTCGGCGATGGCCTCAATTGCCATGACATAGCCCTGAATCCCATGACCGGCAAAGTGAAAATCGGCCACGGATTCAATATAGGAAAAATGGCGAAATTCTTCACGTTCCTTGGGGTTAGAGATATGAACTTCGGCAATCGGTACATCCACCAACAATTTTAACGCATCATGAATCGCCAAGGATGTGTGGGTAAAGGCCCCGGCATTAATGACGATTCCGCTGACGCGTCGATAAGATTCATGAAGCCAATCCACGATCATCCCCTCATGATTACTTTGACGGAAATCAATATCAAGCCCATAGTCTTCACCTGAGTCCCGACAAATTTTCTCAATATCCTGAAGCGTTTGCCGACCGTAAATATGAGGTTCACGAATTCCCAGCATGTTTAAATTGGGACCGTTCAAAATAAAAATAACAGGCATCGACATGGCGTAAATTCCTTTTAATTTCAGTCTGTTAAAAAGTTTATAGTGATGTTGGTCCACAGCATACCATGAAAATTTCACAATATATAGGGGGGATTATTTCTTGATTACTTGATGAAAGAAACGATGTGTTAGAACCTGTTCATGATCTCGCTGCGGCTAAGGATTTTTGCGGTTTTTCGAGAACCGCATCGGATCGTACATAGATGTACGTGAGAAGCGGAAGCACAGAAATACCGTGAAAAGCCAACGCCGGAGTAGAGATCATGAACAGGTTCTTAGTGTGCGCCGCACAATGAGATATCCACAGGATTTTGTATGGAATCAATTCTGCACTTGACTGCAGCAAAAAACCCTTTACATTCATTATTGCAATGCAATATATTCTTTGCTACAATAAATTATTAGGCTTTGTGTTCGCACAATTCCACTGTGATGAAAGAGCAAGATATTAACTAGCAAGATTTAAGTGTGTCATTTTTTTTGAGGAGCAAACGCCTATGGCAAAAAAAATTGTAAAAGGAAAATCTGGGGCAAGCAACTCTGCGGCTGGAAATTCTGCCGCGGGTAAAGCGGTTGCCAGATCGTCTAAACCCAATGATATCGAACATGGACGAGTTATTCCGCTGCGTCCTCTCCCGTTTTCTTCGGCTTTTTCGCCGAATGAATTTAGTGCGACTTTCTCGCCGGCGTTTGCCACGGGTGAGTCCGAATTTTCTTTTTCCCCTCAAACCTTATATAGCCAAATGGAGACAATGATGGCCACTTATAAAGAACAATCCGAAAAAATTTACGGCGACGTAAACTCACAATTAGCGCAAGGTATGGAAGGGTACACACGCTTTGCCAGCAGCATGATGAATGGTATGCAGGTCATTGCCAAAACCTATATGACCATCTTGCAAGACACCGCTGAGCGTAACTCCGCCGCGATGAGAAATTTGATGGCTTGCCGCACCTTGAATGAAGCGACTGAAGCCCAAAATAAATTGGTTCAGGAAAATTTGGATGGGGCGATGTCGGCTGCCACACGCCTGTCTGAAATTGCGATCAAAGTCTGCTCCGAAGCGTATGAGCCCATCAACGATCAAGCGATTCGCACCGCCAAAAAAATGAGTGCGTAATTCACGGAATTTCATATTTAATTCCGGATAAAGAATCATATAACCGCAATATTGTGGTTTTTGTAATTAAAATTTTTAGTTTGATAAAAGGCAACCTTCATTGACGGTTGCTTTTTTTTGCATTTTTTTTTGATTTCGCTGTCGTTTTTTCTAGTATTTTTGATGGTAATTTTCTATTGAGGGGATAAGAAAAATTTATAACTTCAAAAAAATAGGGACACATCACATATGCAGCATCAAGTTGAGAATGAGTTCAGCTTCAGCCACGCGCATTATGCTCTCAAAGGCATTACGCGCGAACAAATCTTTAAAAATCTTTCCTGGAAAATCTCGGATGATTTGGGGCTGTCAGCTCCGATTGTGACCGAATCGCTTGAGCATATTTATAAACATCGGGAGATTATTTTAGGGCCTGGGCTCGCGATTTTCGATTGGCAAAATGATGATATTTTCTCTCCCTATGTGGCGATTTTTCATCTGGATCACCATGTTTTGCTGCGGTCGCGCGAGACTTATCCCACTAAATATGTTGTCGTTCTGGTTTCTCCGGCCTCACAATCCCTGACCCATTTGCGGCATTTGGCACGTATCTCGCGTCTTTTTCACTCCCATAATATTCTTGAGTCTCTCAGTCGCGCCCAAAGCGAGGATGGTCTGCTTGCGGTTCTAAACGCTGACTATCTGGCGAAGAGAGAAAGTTTCGCTGCTTAATTTAAGCCGTGATCATGAAGCCGTGAAGCCATAAAAAAACCGAGCCTTTGAGTCCAAAGAGCTCGGTTTGTCAACTCAGGTGAGAGAAAAATTATTTTGTAACTTTTTTCTCAAATACTGGTTCTGCGCTTTGAACTTCAGCAGATTTAGCGGTGCTGCAAGCAGCCAAAGCCAAAGTGGAAGCCAAAAGGCACAAAGAAAGAAGAGCTTTTTTCATTATTTTCTCCATGAGAGTGGTTGTTTGGAAAACATTATCACTTACCTCACTATTCGATCTTTTTGCTGAGTTCAAGTGCCATTTTGGCGCACAAAACAAAAGGCCACAATAAGTGGCCTTTTTGCATCATAATTTATGTCAACCAAATGGTCAAAGATAAATTATTTTGTATTTTTTTTCTCAAATACTGGTTCTGCACTAGCAACAGGAGCAGCAGCTTTGCCTTCACCGGCTGTGCGTTCAGCGGCATAAGGTGGTTGAGTGTCAACATAGCCTTCACCGGTTTTTTCACAAGCAGCCAAAGCCAAAGTAGAGCCGATCAGGCAAAGAGTCAGAGCGAGAGCTTTCATTTCAATTATCCTCAAGGTAAGTGGTTAAGAAGAATCTCTGGAACAGAGCTCTATCAAGCTAAACCATCTTCCCCCCAATTTCAAGCCCCTGATTTTGCGTTATGCACGCTCATTGTTCTATGCCTGACGAACTAAAATTAACTGCTGAGTTAGGATGGTGGACCAGATTTTATGTGATTCGAGCAATCCACCAAGTTTGTCTGTGGTTTGAATGACTTCTTTCGGTGTTAAATGGCGTTCAAACAATGGCGGAAATTTATTCGTTTTTTCAAGTAGCCAACGAAAACCCCAATATATTGCTGTTGGCGTAGGAAAAGATAACAATACTAACCCACCTGGTCTAACCAGTTTAAAATGGGCTTCAATCATTTTACTTGTATCTTCCACTGTGAAATGTTCAATAAGTCCGGCACTAAATACAATATCCGCCTTTAAATCCAGCGTTGACACAGCATCCATATCTAGCAAATCTGCCTCATGCAAAATCATGCTTTCTTTAGCATTTTGTCGGGTGAGTTCAAGGCCGGTAACATTATTATCCAACACATGATATTCTTGGACTTTGTCAAAATTTTGATAAAATTTGTCCGCAAACAAATTCTCTCCGGCCCCACCTAGTTCCGCAATAATTAAGCCCGATTGATTGGGTTGGATATGTCTGGTTAGGGCAGAGTAATAGTTTTTCCAAAGTTGCTCTATAATGAAGGGGGGAACGTGATGTTGATTATAATATTTGGTCCAAGCATCAGGCTGCATAGTCATAATTTATCCCCCAATGAAAAAAATATATAACAAAGGTTGTTTGGTTATAGTAATTGTACGTAAACAAAACTAAATAGGACCATACCTATACAGAAAGATATTTTTGTTTTAAAACAATGACTATTAAGTTTAATTTTGAAGAGAAATGGCAAATATCTCATTAATTCAATGCATTTTTGCTAATCAAAATTATGTTGGACATGTACAGCTTATGATTGAATGATCAGAGGTATAAACACGTTATAATATCCGTCTTGGCAGACTTCCAAGAATTTGGTAAAATATTAATAAATAAGCGATATAAATACATAAGCTTTCTTTAACCTTCGATAAAAACTCAAGAGTGGTTCCGGACTATGACCTCTATTCAAACTGCCTGTGTGTATTGTGGAAGTTCCACTGTTTCTGATCCTGCTTATGATAAACCCACTATTGCTTTAGGGACGGCTCTGGCAAAAGCGGGGATAACTTTAACTTATGGCGGTGGAAGCCCCGGCTTAATGGGTAAAGTGGCGGATGCCTGTATGGCGGCGGGGGGCAAGGTGATTGGGATCATCCCGGAAGCAATCCTGAAGCTTGAAGCACGCCATAATGATCTTACGGAACTGATTGTGGTGGATAATATGCACACGCGCAAGCGGATGATGGCCGAACGGGCCGATGCGTTTGTGGTGATGCCGGGCGGACTCGGTACTCTGGATGAGATGTTTGAGATTTTGACTTGGCGCTATTTGGGAATTCATGACAAGCCGGTGATTATTGCCAATATCATGGGATATTGGGATAAGTTACTTGCGCTGATGGATCACATGGCGGAAAAAAAATTCTTGCGGGAACACCATTTAAAAACATTTGTGGTGGCGCGGGATGTCGATGAAATCATGGCGATTCTAACCCATATGCCGCCCGCACCGCAAAACGTGGAAAGCGAGAAAATTTAAGGATATTTTTAGAATTTAGGTGATAAGTTTAGAGATACTAGAGCATTTTGCGATTAAGTGGAATCCGGTTAATCGTAACAAAATGCGGCCAAACAAATAGTTAGACCATTTTTGATTCTACCCAAACCAAAAATGGTCTAAAAACTTACCTGAACAGGATTAGGGTTTTATCACATGAGTTTCATCAACGAAAAAGAACGCGCCCAGACGCAAATGATCTCGCAACAAGTATTGGAGCGGATTGCGCGTGAAGACTTGCTCCCTGATCCTGAAAATTACGAGCTTTGGTATGTATATTACTCGCGATCACTCCCTGAGGTTGTGCGGGTCATTGACGGCATCGTTGAGTCGGGTCAAAAGATTAATGATTATGTGTGCGGCGAAGTTTACAATCGTTTCTTGAGTGATTTAAGAAATGAAGAGGCGGTGCGCAACGCCGGTGAACAAGTACAAAATGCCATTCATAACGTATCGGGCATGGTGGAGGGCGTCAAACATGCCACCAAAAGCTATGGTTCTACCTTGAACGAAGTCGGCAAACGCATCACCGTGGCGCAAACCCCTGAAGATTTTCGATCTATTCTATCTGTTGCGGGTGAAAGTACTCGCCAGATGATGGAACAAAATATACGACTGGAAGAAATGCTGCGCGAATCGAATATCATCATGGATGAACTTCGGCGCGATCTTGAACATGTACGGCGTGAAGCCCTCACCGATGGCCTGACCGGCCTCGCCAATCGCAAAAGTTTTGACAGTAGCATTGATCAAATTCTTAAAGACACTCTCGATCGTAAAACAACCTTTTGTATTTTGATGTTGGATATTGATTATTTTAAGGCGTTTAACGATAATTTCGGGCACCAGATTGGGGATCAGGTTTTAAGACTGGTGGCGCGCACACTAAAAGACGGACTGAAGGGTAAGGATGTTGCCGCGCGCTATGGCGGTGAAGAATTTGCCATTATTTTGCCTGATACTGAAATTTCGGGGGCAGTTACCGTGGGCAATGCGCTGCGTAAGGCTGTGGCCGGCAAAGATGTGATTAATCGCAGTACCGGAAAAGTTTTGGGCCGTATTACCTTATCCGTGGGCGCAGCAGAGTATGCGGGCGAAAAAACCCCGGAAATGTTAATCGCGCGGGCCGATGAAGCCCTCTATTCAGCGAAGCATAACGGCCGGAACCAGGTTGCCGCGGCTCCCAAAAAACTTTCATGATGTATAGGCGATATCCGCGAAAAATCTTGATCACCGGTGGCTCAAGCGGTCTTGGGGCTGCGTTGGCTGAATTTTATGCGGCCAGCGGTGCCACCTTGTTTATATCGGGGCGCGATGCGCAACGGTTAGAGGAAACGCGCCGCGTGTGCGAACGAAATGGCGGTCAATGTTTCCCGCGGGTCATTGATGTGACCGACAAAGAGGCCATGAATGGATGGATTACCGGCATTTTGAATGATCACGGTACACTGGATCTGGTCATTGCCAATGCGGGCGTATCAGGTGGCACCGCCATGCGTGTGGGACAAGGTGATAATCCTGTCTGGGATGGGAATAATGACCATCATATCTTTGAAACCAACCTTATGGGTGTGCTCCATACCATCAATCCTGTGCTGCCGCATATGATGTCATCCCACGGCGGGCAAATCGCCCTTATCAGTTCAATGGCAAGTTTTGTCCCGTTGGCGGGGGCGCCGTCCTATTCCGCCTCAAAGGCAGCCGTGCGTTTTTATGGTGAGGCACTCCATGCGAAACTAAAACCCTATGGCGTCACGGTCACGGTGGTGTGTCCCGGCTTTATCACTACGCGCATGACGGATCATAACCAATTTCCCATGCCGTTTTTAATGAGCGCACAGCATGCGGCCATCCTCATCGCGCACAAACTGACCCGCAAGCCATGCTTAATCAGTTTTCCTTGGCCCATGCGCCTGATGATGGGGTTCATGAGCTTATGCCCATCCTTTTTCACGCGGGAAATATTCTCGCGGTTGCCGGAAAAGCATAATTGAGTGAGCCTGCAGGATCATCGTCTGTTCAATAGATCGGGCCGCCGCGCGGCGGTGAGCTCAAGCGATTTCTGATGCCGCCATTGGTTGATTTTGGCGTGATGACCGGAGAGAAGAATGTCAGGAACATGATGCGTGCAGCCCCGGTCATCCACCCATTCGGCGGGGCGGGTATAATGCGGATATTCCAACAATCCGTTGGAAAAACTTTCCTCGCCGGCGGTTTCCGCATTGCCCAACACGTCGGGCAATAATCGCACTGCTGCATCGATTAAAATATGCGCGGCCAGATCGCCGTTGGTCAGGACATAATCGCCAATGCTGATTTCCTCGAACTGATAGGCATCAAGCACGCGCTGATCCACCCCTTCATATCGCCCGCATAAAAGGGTGAGCAGCTTTTCCCCGGCCAATTCCTGAACAATGGATTGCGTCAACGGTCGCCCGCGCGGGCTTAAATAAATCGCCCGCCCCAAATCGGCAAACGCACCACAGGCAGCCGCCAGCACATCGGGCTTCATCACCATACCTGCACCGCCGCCAAAGGGGACATCATCAACGCTTTTGTGCCGATCCCCCGCATAATCACGGATATTAACCGCATGCAGTTCCCACAAATTGCGCTCCAATGCCCGGCCCGTAATGGAACTGGCAAGCGGGCCGGGGTGAAGTTCGGGAAACAGAGTCAGAATTTGAAATTTCATAAGGCAACCCATTGTAAAAAGCCATCTTGCGGCGATCAAGAATATTTAAGAACCTGTTCATGATCTCACCTCCGGCGTTGGCTTTTCACGGTATTTCTGCGCTTCCTTGTCCACGTACATCTATGTACGATCCGATGCGGTTTTTGAGCAACCGCAAAAATCCTGTGCCATAGCGAGATCATCAACAGGTTCTTAAAGGACTTTCTCTAGACCCCTCTAATTTTCAATCCGATTTATTATGAAGATGCTTTCGCCCGCATAAGTGTTTAAACCGCAGAGACACAGAGGGCACAGAGGACACAGAGAGTTTTTTGCGAGTGATGATTTTTTTCTTTGCTACTGCTGCCAGCAAAAAAGCAAAAAAATGAACGCGTAGCGTT
The DNA here is from genome assembly GCA_016794305.1 of Alphaproteobacteria bacterium. Taxonomy (GTDB): domain Bacteria; phylum Pseudomonadota; class Alphaproteobacteria; order Micavibrionales; family Micavibrionaceae; genus UBA1573. Next base: position 33,878 of record JAEUKN010000008.1, on the reverse strand, counting down.
CGAAAATCATACAATCAAAAACACAGCAACCAATTGAATTTAGACAATATCTACTCCTCTTATCTCTGCGTGCTCTGCGCCTCTGCGGTTTTAAAATCTGATTTCTCACTCATCATAAAATATATTCGTGAGGACTCAAAGCCAAAAAGATCATGAACAAGTTCTTAGACCATTTTTCGATTCTATCCAACCGAAAAATACTTTAAGCCACAGAGTTTTGGGGATCAAGAATTTGCGCGGTTTCAATCATTTTGACCGCGAGCCGTTCCAGCTTTTGCACATCTGTCAAAGGGTCCGGAGTTTCAAACCGCAAAATTGACTCTGACGGGTTAAACACAAACAGTGCATTGGCACCCTTGGCGGACATCAGCGTATTGAGCGCGCGGGCGCGGTCGGGAGTTATATAGGAACTCAAGGCCTCATGATTGGCGGTTTGAAAATAAATTTTTTTGTTCCAATCGGGCAGATCAGGCATAAATTTTTCGGGCAACCGAAAGGCCTCCACGCGGCCCCTCAACCCTTCACTGGCGACAATGGCTTCGGTGGGCATACGGCCCGGCAATTCAATTTGGATGATGCTGCGGTATTTTCGGCCGCGTGCGCCGTCATCTTGTTGCGCTTCGGAAATCAGGGAAAAATCATACCCCCGAAATTGCCCGCGCACAGTCGCGGATGAAAAGAGGGGACCGTTGGCATAGGCCAATTTATGCTGCGCAGCAAATTGCTTCCAACATTGTTTTTGCTGCAACAAAATTTTGATCGACCATAGGAAAATCCCAAAAATAAAGACGCTGAAAAAAATCCACGCCATAAACCAAAAATTCATGATTTTATCCTTCTTCTCGGCCTTATTTCGGCCCCTTGAGTCCTGTGCTATCGGGCACGGCAAGCGATTCGTTGATAGTCAGCCATCTTGTGCTTCCCCACTTTAGTATATATATCGGGCATTGGTAAAGAGGTCAAAAATTTACTTTTTCAAAACAGTTTCCTATTAAATTTTTTTTCACATTCTGTTGATAGACTGAGAGATGGGTATGTCACAGGTCGGGCATCGGCCCGGTCTTCACTGAGGACGGACTTGATATTTTGTTATAAAATCATAGATCTTTTGTCATCATCATATAAATTGGAGTGATCTTTTGATTGATTGCTTCAGTTGTGATATACTGATCGTTGTTAACCTTTAAAGAAATGGAGTTTTTCATATGGCAGCATCTCAACGCTCTCATGGACGCAGCGCAGCGCTCAAAGCCCGTCACTCGGCTCTTGATGATCAAATTCAAGAGTTGGAAAAGCACCCATCGGTCCCAAGCTTCCAATTACGGGCCCTTAAGCTTGAGAAATTGCGTATTAAGGAGCAGTTGGAGTCTGAGTAAGCTTTAATTTTATAGCTAAGCATAAAAACATTTGAACAAACCTTATCCCCGAAGCGTCATCCCCGATGAGGGAGGCGTAGCCGACCGATGTTCGGGGATCCGGATATGAGCGCAGCTTCGCTGCACAAGAGTCCTGATCCCCGCCCTACAAACAAGCCTTCGGCTTGTCGCGGGGGTGATAGGGTATGTTCATGGGCAAGACATAGGTTTTAAAGGCCGACTTAAAAAGTGCGGGAGAGTTATTCTCCCGCTTTTTATTGTAAATCTTGACAAATTATTTGTTCGGGGGTAATAATTGGACAAATAAATTTAATGGAGTTATTCAATGGTGTTAATAAATAGATTCCCTAGAATTGCTATGTCTTGGGTAATGGCTGCTGGCCTTACGATAAGTCCAGTGTTAGCAGGTGAAGAAAGTGGCCTCGTAACAATTCGTCCTAATCCGATAACACTTTTTGCAGTAGGAGTAAATCCTTTTGATGAAAGTGATTTAGCGAACCACGCAAATGAGGCTAAAGTTCAAGTACAAACATATGTTGCAGAATTAACAGAATATCAAATTAAGAATGGGAACCACGGTGTATCATTAGATGCCAAATTCAATTTTGGGGCATCTGAAGATGATGTTTCGCAAGCGAGAGCAACACTTAATTGCTACCCTGATGTAAAAATGAAAGATCACACTGTTTGCCTTTTATGGATATTTTCTAAAACATCAGGCAATATTGATGATTATGTTGTCGTGGCGATGAATCATATGGAGTTTAAGTTATCAGATGCTCTTAATTATAAGAGCATGATATCAGCTCAACAAAAAGTTTATTTGGCTTTAACAGGACAAATCCCACCTTGGCTTAAAATGGGTAGGTAAGACTAATTTCTCTGCGCTTATGCTGCGTCCCGGGAGTCCGCAGAATCGGATAAAAGCTCAGGAGAAGCAATGCTGCGCGGCGGGGTATCGATCAGGGCGGTTTCCGGGATATCTTTGCCGCCGGTGGAGACCTGCAAATCCTTGAATTTGCGCAATTGCGGGATGATCATTTGATCAAGCGAGCCGATGGCCTTATTATAATGGTCCACTGCGCTGCCCAAACCGCGGCCGAGCTTACCCATATGCTCCCCGAAAATTGCAATGCGGCGATAAAGATCGGAGCCAAGCGTGGCGATTTTTTGGGCTTCCTCGGCAATTTTGCGTTGTTGCCACCCATACATCACAACCCGCAGCAACCCCATGATGGTGGTGGGGGAGGCGAGGATGATATTGGCGCGCGCCGCTTCCTCCAACAACGCTTGATCGTTCGAGACCGCAAGCGCATAGAGGCTTTCGGAGGGCAAAAACATCACCACAAATTCCGGCGTATCAAATTGCCGCCAATAGGATTTTTGTGAGAGCGCCTTGAGATGATCACGAATTTTTTGCCGAAATTGAATGGTGGCCGTTTCCTCATTCGCGCTGGATTGATCATCCATCATCGCCCAATAGGGATCGAGCGGCGTTTTCACGTCAATCACGATTTTAATGCCGTTGGGCAGGTTGATAATAAAATCGGGTTTTTGCGTACCCGCATCGCCCGTCACGGTTTTTTGCGTGTTGAAATGCACCCCCTCGACAAAGCCGATCAATTCAAAGGTGCGTTGCAATTGCATTTCCCCCCATCGCCCGCGTGCCGCCGGATTGCGCAGGACATGAACCAGATTTTGCGTTTGTTCGCGTAAGAATCTTTGATCATCTGAAAAGCTTTTGAGCTGCCCCTCCAGCCCCGCACCGGCCTTTCCCAAAGTTTCGATTTTTTGTTCCATGTCTTTCAGGCTTTTGCCGATCGGGTCCACGAGGTCGGCGATGGATTTTTGCCGACGTTCCAGATCAAATGATCCCTCCATCTGCGCTTGTTTCAATTTTTCCTGCGCCAATTGCAAAAATTGATCCTGGGATTTTTGCAGCGAGTTTTGCGCGAGTGCGTCAAAACTCAGCACTAATCTCTCCTCCATATCTTTGGCGCGCACAATTTTCGGCCATAAAAACGCGAAAATTGCTGCGGCCCCGATTGCGCAGCCAATCAGTAGGGAGGCGCTATCCAGTGTGAAATCGTAATTCATTTTATTCCGCTTTCTGTTTCAATCTGTTTCAGGATGGGTGTTTTTTGTTTCGCGCAATTTGTCCCAATATTCCAAACGCTTGGCGATATCGCGTTCAAATCCGCGGGGGACGGGCTGGTAAAATTCGGGACGCGGTGCAACATTTTCAGGGAAATAATCTTGCCCGGAAAATCCATTTTCTTCGTCATGATCATATTTGTAATCATGGCCGTATCCTTGGTTTTTCATCAGTTTGGTGGGCGCGTTCAAAATATGTTTGGGCGGCATCAGTGATCCATGCTGCGCAGCAAATTTGCGTGCGGATTTGTACGCCGTGTAATTGGCATTGGATTTGGGCGCGGTTGCAAGGTAAATTAAGGCTTGGGAGAGTGCCAATTCGCCTTCGGGGGACCCTAGACGCTCAAACGCCTGCCAGGCATTAATACAAACATTTAGGGCGTTTGGGTCTGCCAAGCCAATATCCTCCACCGCCATTCTGACCATGCGGCGAGCGATGAAATGCGGGTCTTCGCCGCCATCCAACATGCGTGAAAACCAGTACAAAGCGGCCTGAACGTCTGACCCGCGCACAGATTTATGCAGGGCAGAAATTAGGTTGTAATGGCTGTCTTCGCCCTTATCATAGAGTGGCGCGCGCCGTTGGATCAATTGCAGCAATTCTTGATCATTGAGCTTGGAATTCTGATGATTTTCATTCGTTTCATTCTGGCTCACCAATGAGAAGATTTGCTGCGCTAAGGTGAGTATATAGCGACCATCGCCATCGGCCAAAGTGCGCAGCAATTCCCGCGCCTCAGCGGTAAGCGGGAGCGGACATCTCATCAAATTTTCTGCGCGCTTTAGGATGTTTTCAAGTGCCGTATCATCCAGGCGTTTGAGCACCAGAACCTGCATCCGGGAAAGTAAGGCAGCATTGAGTTCAAAGGATGGATTTTCGGTGGTGGCCCCGATCAGGGTAATGGTGCCGTTTTCAACCACGGGCAAAAACGCATCCTGTTGTGACTTATTAAAGCGGTGAATCTCATCGACAAAAAGAAGGGTGGAAACCCCGTTTTTTCGGCGGATTTTGGCTTGTTCAAAGACCTGACGCAGATCCGCCACACCTGTAAAAATCGCGGATATTTGTTCGAAATGTTGATGGGAATGTTCAGAAAGAAGCCGCGCAATCGTGGTCTTCCCGCACCCCGGCGGCCCCCAAAGAATGATGGAGGGCAAATGGTTGCCCCTGATCAATCGGGTGAGGACGCCGTTTTCGCCCAAAAGATGATCTTGACCCGCTATATCCTCTAATCTTTGCGGGCGCAGCAGATCGGCCAACGGACGATCGTGCGGGGCAGGAATATTTTCATCGCTGCGCACCCCTTCATGTGAATGAGGGAACAAAGGCGATTGTTGATGAAAGAGATCAGGCATGACGAAAATATAAAGTTTAGAGGATTTAATTTCCAGTGAAATACAGTATATAGTGATTTCAAATAAAATTAGGACACAATTTTTATTTGAAATTGTACCGAAGCGTAGCGAGGCGGGCCTTGTCCGGAAGCTTGCCCGGCGTTTGAGGGCTTCGTTAAAAATATCCTATTTTTAACGAAATGTAGTATAGGTATAAATTATGGATCGTGATCAGGAAAAAATTGATTTTTTCTCCCGCCGCAGCTTTGTCATCGGTGGGCTTCAGGCTTTGGGCATGTCGGCCTTGGTCGGGCGGCTTGCTTGGTTGCAATTGGTTGAGGGGGAAAAATATCGTACTTTGGCGGAAAATAACCGGATTAATGTTCGGATTTTGCCCCCCTCGCGCGGGCAAATTGTGGATAGGTTTGGCGTTCCCTTGGCCACAAATTTACAAAATTTTCAGGTGTTGGTGACACCCGAACAAACCGAAGATGTGGAGGAAACGCTTGAAAATCTGCAAAAAATTTTACCGCTGAGTGATCGTATTGTTCAACGCGTGCTCAAAAAACTTAAACAAAACCCGTCCTACGTGCCGATTGAAATTCGCGGCAATTTGGAATGGGAAGATGTAGCAGAAATTGAACTCAATATGCCGCATTTGCCGGGCATTAGCGTTCAGGCAGGGGAGCTGCGCAGTTACCCTTATAAGGACTCAACGGCGCATATTATTGGGTATGTGGGGCGGGTGAGTGAGGCTGATCAGCTCAAGGATCCGCTGCTGGCTTTGCCGGGATTCTTGGTGGGAAAAACGGCGATTGAAAAGAAATATGATCTGGAGTTGCGCGGCAAAGCGGGCAAGGCAGAGATGGAGGTGAATGTCCATGGCCGCCCTGTGCGAGAGTTGAGCCGCACAGCGGCGCAGAGCGGGCAACGTCTCGTTCTCTCAATTGATGCGGAGTATCAACGATTTGTGCAGCAGAGATTAGCCACTGAACGCAGTGCCTCGGCCGTGGTGATGGATGTGCATACGGGAGAGGTCTATGCCTGTGCGTCCCATCCGTCTTTTGATCCCAATGCGTTTTCGGGGGGGATTTCGGTGGCGGATTGGGAACAAATGCGCGATGATCCGGCCCAGCCGCTTAATAATAAGGCCGTGGGCGGGCAATACCCACCGGGATCAACCTTTAAAATCGTGACGGCTCTGGCGGGCTTGGAGTCAGGTTTTATTGACCCTAACTGGACGGTTTTTTGCCCCGGCCATTATGATCTGGGCAATATGCGCTTCCATTGCTGGAAATCGGGAGGACATGGGACGGTGAACCTCAATGGGGCGCTGGCGCATTCGTGCGATACGTATTTTTATAAACTCTCTACAATGATTGGCATTGACCGCATCGCCGATATGGCCCGTACATTGGGTTTGGGCGATGTATACGGGTTTGATCTGGGGGAAGAACGGGGGGGGCTAATTCCCGATATTAAATGGAAACGCAAGGTGAAAAAAGATGTGTGGCATCAGGGGGAAACGTTAAATGCCGCGATCGGTCAGGGCGATGACCTTTCAACCCCGCTGCAACTGGCGACGATGCTCTCTCGTGTGGTGAATGGGGGGTATAAGGTCGCACCGTGGCTTGTGGCGCGGGATGGGGACAAGATGGATTTGACGGCCTCATCTGCATTGAGAAATGGAACGCCGAAGCCGTTTTCGGTGAGCCTGGGTGGATCAGATATTGAACTTGGCATTGATCCCAAACATTTGCGCGCCGTGATGGATGGGCTTGAGGCCGTGTGCCGTCAAGGGGGAACGGCCTATGCTTCACGTATTGTCGAAGAAAATATGGAGATGGGCGGAAAAACCGGAACATCGCAAGTTAAACGCATTTCAAAGGCGGAACGTGCAACCGGCGTGCGGCGGCAAGAAGACTTACCTTGGCATTTGCGCCATCATGCGCTCTTTGTCGGTTATGCCCCTACTCAGGCACCGCGCTATGCGTGCTGTGTTTTGGTGGATCATGGTGCGGGCGGATCAACTGCGGCGGCACCGATTGCGCATGATATTATGTTGGAAATACAAAAACGTGATCCCAAGGCGAAACCCCCTTCGTAAGATTTTGAACAACGGAGATAATCTATGTTTGGCAGTCATATTAGTCATGGTGATGAGACTCTGTTGGAAAAGCTCAAACATTTGGCATGGGGTCAGGTTTTTTTGATTTGCCTGTTTGCCGGGATCGGCTTCACGGCGTTGTATTCTGCGGCGGGGGGGCATTTTGACCCCTGGGCTTCGGCACAGATGACGCGGTTTTTGGGGGCTCTTATAATGCTCGTCGTCTTGGCTCTGATTGATTTAAAATGGGTGTTTCGATCGGTTTGGATTTTGTATGGGATGAGTTTGGTCCTGCTTTTGCTTGTAGACATCTTCGGGCATGTCGGGATGGGGGCGCAACGATGGCTGGATTTGGGGATCATCAAGATCCAACCTTCGGAATTGGCAAAAATCACGACTCTGATGGCATTGGCGCGATATTTCCATGCAAAAGATATCATTGAGATCAGAAAAATCAAAAATCTAATTTTCCCCTCCCTTATCATTGGGTTGCCCGTGTACTTGGTTGTAAAGCAGCCGGATCTGGGGACCGGAATATCCATTATGTTGGCCGGACTTTCTGTGTTGCTCGCGGCGGGCCTGCCTATGTGGATTTTTATTGCGGGCGTTGTTTTGGCAGTAATTTCCATTCCTGTGATTTGGCCGTTTTTGCATGATTATCAAAAGGACCGTGTCACGGTGTTTTTTAATCCGGAATCGGAACCTTTGGGCGCGGGATTTCACATTATCCAATCCAAAATTGCGCTGGGGTCTGGCGGGGTATCGGGGAAGGGATTTTTGCAGGGAACCCAATCACACCTCAATTTTCTGCCCGAAAAACATACGGATTTTATTTTTACATTATGGGGGGAAGAATGGGGATTCTTGGGGGGCGTGGTGCTTTTGGGGCTTGCCTCGCTCATTATTCTGTATGGCTATTGGATGTCGTTCCAATGTAAACATCATTTTGGCCGCATCCTCACCTTTGGTCTCACGATGAATTTTTCTATCTATATAATGGTCAATATTGGCATGGTGATGGGGCTGCTGCCCGTTGTGGGGATTCCCTTGGCACTCATGTCCTATGGCGGGACGGCGATGTTGATGGTCATGGCGGCTTTTGGATTGATGCAATGTTGTCTGGTGCATCGTGATGCGCGGCTGCCGCGTTCCTGATCCATGGGTTTAGAGACAAAATTTTTGCTTTTACAAAAATTCAAAAATCCATTACGATGATATACAATTCTGTCGTGTGATTCGTGCATCTCGTTTCTGTTCTGTCGTTATGTAACTATTCTTATTATTAATCAAATTTTAATGTTTAAATTCTAGTACTCAAAAATAAAGGAATATAATTTGTTCCGAATCAAGGGGTTATCTATGTTCTATCATGTACCGATGTGCTGCGTGACTGCGCGCCTTAAGCAGGTGTTTGTCGCCTCCTTTGCTTTTATTGCAATTGGTCTGGCCGGCGTGGCGAGCGCATATGCGGAAACCCTCACCATCGTCGATTCGGCCGGGAATTTATCAGCTATCTGGGAGGGAGATTATTCGGCAACCTCCGGCCAAGATACGCAAATGCGGGATGGGCTTCCCCCTAATTATTCGCAATATGGTCTGACGGCTGCGGATCGATGCACATCTTATCGTGCGCCCAATACCAATCAATATATCCCATCCAATTATCGCGGGGACCGTTTGGTGATTCAGGCTGGCGACATTATTTCTGAAAAACTGAAGCAATGGGCTTCTTATCATGGCTATGATGTGTCTTGGGAAGCGACGCAATATCGGGCGGACGGCAATCTGACTTTGGATAAGGGGTTTGAGGGGAATTTAGGGGCTTTGCGAGAGTCGCTGCTGTTGGAAAATATCAAACTCAACATGATGATTTACGAAAATTGTGTTGTTCGTGTGCTTGAGGTGAAATAGATCATGAATCACAAACTTTGCGCAGTGGCGGCTTTTGTTATTTTAACCGGGTGCACAACGCCCATCCTTAAACCGGCGGATGAAAAGGTTGGGCGGGCGGATATTGAGGCGACCCGGTCAATGGAAACCTTGCGCCGCGCCGATAAATTGGCGGAGCTGCCGACGAACAATGTCCAAAGAATTGATAAAGCTTGGTTGCCTGTTAGCAAGGTGGATGAATATCAGGATCCGCATATGACGCAGATGCTCTCGCGTGATGTGGTGGTGAATCGTAGCTTTAAGGATTTAAGTGACGCGGCGGCCTATATCACCTATTTAACGGGGATCCCTGCCACCGTCACATTTGCGCATCCTGAAAAAGAGGATGCGACTGCGGCGGCGGCTGGTGGCGCACCGGGTATGTCTGCGCCAATGCCCACATCTTCGGATTCGGCTGCGGCCAGTGGTATATCCACTGTATCGCTGGTTAATCGCGAGGCACCGATCGTTTTTTCCGGCTCTTTGTCAGGGTTGTTGGATTTAATTGCCGCCAGATATAATATTTTCTGGGAATGGGAGCGGAACTCAATCAATTTCTTTAAAACCAAATCCAAAACCTTTCGGCTTGTGGCCTTGCCCGGAGATACAAGTTTTTCGTCCTCTGTGGGAAGCAAAAGCGAGGATAGCTCCGGAGGTGGCGGTGAAAGTACATCCGCAAATAAATCTGATAATGCCAATAATTCTAAAATTGAGTTTTCCTCTCTTTCGGTATGGAAGGGAATTGAGGACAGCCTGAATACAATGATCTCTGAAGATGGTAAATTGACTGTGACGCCATCGACGGGGACGATTACGGTGGACGACACGCCGACAGTGCTGGCACGAGTTGGGAAATTTATTGACGAGCAAAACGAAGCTTTGTCGCGGCAAGTTGTCATCAATGTCAAGGTTCTCTCGGTTGATCTACGCTCAAGTGATCAGTATGGTATTAATTGGAATGAGGTTTATAAGCGCGCCGTTGGTCTTGAGTATATTACCAGGTTTGATGTTGCGGCGGAGAGTTCCACCTTAACATATAGCGTCTTTGGCGGCGGTGCCAGCGGTTCGAACGCCTTGTTGTCGGCACTTTCTGAAGAGGGGAAAGTCTCACAGGTCACGTCCGCGTCGATCATGACGATTAATAATCAGCCTGCGCCGATTCAGGTGGGAAATAAATTGGCGTATTTGGCTAGTTCAACACTCACTCGGGGGACAAGCGGTACGGGAGATACGATTACTTTGCAACCGGGCGAAGTTGTTAGCGGCTTTAATATGAGTGTTCTCCCGCATATTCTTGATTCTAAAAAGATGATGCTGCAATATGCGGTGGATCTATCGGCTTTAAAGGATATGCAAACTATAGCTGCATTGGGGACTTCTATCCAGCTTCCGGAAGTTGATACCCGTAATTTCCTGCAACGTGTTATTATTAATAGCGGTGATACCTTGGTGATTAGCGGATTTGAGCAGTTTGATTCCTCGGGCGAGGGGCAAGGGGTAGGCCATCCTAGAAATGCCCTCTTAGGGGGGAGTGCTGCAGAGCAAGAGGCTAAACGCATTATCGTGGTTTTGATTCAGCCTGTGTTGATGGGTTCGAATGAATGAAGCAACATTGTTTCACGATCGATGGCATAAAATATGTCTCTGGGCTGTTTTGGCAGCCATTGGCGGCGCACAGCCAATCAGAAGCTAAAAAAGAAATTAAGCTTTTGGCGGAAGAGCTTTCGCTCAATCTTTATGTCTTGCGCGAGACCTCAACAAAATATGTTGGCCTTGCGGCTCTTGATGATGAAGTAAAGTCCGGAGCCCTTTCTGTCGCGGCGATTGTTTCAAAAACATTGGAACTCGAGTCGGGGGCTAGGGATTTTATTTTTGTCTCTCCTGTCGAGGATGGTGGCTGGGTTTATGTCATTCAACGTGATGGTGTGATCCTCCCAGATGGAGATCAGTATTTTTTTGATGAAGAAACTACAAAAGCTAGGCTCTATGAGGATTTAAGTCTGGGGGAGTGGTCATTAATTGTGGCGCCAGAGTCTTGGCGGGTGGCACAGTCAACTGATCGTGATTTTGCGTTTATTCTTCCGGTGACAGGGGAGGGGAAAAAGCAGATTCATAAATGGTGGAGGCTAAGGCCGGTTGATTCTAATGCCATCATTGCTGATAATAAAAAATACATCATTATTGTGTTTGTTTGTATGGCCATAATTATTGGTGGCAAATATATTTATCAATATTGGAAGGATCATAGGGCGGAAAAGCAAGACGAGCTTACGGATGTGATACCACCACCTCCGCCGCCGCCAGAACATCCTTGGAAAAATAAGCCCCTCGCTACAGATATGGTTGGGGCATGTGTTGCGGCCTTAAATCAAGTTAATTTGTTCCCAGGTAACTGGGATCTCTCGCTTATCAATTGTGCTGGCGGGAATTTGACGATTTCATGGCGGCCGCAAAAATATGGGTGGATTGAGCATCTCAAATCTGTAAGTCCGGCCGCGGCAATTTCAGCGGATGCCTCTATTGCGTCCCTTACGGTTCCATTAAACTCTCTGGCCACGGGGCAAGATGAGGCTGTTGGCCTGATGGAAGAAAAGCTCATTCACCTGCATAGTGTGGCCCATAAATTTGACATACAATTTTCTACATCGTTGTCACAAGTAGCCCCGCCAGTTATGCCAGGACAGCAAGGCGATGTTACCCCCCCCGATTGGGCCGAACTTATATGGAAGGCCGATAACGTCTTGTTACCGACACAACTGATTAGGGAGATGGATAATCCGGGATTCAGGGTGGATACGATGACAGCAGTATGGGCGGAAGGAAAAATTGTTTGGACTATGGAAGGAGTTCAATATGTTAAAAATTAGGTTTTTGCTTTTAAATATCATTTGTATGGTGATGTTTGGTTTAATATTGCCGACCAATGTATTAGCGGGCAGTCTGGATGACTTGACGGCAGAGACTGACGTGTCATCCACAACCAACGTGGCCAAGGAAATTTCTGATATTAACGCCCGTGTGGCTGTGCTATCTGCACGTCTTTCGGAAATCGAAATGAAGGCGAAAATAGCCTCAAAACTTTCGGAGATAGACAAGATTGAGAATGGAGATAGCGCTGGGACGGGTGATCTCCCTAATCAACCGCCGGCGTTACCCATAGCACCCATGACTGGCAATCCTTCATTAGATTTGATGGGCGATATGAGTACAATTCCTGGAATTAAAGAAATTGACGGCATAGATGGCAAATTGCGTGCGACATTATATCTCGATAATGGTGGGACTCAAGTTGTCAGGGTTGGCGATCATGTGGGGGATTGGGTTGTCAAAAATATCCAAATTGACTCCGTAACGGTTCAAAAAGGCAAACAGTTGAAAAAGCTACCATTTGGCGGTGCTATGACGGTCAAATCCCCGTCCTCATCTTCTGCAGCCTATGGTGGAGGGGCGCCAGGCCTCGCACCACCTATCCCTCAAATGCCGGCTTCAAGTTTTTGATTTCATTAAGCCTTTATTTATCAAATCCATATAAAATTTAAGATAATAAGTCATTATTTCAATGGCGTATTTACGTCAAATTGGCGATTGCGGGGCATAATAAGTGAAAGTTCTAACAGCAAAAGGTGGAGAGTTTCAAGTCTCAGATGAGATGCGAAATATGCTGGTACTCTTGGATGACGGTCGCTTGATTGTTGCCAAATCATATGCTTTCAATCCTCACGTGCGCGGCTTCATTAGCCGGCTGAATAGACTGGGTTTTGCCCATACTGTCCAGCATGCGGATCTTTCTGTGGTCATGGGTTATTACTCAGGGCAGCAAGTCCAAGAACGTCATTCCGACATGCAAATGGCAGCCAAAAATTTATTTGAGAAGGCCGTGGCGCTGCGGGCTTCGGATATTCATATCCGCGTGAGTAAGCGGCTCAGAACCCAGATCTTTTTTCGCATACATAATGATTTAGAATTTGTTGAGGAATATTCTTTCGATTATGGCGAAAAACTATGTTCGACGATTTATCAAGCCATGGCCGATGTGTCGGATTCGACTTTTGAACATATGTCGCGCCAAGATGCCCGTATTTCCGAAAAATCAAAAATTCCCATTAATCTGGACGGGATTCGGATTGCAACATCCCCTCAGGTTGACGGATATATTATGGTGTTACGCTTGCTCTATAACGACACGAGCAGTGATCTGGACTTGGTTAAATTGGGATATGAACAATTCCAAAGTGACTCCATTGAATACATGAAGAAAAAGCCCACAGGGGTGATGATCATCGGTGGTCCCACAGGGTCAGGAAAGTCAACAACCCTGCAACGCGTATTGGGATCAATTATTCATGAAACACAGGGGCGCAAACATATCATCACTGTGGAGGATCCACCTGAGTACCCAATTCCGGGTGCTGTGCAAACTCCGGTGGCCAATGCAGACACAGAGGAAGCGCGGTCCAAAGAATTTCAAAAAGCGATTAAAGCCGCCATGCGATTGGACCCCGACATTATCATGTTATCTGAGGTGCGTGATAACCCAACGGCGCGTCTTGTGGTTCAAGCGGCCATGACAGGTCACCAGGTCTGGACAACAGTTCATGCCAATAGTGCACTGGCGATTATTGATCGTTTGCGTGATCTGGGAGTACATGCCGATTTGTTAACTGATCCTACGGTGATTGGTGGTTTGATTTGCCAACGCTTGGTAAAACAGCTTTGCCCGCATTGTAAGGCACCGCTCACTGAAAATTTAGGGCGGTATGATGAACGGGACATTAAGAGATTTATGCATGTGTTACACATGGATAAGGTGTTTATTCAAGGCGATGGGTGTGATCAGTGTCGCGGCTCTGGGACAATGGGGCGGACCGTTGTGGCTGAAACCGTGATGACGGACAATGAATTGATGAAATATATTAAAAATGGCGATCGCTTGGCGGCCTTGAACTATGTACGCCAACAAGGTGTTATGTCGATGCTCGACCATGCTATTAAAAAAATTAATTTAGGAATTGTGGATCCGTTCCAGGCTGAGGATATTGTGGGTGTCCTCAATGCCGGACTTACTGAAAAATAAAACATCTTGCTGGGCGGAGTGTTGATAAGTTGAATTCTTTAGAGCTAAAATTAAACCGCTTTTTGTTCCGCATTGATGTTTCGGGACGACGGCGTTTGTGGCTCAAATTGGCTAAATTACTGAATAATGGGGTGCCGGTTATTGATGCGATGAGTTCTTTGTTAAAGCGCAGGGTTGACTCTGGAGGTGCAAAACACCCAGTGGCGATTGCTTTGCAACATTGGATTGACCACATGCGCAATGGCAGTCGAATTTCGAATGCGATTGCGGGGTGGGTTGATCAAGATGAACAAATGCTGATCTCCGCCGGTGAACAATCGGGAACAGTGGGCGATGCGTTGGAGGCAACCGCCAGCATCATGGAAGCCAAGAAAAAAATTAAGACAGCAGTCATCTCAGGTTTATCTTATCCGGTCGTGATGATGTGTATTGCTTTTTCGGTTTTGATTATGTTCAGTTTTAAGGTGATTCCAGAGTTTTCCAAGGTTGTTTCTGACGATAAATGGCATGGAATTGCCCGCATTATGATTGATTTTGCTGATTTTTCGCGTAATTGGATTGTCGTGATTATTGCTGTGATTATTGGACTCATTGTCGCTTTTTTTATGTCTTTACCGCGGTGGAGTGAGGGGTGGCGGAAATATGTTGATAAATATCCCCCCTATAATATCTACCGATTGGTCAATGGGAGTACTTGGCTGATTAGTTTTGCCTCACTGATCAATGCGGGGGTACGAATTGAAAATGCACTTGAACAAATGGCATCGGACGCCACTCCGTGGATGCAAAATCGTATTCGTGCATGTTTAAAAGGGATGCGGTCGGGCTTGAGCCCGGGAGATGCGCTCTCCCGGTCCGGTTATGGGTTTCCGGATGAGGAAATTATTGATGATATCGCCATATACTCACGGCTTTCAGGATTTGATAATGCGCTTTCTATTATTGGGAAAGAATGGATGGTTGAGGGAATTGAACGCATCCAGGCGATGATGAAGGTGATTTTTGGAATTAGTGTGTTGTTTGTGGGGCTTTTTGTGGCTTTTATGATGGGCGGCCTGATTGGCATGGAGTTGCAGATGGCGACCATTATCCAAACATCGCATTAAATTTTTGAGTTTCATTTTAACAAAAGGAGAAAACTATGACTACACTAGAAACTGAGACGACCCAAACTGAGATGACTTGTGATACACATACAGCGGAGGCAGGTGTCACATTGATGGAGTTGATTGCAGCACTTTCAGTGATTGCCGTCATTATTATCGGGGCCTTGGCGCTTTATGGATCTGCAACGACCAGCCAAGCATCTACGCAACTTGTGTCTGACATAACTGCGATTAAAAGTGCGACTAAACAGCTGTTTATGGGACAGGGAACATACGGGGTTGCCGGTACAAACCTTAATGCCACGCTTATTGCTGCGAATAAAATTCCAACTACGATCCGGGCAAATGGTGCGGCATTGAATCACTCTCTAAACGGACAGGTGACTGTCACTTCTAACGGTGGGACATTCACAATCGCCTTAACAAACATACCTATCAGCACTTGTATCTCGCTTTTGACTAGTGCTCAAGATTGGGCGAGTGTAACGGCACCAGGAGGTCAAACCCTAGCGGCAAACTTACCATCGACTCCTGCTAATGCCACAGCACGTTGCAACGCTTTAGGTCCAATGACCTTTGTGAGCAACAATTAAAATACTTATGAATTAGGGTTAGGCAAAACACCTAACCCTAATTTCGATGATTTATGACATAAAGCGGATTAAAAGGATGATGTTGAACATATCAGATGTTAGCTTGAGACAAGTGCAAGGAATAACTATGATAGAGCTTATTGCCGCTTTAGCCATTATATCAGTGGTGATCATTGGCGCGTTGGCTTTATATGGTGTCGCTGCTAAAAGCAGTAGTGCCCAACAGATGATGCGTGACATTCTGGCGATTAAACTATTGACGCAAAAAATATATGCACAATCCCATAATTATGGGGCTGTGGACGGGACTATTATTAATAATGTCCTCATTACGGCAGGAGGAATACCGAGTACCATAAAAGTGGATACAACCACTAACAGTTTATTTAATTCTTTTGGCGGGATTATTAACGTGCGGTCATTCAATAATGGAGGGAGTTTTCAAATTGGATCAACGATGATTCCTGAGGATGTTTGTATTTCGTTGTTGGCTTCAGCTTCCGATTGGGCGAATGTAAACGTAACACCGTCCAATGCAGTGATTACAACATTCCCAATATTGCCTGATACGGCAGATAATGCCTGCAGTCCAGGAAATAATGTGGTCTGGTTCATGTCAAGAAATTAATGGGGAGTATAATAATTCAATAAAATATTTTAGATTAATCATATTATCAACGATGGTAATGAAAAAATGGACATAAATGTTAAAGCTATGAAAACAAATGATGCGTATAGTATAAAACAACTTGATTTTAAGGATATCTATCTGGGGGAACAGGATATTTGGTTCGCTGGTGGTTCATCGAGTGACGGACCATTCCATCCCCCGGCATCATGCTTGCGAGAATTGGCGGAAATACGCGAATTATGCCTAAAAAAAATGGATGACTCATTTCAAAATGAATTTGCTATTTCCTTTCAATCCATGGCGTTTCGCGTATCTCTTCTCACCAGCTTAAATGAAACCGTGTTTGTACTGCGGCGCTTGCCGAGTGAAGTTCCAACGCTGGGTAGATTGAATATCCATTCCGGTTACTTGGACCATTTTAGAAAGCCGAACTTAAGCGGCCTTGTGGTGATTTCAGGGGCCTATGGTCAAGGGAAAACCACGACCGCATCGGCGATTGTGGCCGAGCGTTTAAAATTGTTCGGGGGCGTGGCTATCACAATTGAAGATCCGCCGGAAATGCCGCTCGAGGGTGTCCATGGCAAAGGAATTTGTTATCAAACCTGGGTTGATCATGGCGGATTTGGTGAGGCATGCCGTAAAACCGCGCGATATGCACCGGACATTATTTTTATGGGGGAGATCAGGGATGCGGACGCTGCGGGGGAGGCTTTGCGGGCTTCGATCAATGGGCGTTTAGTTATTTGTACCATTCATGCCGATTCGGTTCCCACCGCGATTGAGCGCATATATTCTCTCGCCAACGGTGCAGTGGGGAGTTCAGAGGATACATCCAGCCTGCTGGCCAACGGGTTATTGGCCGTGATGAATCAAAAATTGGAGGGCAGCCCAGCCCAGCCAAAAATTGAGCATTTATGGTTAGGAGATGAAGAAACACGCGGTGTGCGTAATATTATCCGTATGCGCCGTTTTGATCAGGTGGCGAATGAGATTACCCTCCAATTAAACCGCATGCTGATGCAGGTTAGAAACAATACAAATGAAACATTGACAGATATTAATGGCCGGCGCCGTCAGACGCGAACCTGAGCCGATATAAAAAGGAGGGGCCATGTTACCATTATGGATTGCGATGATTTTCTTATCCATCGTCACATTATTTGTGGCGACTGAGATGCCCAAAAGTCAAGCTTTGGTAACTTCTGTGACATCTGAGACCGTATCTAATGATTTTTTGATGTATCGCGATGGGGTGATGCGGTTTCTACGAGCCAATCCCAATTTTGCAAATGGAAGCATCCTGGATGCCAATTTGACTTTTCTGGAAGGATACACAAAACGCGGCAATTGGAGGAATTATGTCGACCCGACGGGCATGTTGTATATTTATTCACCGCCCGCAAATCCGCCCCTAAATAAAAACTATCTTCAGGACCTTTATAAACGTTTGGATGAAACGCGGATGTTGGGGATCAAAGACGCCGCGACAGGAAACTTATTTGCACTGCGGGAGTATAATGGAACGCGCAATACGGGAATTGTCATCCCCGGGGTTATTCCCGCAGGATCAATCGTGCTGGTAGGGCGATAATAATCATAATTCACGATTCCATATGAAAAAAATTTCATTTTTTTGAAAATTATAGTTGACATATCCTTAAGTTAGGTTTATAAAAAAACTCATAAGATAAACAAACGGCGGTAATTTACTCTTCAATCCTGAAACAAAGGGAAGAGTTTTTGGTAATAGAAAAAGATAAATATTAACTCTCAGAGTGTGTTTTATAAAAATTTTATAATTTAACGAGCTTTCTCCCCCCAGAAGAAAGGCAGGTCCTTGAGTTACCTCAGGACCTGTTTCTTTTTTAGGCTTGGTTATGAGCCATTCTTGCACAATGCCCCACATTTGTGGTATTGTGGGTAATAGGATGGGAGATTAGATTATGAGCCGATTAACCATAGATATTACGGAACAACAGCACCAAACCTTGAGGGTCATCGCAGCCTTGCAGGGAAAAACAATCAAGGAATATGCCGTTGAACGATTATTTTCGCAGCCTGCCGTGGAAGAACAGGCCTTAACCGAACTCAAGCAAATGTTGGAGCAGCGTCTCATTGAGGCGGCCCGCGGAGAAATATCCGAGAAAAGTATCGGCGAAATTGCAGAGGAAGTGCTTCGTGATGGCGGTTTAGCATGACACGACCCTACATTTTAACGAAGGGTGCGGAAGCCGACCTGCGCGATATCATGCGCTACACCGTGGCCAAATGGGGCGAAAACCAATGCCGAGTATATATGTCGGATTTGGCCAAAAAAGCGGAAACTCTAGACCATTTTTTCGATAGGTAAAATCGAAAAAATGGTCTAAGTTTTTGTTTTTTCGCATTTTGTTACGATTAACCGGCTCCCACTTAATCGCAAAATGCTCTAGCGCAAAATCAGGCGGTTTCCAAAGATATGAGTTTCGTGCTACCGGGACTGCGCGTCGCACATTGCGGTAATCACTATATTTTCTATACGCTGCAAACCAAAACCCAAGCCCTGATTCTGGCTGTTCTGCATGAACGCAGCGACCTTCTCACGCGATTGAAATCTCGTTTGTCCATCTCGGGCTTTCGCGGATAATCGGGGCACGAACGCTGCCCAAACGGCGTTTGACACCGAATTTCACCCTTAGAACCTGTTCATAATCTCTCTGCTTTAAAGGACTTTCTCTAGGGCATATCTAATTTTCAATCCGATTTATTACGAAGATGCTCTGCGGTTTTTAAAATGTAAGACCCCGCATCAAGTGCGGGGTTACGAAGGTAGAGGCGGGGTTGCGAGTGGGGGGTGTGAAAGTTGAGGAGGGTGTGCGGGTTGAGTTATAGTCATACCCATAAATATTTGTTGATCCCCAGATATTCCGTCATCCCCGCGGAGGCGGGGATCCGGGTGTTTTGCAGCCAAGCGGCCGTCATTATCCGGATCCCCGAACAGCGGTCGGCCTTGCCTTCCTTGTCGGGGATGACGTTCGGGGATGACGCTAGAGTAGAAATAATGAACAGGTTCTAAGCCGCGATGCGTAACTTCCCCTGCCTGAACACACTATGATTGTCATTGTCAGGCATAAGATCCATCAGGGCCGAACGTGCGCGCGAAAGCCGGGATCGCACAGTACCTAAGGGAATGTTCAAACTCTCCGCGGCCTCCTCATAACTCATTTCCTGCACGCAAATTAAAATTAATATCTCGCGATGCTGAGGATTGATCAATTGAATGGCTTTTGAAACCTCTTTCACCATCAACTGCTCATCCTGTGTCGAATGGCTGCTGACGGATAATAAGATGGGTTCCGGGTCATATTGTGATTCATATTTCACTTTACGATTATAAAATGTCACAAAACTATTGTACATAATTTTTGATAACCAACTGAAAGCCTTGGTATCTTCGACAAATTTATCGCGATTTTTCAGAGCTTTTTCAATAGTGGTTTGAACTAAATCCTCGGCATCGGCGCGGTTCCTGCAAAGTTTCATGGCAAAACGATTCAGGCCGTTCATCTCTTCAAATAACATTTTATCGCTTAACATTTTTCAATCTCCTTGCTTAAAGGGGCTCCTTGGTTAAAGGGGCGGTTTTCGCCGCCTAGTATTTAATGATAGCGCCGCGATGTAATGCCCGAGTGTCCCTGATGTTACAGCGGTGAAAAATATTGTTTCTATTTTGTAACAATGGCCGTATAATAACCCATAACCCCGGTACGGAGAGATAATTGGCCAAGGCAACGATTTTAAGTGTCGATGATGACGAAGACTTGCAGTTTGTCGTCAAAGAATATCTTGAATCGGATGGTTATAAGGTCTTGCGCGCCCATAGTTTAAAGGAATTTGAAATGTGGTCGGCTCAGGGCAATAATATTGACATTGTCCTCTTGGATCTGGTGTTAAGAGAAGCCGAGGGACTCTCGCTCATCGCCATTATTAAGGAAAAAATCAAGGCCCCGATTATTATCGTGAGCGGCAAAACCGATACCACGGAAAAGATTGTCTGCCTGGAAATGGGGGCGGATGATTACATCACAAAGCCTTTTGAAATGCGGGAATTATCCGCGCGCATTAAGGCTGTTTTACGCCGTGGGAAGGGAGCGGAGTCGAATGGCACCGGCGGCTCGTCCTCCCCTACCCACGATGGTGAATTCAGGGGCCGCATATATTTCGGCAATTGGTATCTCGATTGCGGGCAATATCAACTCTATGATTTGGAAGATAAATCGGCCGATCTGACATCGGGGGAATTTAAGTTGCTGGAAACACTGGCATTGTCACCCAAAAAAGTCGTAACGCGGGAACGGCTTTTTGAAATTACACGCGATTCGTCAAATTTCGATGCCTATGACCGCGTGATTGACATTCAAATTGCCCGGATTCGTAAAAAAATTGGCGATGATGCCAAAAATCCGGATGTCTTGAAAACCGTTCGCGGAGTGGGCTATATGTTCTGTGCCGCCACCGAAAAACGTTGAGAGGCGGGGATGGGCATAACTATTTCTAATTATACTGATCATGACGCCGAGAGCGTATGGCAACTCCACCTTCATACGGTCAATCACAATGACGGTTTCGTTAAAAACCTGCTTTTTCCCACCGATATGCACGACATACCCAACATATATAAAGCGTTTTTTGTAATGCGCGATGAGGGTAAAATTATAGGCATGGTAGGGCTTAGGCACATTGACGATCAAACATTAGAGATCAAAAGATTGCAAGTTCACTCAACATTTCAGGGCCGAGGACTTGGCCGCCGTTTAATGAACCATGCATTGGAATATGCGCACGCGCAAAACTATCATTGCTTGAAACTGGATGTGTCAGTACCGCAAATTAAGGCTCAAAAACTATATGAGTCACTTGGGTTTGTGGTAACTCACACCGCTGATCGTGTTTTGGGCCCGGATAGGGAAAAAGTCACCAGCATATACATGGAACGAAATGCTATCATAACCTGTTCATGATCTCACCTATGGCGTCCGCTTTCGCGCTTGCGCCGCATGATTTTTCACTTTGAAGCCACTAAACGCGCAGAGAGTACAGAGAGCACAGAGAATTTTTTGCCACGCATAAAAACTAATATAATATCAACCCTTGCAACTCATTGAATATAAACAATATTTTCTCTGTTTGACTCTGCGGCCTCTGTAGTTCAAAAAGCTTGAGTCCGCCGCAATCACAGAATATATTTATGTCCGTGCGTGACAATTGCTGGGCAAAAAGGTTGAAAAACTCCGCTGCCCTGCGACTCCGTGTAAAATAAAGATTTTTTTGCGACTTTGCTATTTTAAAAAAGTTTTGACCATATATTCCATTTTCTGAATGTAACATTTGACGATGTCTCCCCCCCTTCCCTCCCCTGTCTCAAGCGCTTATTCCAACTGCTCCGGCGATGTCGGGCCGCTGATTTTACTCTGTGCGGGTGGCACCGGCGGGCATGCGTTTCCGGCGCGCGCCCTGGCGGAAAAACTTATCTCAATGGGGCTGCGCGTGGCCATAGCCACCGATCAACGCGCGATGAAATATTTTGATGATTTGCAAGACGCGCAAAAATTTATGATCAAATCGGGCGGGTATCTCAGCGGCCTTGCGGCAAAAATCAAGGCCGCGCGGGACCTCGTCATCGGATTGCGGCAATCTTACGTCCTGCTCAAAAAGTTAAAACCCGCTGTGGTGATCGGTTTTGGCGGCTATCCGACGGTACCGCCGGTCTTGATGGCGCAAATTCTGGGTGTGCCCACGATCTTGCATGAGCAAAACGCGATTTTGGGCCTCGCGAACAAGATTCTGGCCCCACGTGCCCGAAAGATTGCGCTTTCAGTGGCGGCCACGCAGGGCATCGCGCAAAAATGGATCGGCAAAACCCTCTGGACCGGTAACCCGGTGCGCGGGGCCATTATTGATGTGGCGCAAAAACCTTATCTGCTGCCCGATTTTTCAAGCGGTGAAAAATTCCAAATCATGGTGGTGGCGGGATCTCAGGGGGCTAGAATTTTCTCTGATCTGGTGCCGCGCGCGCTGGTCGCACTTCCGCTTGAACTGCGCACAAGGGTGAAAATCCTGCAACAAGCCCGCCTTCAGGATTGCGACCATGTGCGTGAAATTTATCGCGATGGTGAAATGGAGGTCATAATCGCCCCGTTTTTTGACAATATGGCGGAATGCCTGACCAACACGCATTTATTTGTGGCGCGGTCGGGAGCGAGTACCACCGCTGAGCTGACCTGCACCGGCCGCCCGGCCATCTATATCCCGTTTCCGTGGCATAAGGATCAACAACAGCTGCGCAATGCCGAACAAATTGCCCTCGCGGGTGGCGCGGTGGTGGCGGAGGAACGCAGCCTCACCCCGGAACTTTTAACCCGTGAGATTGAACAACTCCTCACCCATCCGCAACGTTTGTCGGACATGGCCAAATCCGCCAAAAGCTTGGGCATGATTGATGCGGTGGACCGATTAGCCGATATGGTCCTTCCCCTGCTCTCCCCTGCTCCTATTCAACCCACGCCATAATTCATGGAACCAATGAACGGTTTTTTGAGTATGTATGAGGACAGGACGTGATGAGGGTGACCTCTTTCGTCCTGCAATATTGACGCAAACCGTTATAAATCAGTGAGGAGCAGCATGAATAAAAACGCACTCTTGGCCATTATCGCCATTGCAGTTGTGGGCATCTTTGTTGTGGTTTTGATGAATTATCAGGAACGCAAGGAAAGCCCGGTTGAGAAAGTATCAAGCAGTATCAGCGAAGCCGCCGAAGAAATCGGGGACGAAATTGACGATCACACAACATCGAAATAACAGGAGGATCGGATGAAAAGTATTCTTTTATGGTTGATCGGTGTTCCGATTCCCATCATCATTTTATACAATATTTTTTATTAGAACCTGTTCATAAAGCATTTTGCGATTAAATGGAGTCCGCTTCATCGTCACAAAATGCGACAAAACAAATAGTTAGACCATTTTTTCGAGTCTACGTAACCGAAAAATGGTCTAAAAGAGGCCCCCGGCCTCTTTTTTTTAGCACGATTCATACCGTGTGCGGAGTTTTATGCTACTTTGGTCTTCGTGGTTGACTCTCTCCAGCTCATAAAAACATGGTTCCTTCTGCCATAATCACTGCGCGCCCGCCGATTTTTACCTGATAATCACCACTATCATTTTTGATGGCTCTTATTTTTATAAGAGAGGGTTTGTTCATCACATAGCCTTGCTCGGCGTTGAGCATTATATTTCTATCGCTCTGCGCAATAAATTTTAGATAATATGCGCCCAGTGCCGCGTTGCCATTTCCACATGCAGGGTCTTCGGCCCCATATCGTGGGCATAAATTCCGTGTATGCAGATCATTGTCTTTGTCCAAAACATCCTGTGTAAAGATTTGCGCTTCTTGTAAATGATAACGATCACATATGGTTTTCAACCCATCAATCCCAAATTTCAAACCATATAAAATATCCAAATTTTTTACGCCAATTACAATATGACCGAGCCCCGCATTCACACCCATAACAGGAAAATCCAGCAGGTCTGATTTTTTCAGTGAAAACACAGTCAATAGCATGTTCACATCTTCTTCACTGATGGCAGTGAAATCCGGCTTTTTTTGCGATAGGAAGGTTTCTTGCCCTATTTCTTCAACCTCAATCACCCCAGCCGGAGTTTTTATTTTTGGTGAATGATCAACAGGAATCCTATTTTTATGCCGCATGACCCACCATGCAGCTAAAGTCGGATGACCCGTCATCGGCAGCTCTTTAAGCGGCGTAAAATAGCGCATTTCACAAACAGCATCATGTGAGCTTGACGGGAAAACAAAGCTTGTATCGACCATATTGAGCTGGGCGGCAATTTTTTGCATCTGAGATGCAGACAAAGACCGAGTATCATCAAACACAACACCCGCAGGGTTGCCCTCAAATGCTTTATCCGTAAAACTATTGCAAATATAAAATTTTATCACGGTAGATTCAGCCATTTAATTTAATCAACACCCACTCGGTTACTGTAAAAACCAGCACACACTATCACACTATGCGCACTGAGAGTAACCAATAGTTAAAATTTCGGGGAAATGATGGTGCGCGCTGAGAGGATTGAACTCCCGACCCACTCGGTGTAAACGAGTTGCTCTACCGCTGAGCTAAGCGCGCGTATGACTTAGGCCACAACCTAGTTTCATAAGAGAGTTAGGTTCTACCCATCTCTCCTTTAAAAATCAAGAGCAAAAATCAAAAAATCACAAAATTTTTGGCGTGGGGGAGACCCATTCCATCGTTATGTCATATTTACAATCCTTCCTCGTTTTTCTAAAGGGCACTCCTAAAAACCCCCGGATTGCGGATGAGATACTAGAAGCGAGAAACGCAGGACCGTAAATGTACATTGATGTACATGCGGATCCGAGTATCGCAGCGACGCAGGAGATCGCCGCAAGACGAGGAGTTTTTAGAAGTGCCCCAAAATATCCACAAACCTATCCACAAGCTTTTCAACAAAAATTTGTCGCATTCTGGCAAAATTACATGAGAATCCATTGACGGCCCATGCTTTCCCATGATATCCCATTAGATATAGGGAATTTCCCATCCAATCCGCTTTAACTCACCCGTTTCATCAATATGCCGCTATTTTTATCAACATATGTGAATAAAATTGATAAAAAAGGACGGATTTCCGTTCCTGCGACCTTTCGCGCGGCCCTGGCTTCGCAGGCTTTTCAAGGGGTTGTGTTGTTTCGTGCGCCGAATCAACCATGTTTGGAAGGGTTTGATTATGCCACGATGGAGGAGCTTTCGAATCGGCTCGACCATTTCGATTTATTTTCCGCGGCACAGGATGATCTGGCCACCGCTATTTTCTCTGATTCGGTTCCCTGCCCGTTTGACGGTGAGGGGAGAATCATGGTCCCCACCGGCCTTATGGACTATGCGAGTATCGGTGAAAACGCAACCTTTGTCGGCTTGGGCCGCAAGTTTCAAATCTGGGATGAAGGAAAATTCACCGCGCGTAAAACTGAGGCCCGCGAAAATGTTGCGCGCCAAGGCCTGACCATTCCTCAAACGCTTCAGAATTCGGCACAAAAAACCGCCCCGCACACTTCCCAATCTGGCCAACCCGGCCAATCAGGTCAATCAGGGGGGGCGTCATGATGGTGTCCGCATCCCCCCATTATCCCGTGATGTTGCAAGAAATGCTGCACTATCTTGCGCCGCAATCCCATGAAATTTATGTCGATGCCACGCTGGGTGCAGGCGGATATACACGCGCTATCCTCGCACAAAATCCTGATTGCCGCGTGATTGCGTTTGATCGTGACCCGTTGCCGCACGCGATGGCGCAGCAATGGGCGGGGGAGTATGGCGAACGGCTCACCCTTGTCAAATCAGGCTTTGGCGATATGCAACACGCGCTGGCGGCCTTGGGTGTTACCCGGGTTGATGCGGTGGTTTTGGACCTTGGCGTATCCTCCATGCAGCTTGATCAGCCGGAGCGTGGATTTTCCTTTCGGTTTGACGCGCCGCTTGATATGCGGATGGATACAACGACGGGCCAAAGTGCGGCCGATTTGGTCAATACCCTCCCCCAAGATGATCTCGCCGATATTTTGTATCAATATGGCGAAGAACGTGCCTCTCGCAAAATTGCTGCAGCCATAGTGAAGGCACGCCAAACCCAAAAAATCACCCGCACAAGTGAATTGGTGGCGATTATTCATTCGGTGTTGCCGCGTCACCCGCGCGATAAAATCGACCCCGCCACCCGCAGTTTTCAGGCATTGCGCATCGCGGTGAATAGGGAGTTGGAGGAGTTGGAGCAAGTCCTCACCGCCGCCGAAAACATCTTAAAACCTGGGGCGCGTTTGATTGTTGTCACATTCCACTCACTCGAAGATCGTATCGTCAAAAATTTTTTGAACGCGCGCGCGAAACCGCAACCCGCTCCCTCGCGCCATATGCCCCATATTCCCCAAGCGCCCCAGATGCAAAATTCCAAAAATGCTGCACATGCTTTGACCTTTAAATTGCTCAATTCCAAACCTGTTCAGGCGAGTGTTGAGGAAATTTCACAAAATTCCCGCTCGCGGTCCGCAAAGCTGCGCGCGGCTGTAAGGCTTGCCTCCGTAACTCAACAAATGGCGGGGGAGTCATGAAATTAATTCTCGCCCGCCTATCCACTTTATTGGTGTTGATGATGGTCATTGTTTCCGGCAGTTCACTGTTTTGGGTGTCGCAAAAAGTGCAGCAATTGGAACGCCAGCAAAAATCACTGACCGCACAAATTGCCGAGGAAAAAGAGGGGATCCGCGTGCTCACCGCTGAATGGGATTACCTCAATCGCCCGGAAAGGTTAGAGCGACTCTCGCAAGCCTACCTAGGGCTCCAGGAACTCACGCCCGATCAACTGCTCAATCACGCAAATTATATTCCGCTCAAGCAAGACGTCGCGCATTCGGAAACACCGGCAATGAATGTGTCGGCCCAGATTGGAAATGGTTCCACACGCCAAACTATAGGGGCAAACGCGCGCAACGATCACCGCAGCAATGACCGCAGCAAAAAAGGCGGCACTGTGGGTCACACTCAAACCCCGGCCCGCAAAATCTATGATATTCAAAGCAAACCTATTCGTGAAAACGGGGTCGCCGCCGCATCACAAAATTTTAACCGCATTTTGGAAACGGAGAGGGACGCACAATGAGCCGAAAATCCTCTCCCTTCCTCAATCTCAGTCTGCGCATCATGGGCGAAAAAAGCGGTGATCTTGACCTTGTGCGCGGGCGTGTTGTGCTGCTCGCAACTCTGTTCATGCTGTTTTATTTGGGGGTGATGGTGCGCCTCACCGATGCCACGGTCATTCAGGGCTATTTGAATGATGAAGAGCAAATTTCCCAAACCGCGCTCTCGGCCCCCGCCGTTCAGGAACAATCCAATTACCGCGCCGATATTGTGGACCGTAACGGCGTGCTTTTGGCCACATCGCTTAAGACAGCCTCGCTCCATGCTGACCCAAAAATCATCCTGAACCCTCAGGAAACCGCGGCAGAATTAGTCAAAATTTTCACGGATATGAGTTATGGCGACGTGCTCAAAAAACTCCAAAGCCCCAAAAGATTCGTGTGGATCAAACGCAATATGACCCCGGATGAACAACGCAAAGTATTGGAAATCGGCGATCCCGGGTTGGTGTTTGACTATGATTATCGCCGTTTTTATCCGCAATCCAATCTGTTTTCCCACATCATCGGCTATACTAATATTGACGGCCACGGCCAGGCAGGAATTGAACGCAGCTTTGATAAATTGCTGCGCACAAATCATGATCCGCTCAAACTCACCATGGATGTTCGGCTGCAGCATATTTTGCGGCGCGAGGTGCAAAACGCCATCACGGATTTCACGGCCATTGGCGGTGCGGGCGTTATCATGGATGTGAATAACGGGGCTGTGCTGGCCTCTATCTCCCTCCCTGATTTTGACCCGCATGCGCCCAAAACCGATATCACCGCGCCCGAAATGTTTAACCGTGTAACGCTGGGCGTTTACGAACTCGGCTCTACCTTTAAAATCTTTACCACTGCGGCTTTGCTGGATCAAAAAAATACCAATCTCGCGACCCAATATGACACCAGCAAACCCATCCGTGTGGGCAATCACACGATCCATGATTTCCACCCTGAAAAACGACCACTGACGATTCCTGAAATTTTTATGGTGTCGTCCAACATAGGAACGGTTCATATGGCCCAGGATATCGGGACTGAGGGGCTTAAAAAATTCTACTCTGATCTCGGATTTTTCCGCAAACCTGATTTTGAAATCGACGAAGTCGCGAGCCCCATTATCCCCAATCCGTGGCGTGAAATTAACACGATGACAGCCTCATTCGGGCATGGGATTGCGGTGACTCCGTTGCAATTGGTTTCGGCGGCCTCTGCGGTGATTAACGGCGGATTAAAGGTCACACCGCACTTGGTTGAAGATGGCGCGGACGCAAATAAAACTCAAACCCGCACCCGCATTATTTCCCGCGAAACCTCACTCAAAATGCGGCAATTGCTGCGGCTTGTGGTCTCCCACGGCACGGCGCGAAAAGCCGATGTGCCAGGATATGAAGTGGGCGGAAAAACCGGTACGGCAGAAAAAAATATTCACGGACGGTATGAAGGCGATAAACGCATCGCGGTGTTTGTCGGATCCTTCCCGATTTATGACCCGAAATACGCAATCATGATTTTGGTGGATGAACCGCACCCGAACAAATCCAGCTACGGTTACGCCACCGCCGGATGGGTCGCGGCTCCGGCTGTGGGAAGGGTTGTGGCGGCGATGGGCGGGCTCACGGCTATGCAGCCTGCGCGCGATGCTGCCGACATCTCTGATCCTCTGTTGCAATATGTTGCGGATAAAGGCAGTGAGGATCATTGATGATGAAACCATACCCTTCTTTACCCCCTCACTCCGGACTATGCTGCGACAGCCGCCACGTCAAACCGGGCAATGTTTTTTTTGCCCTGAACGGCTCAAAAAATAACGGATTGGATTATGTGGGTGCCGCCATTCATTCGGGCGCCGCGCATATTGTGATGGATCAAAATGCTGCGGGGACGGATGCAGCAAAAGATGCAGCAAAACTGGAATTGCTGCAATCCCAATTTCCGCATATTGGTTTTACCATCGTGGGAAATGCCCGCGCTGCATTTGCCTTTTATGCCGCGCAAACCTACCCCGTAAAGCCTAGCTTTATTGCGGCGGTAACGGGTACCAACGGCAAATCTTCAACCGTGCATTTTTGCCGCGAAATTTGGGGCTTGCTGGGCCGCCCGTCTGCCTCCATCGGCACCATGGGGATCATCACGCAAAATCAGGTGTTTGATTTTAAACTCACCACACCCGATGCGCTTATGCTGCATGAAAATCTGCAAAATTTAGCACGTCAAAAAATTGATCATGTCGCGATTGAGGCATCATCAATCGGCATTGACCAACACCGACTTGATTTTCTACCGATCCGGGCCGCGGGTTTCACCAATTTGACGCAGGATCATCTGGATTATCATGGGGATATGAACGCCTATCGTGCGGCCAAACTTAAATTATTTTCTGAACTGCTTGATCCAATGGGTACAGCAGTGATCAATGCCGATACGCCCGAATTTGAAACCATTCAAACCATATGTCGCACCCGCAAAATCCGCTGCTGGGGCTACGGTTCGCGCGGTGCAGATTTAAAAATTTTAAACCGCCGCCCGCTTTTGACCGGACAAGATGTGATCGTGGAAATCTTCGGTCATCCATATGAATTTTCCCTGCCCTTGATCGGTGAATTTCAGTTGAGCAATATGCTCTGCACAATCGGAATCATCCTGAGTGAGGAACGATTTAAAATTGAGGATATATTGGCCGTTATCCCTTCAATTTCTGCCGTCCCCGGACGGTTGCAAAAAATTCCGGGCACACCCGATGACCGCGCCGTGTTTGTTGATTATGCGCACACACCCGACGGGTTGGAAACAGTTTTGCGCAATGTGCGCGATCACCAATCCCAACAACAAATATCGCAGCAAATATCGCAACAAAATGGCCGGATTTTATGCGTGTTTGGGTGCGGCGGCGACCGCGATAAAACCAAACGCCCGATCATGGGGGGCATTGCCGCGCGCCTGAGTGATCACGTTTATGTCACTGACGATAACCCCCGCAGTGAAGACCCCGCCACCATCCGCGCCGAAATTATTCGCGGCATAAAGGGTAAAAATTTTAGCAATTGTCCAACCCGCCGTGAGGCCATTTATCAAGCTGTCACAGATTTAAAACCCAACGACATTTTGATCATCGCCGGCAAAGGCCATGAACGCGGCCAAATTTTTGCCGATCATGTTGACGATTTTGATGATAGCGAGGTCGCGCATGCGGCCATTACGGAGGTGTTCTCGCCCTAAAAATTTTTTTCTCTTACTTTGCTGATCCCTCCCGTTTTCCCTGTTTATCCCTCTCATCCTTTTCCCATCTATCTTTCCTCTCCCTTCTCTTTACCTCATTTACCGATCCCAACTTCTAATTTTTTCTAACTTCTTCCGCTTTTAATTTTCGCACATTCTCTCTCAAGAAAGTTCCGCCCATGACCCCGCCGATTGCACCGCCCGCCTCTTCTTCCTCCGCTTCCCCCGCAACTTCCTCCGCTTCTTCCTCCTGCGGCGTCACCCGCAATGCTGCGCAGCATAATCACAACCCGCATCTTTCCTGTATCTGGAGTGCAGCAGATGTTTTGGCCGCTCTTGGGTCAAACGCTCAGTTAGATTTAAAGGCACACGCCCCAAAACCACTGCATGATGATGCTATTCCCCCCTCATGGACCGCGTGCGGCGTATCAATTGACAGCCGGAGCATTGTGCCGGGAAATATTTTTCTCTGCCTCAAGGGTGATAAAATGGACGGGCATGATTATGCCGCCAAAGCCATTGAAAACGGTGCCGTTGCGGTGATTGCAGAGCGGAATTTGTCCGGAATCTCTCCCGATAAGCTCATCTTGGTTGAGGATAGTTTAAAAGCGTTGGAACAATTGGGCCGCTATGCGCGCGCCGGCACAGGGGCAAAAATCATCGCCGTAACGGGCAGTGTGGGCAAGACCGGGACACGGCAAATGTTGCAACATGCCTTTGCGCCGTTTGGGCAAATTCATGCCTCGCAAAAAAGTTTTAACAATCATTGGGGGGTGCCGTTGACCCTATGCACTATGCCACAGGGGAGTGATTTCGGCATTTTTGAAATGGGCATGAATCACACGGGCGAAATGGCGCATTTAACCGATATGGTGCGCCCGCACGTGGCCATTATCACCAATATTGCGCCCGTTCACATGGAAAATTTTGCAGATGGGATTGAGGGCATCGCGCGTGCGAAGGCCGAAATTTTCACAAGTATGGATGCGCACGGTTTGGCCATTCTCAATCGTGATAATGCGCAATATGATCTCCTCTCTTCCCTTGCGAAAGAGAGCGGAGTCACCAAAATTTTCTCCTTTGGTCGGCATGACGGGGCGGATGCCCGGCTGTTAGATTGCCTTGTGGCCCGCAACGGCACACGGGTGCGTGCGCGCATTTGCGGTGAAGATGTTGAATTCATGCTCAAAGACTCTGGCGAACATTTGGCACTCAATGCACTTTCGGTGTTATTGGCCGTAAAATTATTGGGATATGACCTGCAGCAATCCATTGCGGGGCTGCGGGATTTTGCACCGCCTGCGGGTCGCGGGTCGCGTGAATATATCAATGTCGGTGATGCGCAAAACCCCGTGACTCTGATTGACGAAAGTTACAACGCATCCCCCGTCGCGATGGAGGCCGCGTTCAAGGTCATGGCCCTGATCGACCCGGGGCGTGGTGGACGGCGCATAGCCATTTTGGGCGATATGTATGAATTGGGATCCAACGCGCCGCAAATTCACCGCGATTTGGCCCTGCCGCTTCAGGCCGCGGGAGTGGATTTGGTGTACACATGCGGGCCCCTGATGAAAAATCTCTATGATGCCATCCCCGAACAAAATCGCGGAGCGCATACGAATGACTCGCCCGAACTTGCACAAATTGTGCCCGATGTGTTGGTTCCGGGGGATGTGGTGTTGATTAAGGGATCGCGCGGCGGCGGGCAAATTCCACGCATGCAGATGGTGGTCGAAGCATTGCGCGAAATTCCCAAAAAATGGCCCGACAAAATGAGCGATGCGGCCAATCGTTAGAGTGTGCGCATCAAAAATTTTTATAAAATTGCTGCGCACAAAATTTAGACTAAACTGCACAAAAAATATAAAAAAACGGATCAAATTACGGATCAAACTTTGGAAGAGAGACAATCATGCTGGAACTGTTAGGATATCTTAAGGGATTAAATATCTTTTTTAACTTGTTCAATTATGTGTCCTTTCGCACGGTGTGCGCGGTGCTGACGGCGTTTTGCCTCTCACTCTATATCGGTCCGCGGATGATCGAATGGTTGAAATCGCTTCAGGGATCGGGGCAACCTATCCGTACGGACGGTCCCGAAACTCACCTAAAAAAAGCCGGAACCCCCACCATGGGTGGGCTGATGATTTTAACATCGGTCACTGTGTCAACCTTGCTGTGGGCGTCACTTGCCAATCCGTTTATCTGGATTGCCTTGGTGGTGATGGTGGGGTTTGGTGCGTTGGGCTTTGGCGATGATTTTTTAAAGCTCACCAAACGCAATGCCGCCGGGCTTTCGGCGCGTAAAAAATTGTTGGGGCAAGCGGCGATTAGCTTAATCGCAACGGGTGGAATCGTGTTTTGCCTGCCCGATGAAATCGCCACAAAAATCGCCATTCCGTTTTTCAAACATTACTATATTCCGCTCGGCATTTTCTTTTTTGCCTGGTCAATGTTTGTCATGATTGGGGCATCAAATGCGGTGAATTTAACCGATGGTCTGGACGGGTTGGCAACCGTGCCGGTGGCGATTGTGGCGGCGTGTTTTGGGCTCATTGCCTATCTGGTGGGGCGGGTTGATTTCTCGGAATATCTGCAAATTCCGTATGTGCCGGGCACGGCGGAACTCTCGATTTTATGCGGCGCGTTGGTCGGCGGGGCGATGGGATTTTTGTGGTTTAATGCGCCCCCGGCGATGATTTTTATGGGCGATACCGGCTCGCTCGCGATGGGCGGGGTGCTGGGGACCATCGCCATCATGGTCAAACATGAATTGGTGCTGGCGATTATCGGCGGGTTGTTTGTGATGGAAACTTTGTCGGTGATGATACAGGTGCTCTCGTTCAAGCTGCGCGGCAAGCGCGTGTTTCTGATGGCCCCGATTCACCATCATTTTGAGAAAAAAGGATGGGCCGAACCCACCGTAGTCATAAGGTTTTGGATCATTGCCATGATTTTGGCCCTCATCGGGCTCTCCACCCTCAAATTGCGTTGATGAAGGGCCGGTAAGCCATGCCCCATTCTTTTTCCAATTTCGCCAGTTATTTTGAACGGACTGACCGGTCCGGCATTTCGCGTTGGTGGTGGACGGTCGATAAGGCAATGTTGTTTGCGCTCTTAACCCTGATCGTGATTGGCATTGGCATGGTTGCCTCGGCCTCACCGGCGGTGGCTGTGCGCATTGGTACATCGCCCACCCATTTTATCACACGGCATATTATGTTTGCTATTCCAGCGGCGACGATTATGATTTTTGTCTCGCTGTTGGATCATCGACTCATCCGCCGCTTGGGGTCGCTTTTGTTTGTGTTTTCAATCCTGATGATGGGAATTGTACTGTTCACTGTGGTGGATATTAAGGGGGCGCATAGGTGGGTGTCGCTGTTTGGGTTTTCGCTCCAACCCAGTGAGTTTGCTAAGCCGTCCTTTGCCCTCATGACCGCCTGGCTGATTGCCCACCAAAAGCAACACGCCAATATCCCCGGATATTGGATCAGTACGGGGCTCTATCTCCTCACCATCACTTTGCTGCTGTTGCAACCGGATTTCGGCATGACGGTGGTTGTGACGTGTATGTTTATTTCCCAGG
>JAEUKN010000089.1 GCA_016794305.1 Alphaproteobacteria bacterium | reverse complement strand
CCGCTCTTTGTCTCCTTTATCAAAGCCGCGCTGGATCAAAGCCGATTGGTGTAGATGGGGGTGGAAGGCTCGGCTATGTCTAATCGCATCAAGATATTGCGAAAAAATAGGCATATCACCTTGGAAACGCTTGCGGAATTATGTGGAACATCATTGAGAATGATTCAATATTTGGAAGGTGGTCAAAGGCAATTGACCCAAAAATGGATGGAGAGAATTGCCCCGCATTTGGGTGTACAGCCCTATGAATTGATAAAAGATATTGGCGATGAAAATAAGGTAATAGATGACGAATTCATAAATTTTATGCGCACAGTTGATAAAAGTTTGCGCGATGAAATTATCTCCCTTGTTAAAAAATTGTAGAACTTAAGAACAAAGATTGATATTTTCAGTCGCTTCAATCTATCGGGGGAATGCCCGAACTTGCAATTTGGGACATCCATTACCCTAAGCCGCGTTTGAATGGATATATAAAGTGACCTGCTCCCAAACTTTAGTCCAGATTTAAGAGCCTGTTCATAATCTTTTAAGATAGATGTGATTCAAAGGGTCCTCAGAGGAAGAGAGGACATGATGAGACAAAAATATCCAAGCGACATTAAACGAGAGATTTTTGAACGAGAGGTTGAACCGATTTTAATGCGAGCGAGGAAGAAAACGCGGCCAAGAACGATTGATTTATATGAGGTTTTCTGTGGTATTTTGTATCTTTTAAAGAGCGGGTGCCAATGGCGGATGTTACCTTCTGACTTTCCGAAATGGCGGACGTGCCATTCTTACTTTCAACAATGGAGCGAAAAAAAAGATCATGGCCTCAGCCTGTTGGAAGAGGCTTTAAAAAAATGTGGTTGGCCGCACACGCCAAAACCTTGGTCGGGAACGCGAAACCCGATTTCTCATCGTTGATGCACAAAGTGTCAAAAATACCGATA
>JAEUKN010000088.1 GCA_016794305.1 Alphaproteobacteria bacterium | reverse complement strand
TCGCGCTCGGGGGAGTCCATGTGATTACCGGTGTGGCTTTGTTTACCGTAAGCTGAACGATGGTTCCGAGTACAGCATTATAGTTAGCCGGGTTGGCAGGCGTAAAATCTACCGACAGGTTTTGGTTACCTGCATTTAAAATCGATCCCGATACCGGAGTATACGTAAACGTGCCGGCCACGCCTCCGGAAGTGGCATTCAGTTGGGTAGCACTCAGCGCGGTGCCATATGTTATCGCGGCCGGGGGAGTCCATGTAATTACCGGTGTGGCTTTGTTTACTGTAAGCTGAACAGTGGTTCCAAGTACAGCATTATAGTTCGCATTATCGGCCGGTGTAAAATCTACCGACAGGTTTTGATTACCTGCATTTAAAATCGATCCCGATGCCGGGGTGTAGGTAAATGTACCGGGCACGCCTCCGGAGGTAGCATTCAGTTGGGTAGCACTCAGCGCGGTGCCATACGTTATCGCGGCCGGGGGAGTCCATGTGATTACCGGTGTGGCTTTGTTTACTGTAATCGAAACGGTGGTTCCGAGTACAGCATTATAGTTAGCCGGATTGGCAGGCGTAAAATCTACCGACAGGTTTTGGTTACCTGCATTTAAAATCGATCCCGATGCCGGGGTATAAGTAAACGTGCCAGCCACGCCTCCGGAAGTGGCATTCAGTTGGGTAGCACTCAGCGCGGTGCCATACGTTATCGCGGCCGGGGGAGTCCATGTAATTACCGGTGTGGCTTTGTTTACTGTAAGCTGAACAGTGGTTCCAAGTACAGCATTATAGTTCGCATTATCGGCCGGTGTAAAATCTACCGACAGGTTTTGATTACCTGCATTTAAAATCGATCCCGATGCCGGGGTGTAGGTAAATGTACCGGGCACGCCTCCGGAGGTTGCATTCAGTTGGGTAGCACTCAGCGCGGTGCCATACGTTATCGCGGCCGGGGGAGTCCATG
>JAEUKN010000087.1 GCA_016794305.1 Alphaproteobacteria bacterium | reverse complement strand
AAATGTTATGGTGTCCCATCGCCAGCAACCTCAGCCAGATATATTGCGCGACATTCGTATCCTGGTACTCATCGACCAGGATATAACGAAATTGCTGTTGATACTGCTGCAATACATCGGTGTGACTGGAAAAAATCGCGATACAATGCAACAGCAAATCGCCAAAATCAACAGCGTTCAGGATTTTAAGGCGTTCTTGATAGGTTTTGTAAATCCCAAGGGTGAGTTTCGTCTCGTCTTGCGAAAGTTCATGCTGGGGAACCTTGTCAGGAAAATATCCCCGATCTTTCCAACGACCGATCACACTTTGCAGAAGGCGCGGCGGCCATCTTTTTTCATCTATATTGTCAGCTTTCAGAATCTGCTTCAAAAGACGAAGCTGATCATCGGTATCAAGAATGGTGAAATTTGATTTTAATCCCGCAAGTTCGGCGTGTCTGCGAAGGATCTTCACACCCAGTGCGTGAAACGTACCCAACCAAAGACCTTCTGTCGAATTCCCGATTAAATGAGCAATACGCTCTCGCATTTCCTGGGAAGCCTTATTGGTGAAGGTCACGGCCAAAATTTGCGAAGGCCACGCTTTCTTCAACATCAAAATATGAGCGATGCGGGTTGTAAGGGCGCGTGTTTTACCCGTCCCTGCCCCCGCAAGGAGAAGGACAGGCCCTTCAAGCGTTTCAACGGCTTGACGTTGGGGAGCATTGAGATCTTTCAGATAACCACACACCTTGTCCTCGATTTTCAGGGCTGTTGCGGCGACAATTGACAACGGATGGGATACTCCTGCTTAACGGTTCACAAGACTTTTCAGGACATTTTCGTCAGAATATTACCTGATTTCGTCCCCATCGTCGAGATGATCTTTAACGATCTGACCAACAAGTTACAAAACGATTTTCTATGGATCTGACCCTTGAAAGGCGAAGACTATCCTAATATCAGGAAATCTTTACAACCTTGAAAGATCTTCCCGTTCCCTGAGCGCG
>JAEUKN010000086.1 GCA_016794305.1 Alphaproteobacteria bacterium | reverse complement strand
CTCTGCGCGAAGTCGCGGAAAGCGTTGACCTTCATGAAAGCACCGTGAGCCGAGTCACCACGGGTAAATTTATCGGCACGCCGCGCGGCCTATTTGAACTAAAATTTTTCTTTACCTCCGCGATTGACGGCGCCGACGGCGTCGCACTGTCTTCGCAGGCAGTAAAATCACGCATCAGGCAGTTAATTGATGCCGAAGACCCGAAAAATATCCTCTCCGACGATGATTTGGCGGATATTTTAAAAAAGGAAGGTATTTTTGCCGCGCGGCGGACTGTGGCAAAATACCGCGAATCGCTCAATATTCCTTCCTCCGTCCAACGCCGCAGAGCAAAGAATTTGGGCAAAAATTAGGGCTTTGCTCGGATTGAGTTTAAAAACCCAACTATTTAGAACCTGTTCAGAATCTCGCTATGGCACAGGATTTTTGCGGTTTTTCGAGAACCGCATCGGATCGTACTTAAGGGTACGTGAGAAGCGGAAGCGCAGAAATACCGTGAAAAGCCAAAGCCAGAGTAGAGATTATGAACAGGTTCTTAGCCACGCCGCCATTTCACAACCCATTTCCAAAACTCAGAAAAAAGATTGAATTTTATGCAATTTTATGGTTGAATAGAAGTATAGATTAAAAATAACCGAATAAACGGTTTTGAGCGTGGTGTGAATGGTGAGTGCACAAAAAAATTTGGCTTTTGCGCGTTTCTGGGCCACTTCCTTTGGCTGTCGTATAGCCTCACTTTTGTTATTTGCTTTTACTTTCCTTCTCATTTCAAATCCCGCTTATGCGCTTGGTTTTGATTTCGATATTGGGGCCGATTTTGGATGGTCTTCCGCACTATATGATTACTTTGGAGGGCTAAAAGCCAGTGCCTCCTTAACACTAACCACCGCCATAGGGAGTATTTCTATATTTTTTACCACTGGTACCTCCACTATGTTTGCGTGGATCACCTCGCGGACCGGATGCGGAACTATTATTACCCATACAGAAGGAACAGTGGGGGATGT
>JAEUKN010000085.1 GCA_016794305.1 Alphaproteobacteria bacterium | reverse complement strand
GCGGCGATTACGAAAGTATTGGCGGAAGTCGGCGGCGCGACTGCGATGGCATATGACCAGATTGACAAATCGCCTGAAGAAAAAGCACGCGGGATCACGATTTCGACATCACACGTGGAATATGAAACCGGCAAACGCCACTATGCGCACGTGGATTGCCCCGGTCACGCAGACTATGTTAAAAACATGATCACCGGCGCGGCCCAGATGGATGGCGCGATTTTGGTCGTATCTGCCGCGGACGGTCCAATGCCGCAAACACGTGAGCATATCTTGCTCGCCCGTCAGGTGGGTGTTCCTGCGCTGGTTGTGTTCATGAACAAAGTGGACCAAGTGGATGATGAAGAATTGCTTGAACTGGTGGAAATGGAAGTGCGTGAATTGCTCTCTTCCTACGACTTCCCCGGCGATGATATTCCTATCGTGAAGGGATCGGCTTTGGCTGCTTTGGAAGGTCGTGATGACGCCATCGGCAAACAAAAAGTGCTGGAACTGATGGAGGCTGTGGATAGCTATATCCCGCAACCTGAGCGTCCTGTGGACAAGCCATTCTTGATGCCTGTTGAGGACGTGTTCTCGATCTCCGGCCGTGGAACGGTTGTGACCGGGCGTGTTGAGCAAGGGATCATCAAGGTGGGTGAGGAGATTGAAATCGTGGGCATTCGTGCCACCACCAAAACCACCGTGACCGGAGTTGAAATGTTCCGCAAATTGCTGGATCAAGGGCAAGCCGGGGACAATATCGGTGCGTTGTTGCGCGGTACGAAACGTGAGGATGTTGAGCGCGGTCAGGTGCTTTGTGCGCCCGGATCAATCAAGCCACACACGAAATTCACCGCTGAGACTTATATTCTCTCGAAAGAGGAAGGTGGCCGTCACACGCCGTTCTTTGCGAATTACCGCCCGCAATTTTACTTCCGCACAACGGACGTTACGGGAGAGGTAAGCTTGCCTGAAGGTGCCGAGATGGTGATGCCCGGGGATAACGTGAATTTGACCGTTAAACTCATTGCGCCAATTGCGATGAATGAAGG
>JAEUKN010000084.1:539-1066 GCA_016794305.1 Alphaproteobacteria bacterium | reverse complement strand
CCCGGTTGACGCTCAGCGGCGTTCCGACCTCCATTTTGTCTCTGGCCTTGTCTGAAGACTATCAAAATCGCAAGGCCTCTTGTTATTTCGCGGTTCTGGATGATCACGGCGGCTTAATCAATGATCCGTACCTGATTTTTTCAGGCAAAATGGATGTGATGGAGGCCCAAGATTCAGGCGCAACCTGCACCGTTGCGCTGAACGCCGAATCCGATCTGGTCGATTTGCGCGTGGTGCGCTCGCGGCAATATACGGCAGAGGATCAAAAAACCTATTTCCCCAATGATCGCGGCTTTGACTATGTCGCGAAAATTGAGGATTTGGAGATTAATTGGGGTGTGGGAGTCGAGTCTTAATAACCTATTCATTATCTCACCTGCGACTTTGGCTTTTTGCAGCATTTCTGTGCTTCCTCCTCCAAGTACATCTATGTACGATCCGGTGCGGTTCTCGAAACCTATGATTTTATCCTGATGCGCAGATAATCGAGCACGTTTTCCTCTGTGACCTTGATCGGGGCCTTGGCA
>JAEUKN010000084.1:0-529 GCA_016794305.1 Alphaproteobacteria bacterium | reverse complement strand
AACTACAAAAATCCTGTGCCGCAGCGAGATTCTGAGCAGGTTATAATAACCGTGTCATGAGGAATGTGCGATGAGAATCGAAGGTTGGGAGCGGCGTTTGTCGGAGTATTTGCAATCCTTGAACGATGCCGAGTTTGCATGGGGCACGCATGATTGCGTGTTATATGCGGCGGATGTGTGCAATCTCTTATGCGGGATTGATCCGGCGGAAAATGCGCGCGGACGCTATCACTCCAAAGAGGAAGCTTTTGAGCTGTTAAAACAATACGGCCTATCGCAGCCGGGCATTCTGGACGCGCATTTTTCCCGCATCAAACCGCTGACGGCGCAAAGGGGTGATATCGTCTATCGCCGGGGCGAAAGCGGCGCGGCCTTCGGCGTGGTGCATAACGGGCGGGCAATTTACCTCGGGGAAATCAAAGGATTGGTTTATGAAACGATACAACGGGCGGATGTCGCATGGCGCATAGAATAATTTTGATTGTGATGATGACGGCTCTGTGTGCGTTGTTTCCGCATGCCGCCTATG
>JAEUKN010000083.1 GCA_016794305.1 Alphaproteobacteria bacterium | reverse complement strand
TAACTCTTTGAAAATAAGTAACATTATTTTTAAACATCAGCATTGAGTTTTTTGCATGGATCGCTCTGCCGGTTAGAATATTACCCTACACGCCTTCAAAACAGATGTTTTCACAGTAGCTTTGTTTCACCCTTATGACCTGCTCCCCGAAAAATAGTCCAAAAGTTGGTAGAGTCTGCTAGACATAAGCATCCCTGATGGGAAGAAAGAGCAGACGATGAAGAAGAGATTTAGCGAAGAACAGATTATCAAGGTCTTGAAGGAGGCGGAGGCTGGAGCCGGAACGGGGGATTTATGCCGTCGTCACGGGATCTCGCCTGCGACGTTTTACAAATGGAAAGCGAAGTTTGGCGGGATGGAAGTGTCTGACGCCAAGAAGCTCCGCGCGCTTGAGGTCGAGAACAACCAGTTGAAGAAGCTGCTGGCCGAGACAATGCTGGATAACGCGATTCTAAAGGACGTGAACTCAAAAAAGTGGTGACGCCACAGGAGCGGCGTGAAGCTGTGGCGTATATCAAAGAAACGCATGAGGTAAGCGAACGGCGGGCGTGCCGCATACTGGGCGCGACACGCGCACTTATCCGTTACTGTTTCACGCGCGCCCCCGATACGGATTTGCGAGAGCGCCTTAAAACCCTTGCGGCCGAGCGCAGACGATTTGGCTATCGGCGGCTGGCGGTGCTTCTGCGGCGAGAGGGCTTTGCCGATAACATCAAGAAAATCCGGCGCATTTACCGGGAGGAGAATCTGACAGTCAAGCGCAGGAAAGGCCGTAAGAAAGCCACCGGCACGCGGGCGCCGCTGCCAAAGGCGGATAGCATCAATCAGGTGTGGAGCCTCGATTTTATGAGCGATGCCCTGATAGACGGCCGGAGATTCAGGGTTTTAGAGCATTTTGCGATTAAGTGGAAGCCGGTTAATCGTAACAAAATGCGACAAAAAAAATACTTAGACCATTTTTTTGATTCCACCTATCCAAAAAATGGTCTAAGCGTACTGGACCAGTGTTCGCGTGAATGTCTCACCCTGGTGGCGGACACCTCCATGCCGGGCCTGCGCGTGGTGCGGGAGCTGGAGGCCCTGGTGCAAAAACGCGGCAAGCCCAAGGTGATC
>JAEUKN010000082.1 GCA_016794305.1 Alphaproteobacteria bacterium | reverse complement strand
TATATACCCTGATCAATTGACGAGTCGAAAAGTTTGTGGGTTGATAATGCGGAAATTGTCTGAGACAGTATCGCGGAAAGATGTCCATTTTTTGGGCACCTCTGTGCGTAGGAAAGTCAGGAATGTTGTGGCGAACTGGCTGAACGTCCTATAACATCGATTATGGGTGACATGTTTGTGCGTGAGGCCCCATAATCGTTCGATTGGGTTCAGGTGCGGGCAATAAGCGGGCAGAAAATGCAACTTTATTCGACAATCCGGCCGCGAGAGCCATTCTTGCACGATGCGCGCATGATGATACCTTGCATTGTCTAGAAAAACATGGATCATTGCTTTGTCTTTGTATCGGTTTTCCAGCGCAGAAAGCAGGGCAATTGTGCTGTGCGCATCGACGGTTTCCACATCAATCATCTGCGTGTTTCCGCTCTCAAGATCCAGAGCCCCATGAATATTGAGCCGCTGACGGCCGCTTGTTTGTTCAATCGCCACACGTGCGTTTTTGGCAACCCAACATCCCGCAGAGCGCGCCGCATGGGTCGGGTGCACGGCATCAGCAAACACCACGGTTTCGTTGGCCTCCAGCCCATTCAGAAGGACATTGTAATTCTTGATAAACGCCTCCTGAGCAGCAACATCCAGTTCGCGCGGTACGACTTTGGGGGCTTTATATTCAAACCCAAGCCGCCCCAGTAAGGTGCTCAATCCTGAACGGCTTGTATATACAACGCCCGTCTGCGCGGCAATCCATGCCCCGACTTCGCGCGTCGTGGGCGGCACAACCTCGTGCATCCATGCGGCGAGGCTCTCTTGCTGGTCCGCACTTAAACGGCACTCACACCCGTTATTGGCCCATGGGTGCAGGGTAAGACTGTCCATTCCATCGCGCTCGTACGCTTCGCGCCATGTTCGCACGGTATCGTCATCAACAAATAGTACTTTTGCAATCTGTTCATACCCCATCCCGCCGTCCAGCAGCAAAAGCCCATTCGCTCGACGGCTCAACCGGTGCGGCGATGAACCATCCCGCGCCATATCAAGTAATCTTTGCCGGCTATCGGCATCTAAAAAATTCCCTCTTCTCATACCTATCTTTAGAATCAAAAATCCCCCCCAAGTCAACCCATTTCTTCGGGTCATTCATGAATCAGGGTATA
>JAEUKN010000081.1 GCA_016794305.1 Alphaproteobacteria bacterium | reverse complement strand
GGCCCTTTGGCGACAATCTCTTTAAACTGAGCCTCCTGCTCCGGCGTCAAAATCCGCTGTGGGCGGCCTTTTGCGCGGTCTTTGAGCCCCGACACACCCTCGTGATTATAGCGGTGAACCCAATCGCACAGCGTCTGGCGCGTCATCCCGGCGTGGCGCGCCGCGGCCTCACGGCTCATCCCCTCCAGCACATTCGCCAACGCAAATATCCGCGATGACACACGCCCGTTTTTCTCTCTCCGCGCCAGTTTCCGCAGCTCTTCAGCACTCAAAGCCTCGCTCACTTTAACCCATTTATGTCCCATGCTCGATCCTCCTGCATAAAAATACAGTGAATCATATTTTCCCCCGCCTGGGAATCCCCCCTTTTCAACTGAGTCCGTTCATTAGTGAGTTGGTATCATTCATCGCATGAGTATTGGCGTTCGGCATGACGATGGCCGCGCCCTTATCCTGCGCGGGACACACCGCGCCAAGGATATAGGCGCATTGATATCCTTGGTCCCTGTCCATGCGCGGGCGCGATCCGCGTGCGGCCCAGATATGCGTTAGCGTGCCCTTTTGCCCGACCCGTGCTTCGTCTTGAAACCATAGCTCCAGCGGCTTTCCGCGGGCTTGTTCGGGCACGATTTCGGCCACCTTGGCGGCAAAGTTTTTTTAAAATCCTCTTGGGCTTCCGGGTCGGAGTCCGGATGTCGGGGCCGCACGGAAACCCGCACAAAGTCTAGCCGACGGAGCAATTTCCCCACGCTGCGTTCATGGCATTCCACGCCGAAACGCTCCTTAATCACCGCCTTTAAGTCAGCGCAGCGCCAGCGCACGAGCGGCAGTTCGGGCCCTTTGGCGACAATCTCTTTAAACTGAGCCTCCTGCTCCGGCGTCAAAATCCGCTGTGGGCGGCCTTTTGCGCGGTCTTTGAGCCCCGCCACGCCCTCGTGATTATAGCGGTGAACCCAATCGCACAGCGTCTGGCGCGTCATCCCGGCGTGGCGCGCCGC
This sequence comes from Alphaproteobacteria bacterium, assembly GCA_016794305.1. Lineage (GTDB taxonomy): Bacteria > Pseudomonadota > Alphaproteobacteria > Micavibrionales > Micavibrionaceae > UBA1573. The sequence goes on along the minus strand of JAEUKN010000081.1, from coordinate 184 downwards.
GGCGTCACGGCTCATCCCCTCCAACACATTCGCCAACGCAAATATCCGCGATGACACGCGCCCGTTTTTCTCTCGCCGCGCCAGTTTCCGCAGCTCTTCAGCACTCAAAGCCTCGCTCACTTTAACCCATTTATGTCCCATGCTCGATCCTCCTGCATAAAAATACAGTGAATCATATTTTCCC
>JAEUKN010000080.1 GCA_016794305.1 Alphaproteobacteria bacterium | reverse complement strand
CTGATAAAATCTGGGATTTCGGTTTTATATGATGACCGCATGGATGTTCGGGCCGGTGAAAAATTTTCTGATGCTGATCTTTTGGGAATGCCACGCCGCGTTGTGGTGAGTTCCAAAACACTTGAGTCCAATTCCATTGAATTTAAACCGCGCAATGATCCGGGCGCACTGCTTCTAACGCTTGAGAATTTAGAAAATATTTTACTGGATCGCGCATGACTCTTTTGCCTCTCTCACCTCTTGCACTTCAAACTACAGGCCACATCAATTGTCTTGAAGCGGTCACGGCTGATTTCGGGCGGGGGGAGGAATGGAAATATTCCGATATTCGCGCGGCACTGGCTGGGTTGACGGGGTTAACGTCGGAAAAATCCCTAACTCCTTGGAAAATTCTACATGCTCCGTTTGGGGCGGCACACACTGAACAATCTGCATCCCCTCACGCTTCAGGCATCCTCATTGATCAAAATCCGGAGCGACTCAAAATCACGGTGCCGGCGCAGCAATCAGGGCATGTGCAGCTGGCTCTACTTGCTTCGCCGCATTCTTATTTACCCGGTCATGTGGTGATTGAGGTGGGAGAAGGGGCGTCGCTCACAATTTTCGAATATCAGGCGGCGCACGAACGGAATCAGCAAGAAAATCAGGCAAAAAATGCGGCGTACTGGAAAAATATGCGGATGGAGATTGATCTGGCCCCGCGCGCGAGCCTTAATCTGGACCGACAAATGGCTGATGAGGCCGGTAGTGTGAGCCTTTGTGATACCCATATCCGGATGGGGCAAGCAGCGGAACTTTATTTTACATTGACCAATACCGGTCGCGGATTTTTGCGCCATCAGATGAGTGTGGATTTGTTGGGGCCGCACAGCATCGCCGACCTGGCGGGGATTAATCTGCTGGACCGGAAATCGCATGGGGATGTGACGGTAAAAATCAACCATATGGCCCCGCATTGCCGGTCATCGCAATATTTTAAAACCATCCTGCGGGACCAAGCCCGCGGGGTTTATCAAGGCAAAATTCATGTGCATCAAAATGCGCAAAAAACCGATGGGTATCAATTGTCCAATCATCTGTTACTCTCACCCTTGGCCGAGATGGATGTTAAGCCGGAGCTAGAGATTTATGCCGATGACGTGAAATGTTCCCACGGCACCACCACCGGGGAATTGGATGAAACGCCAATTTTTTACATGAAATCACGGGGCATTGATGAGATGAGCGCGCGTCAATTGCT
>JAEUKN010000007.1 GCA_016794305.1 Alphaproteobacteria bacterium | reverse complement strand
GGGATACAACAGCATCTTTCGTCATTACCTTGCTCGCTTGCGCCGCAAATCCAAATGCTACAGCAAATCACAGGATATGCTCCGTTACTCCGTCCTCTTGATCATGGCCAAGTGGAATGGCACCTTACCTATCTTAAATTAACAATGCCTTCTTTCGCACGATCGGAACCTTGCTGATATTTTCCGCTCTGATCTTCACGTGGGTTTTTTTGCGGTTGAGCATCGCGTTGATTTTTTGCATTTTCATCATGTGTAGGCATAATATAAGTCCTTTCCTATATGGGTTAAACCAATCCCCGAAAAAAAACATCATATGGGGGGATTGTGATAGGCTAACTATTCGATGCCAACTGAGTTCCTTAAAAAAATGTAAAAAATGTAGTTTTTGTTATTTTATGTTTATGAAATATAAAAAATAGAAATTATATTTGCAATTTATAGTTTTTATTTGGAATATTCCATTAACCATCTGCGGGTGGCTGATTTGATGGCTTTACCCAATTGTGCGCCGTGAAGGCCCTTGGCCATATAATCTTTGGCTTTAAAGGGAGGTGTTAAGTGCGGATCATTGATTTGAAAATTTTGCCATTTTTGGAGCTCCGTAGCCTCAATTTTTCCATGGGCATGGAGCGTCATCGCGGCGGCGCGGGCGAAATCCTCGCCGTTTTCATGACGCAATAGATTAAAGTCAAACAATGCCCATTTTTTCTTTGAAGTCACCAATTTTGCGAATTTTTTGATGAGGGTTGACTGCGCGCGACTAAGGCTTAAGTGGGCGGAAATCGGCAAAATTTTACCCGAGTTTTTCGGAAGGCATTTTCGCGGCCCGCACAGTGCCACAATGCGTTGGCACAAGATTATGTCGGCGGCAGGGTGTGTTTTGGACTGATTTTGTGTCTCATCACCTTGCAATTCGGCGCGCTGCAAATCAATGAGGCGGTTGAGGATCTGTGGCCAATCGGTAGATCGTGCATAAAGCATTGGTAAAATCCGCGTATTCTGCATCATTTTCAGGATGTTCACACATCCATCATGGGTGATGATTTTAAACATTTCGCCGCTCACCCGCTCTTTTGAAAGCGTTGCAACAGACCGGGCAAATTTCTCACAGGCCAAAAGCCCGTCGGGATCGAGCGTATGTGCGTAATAAAGGCTAAAGCGAAAAAAACGCAAAATGCGTAAATGATCTTCGTGAATGCGGGTGGCGGCATCGCCGATAAACCGCACGTGGCGATGGGTGAGGTCATGCAGCCCCAAGCCCAGCGGGTCAAAAATTTGGCCGTTTTGGTCCATATATACTGCATTGATGGTGAAATCACGGCGTGCGGCGTCAATCGCCCAATCATGTTCAAAACTCACCACTGCGTGCCGCCCGTCCGTGGCGACATCACGGCGCAAGGTGGTAATTTCGATCACGGATTGGCCAAAAGGAACGCTCACTGTGCCGTGTTGTAACCCCGTGGGAATGGTTTTGATGCCATATTCGGCCAGTATATCAATGACTTTTTGTGGGGAGTGGGTGGTCGCCATGTCAATGTCATGAATTTGTGTCCCCAACACCGCATTGCGCACACATCCGCCAACATAGCGCAGATGGTCGGCACCCAACGCCGCAAATAATTTTATGAGCAACGGATCATGAAAAAGCGCAGGGAGGGTGAGGTTCATAGCGATTGATTGATCTTTCTCTCAGGTGCTAAACACTCACGCCCAGATGATTTTCTGACGCTTGCGGGGCAGAAAAATCCACCCATTGATCGGCGCGGGATTGAAAAGAAATATCCCCCACAAGGTGAGATTTTTCCACCGCCCCGGCGTAAAGTTTGCGCATATCCTGTTGCATCAGGGGACTGAGCGCGGTTTTGGTGCGCAAGATCAAATCAAGTCGCTGAGACTGCAAAAATCCATCGACCTGCACGCCGCCCATACGACTCAGCTGTAGGTCAAATAGGAACCGTAGCTGGCGTTTGCGTTGGCGCTCCAAATCCTGTTCGTTGTCATCCTCGGTTGATCCGTCTTTGAAATAAATCGGCACCTTAAAAATTTGGTTTTGCCAGCTAAAGGGAATGACCATGCCTTTCCAATCAGTGGGGAGGAAGTTTTGATCAATCCGCGCAAATTGGCTGATATCAAGGCTTAGACGATCAAGAAGGGCTTTGCCTTTGGACGTTTGGCGCAGCGTTTCCAAAATAGGTTCAGGCAAAAATCCTTCGATATCCCCCGATCGCGCCACCGCAAGCATCAACATCGCCAAAATTGGAAGGTGATGCGGGTGCGCAGGGGAGGGGAACAAATTATATAATTGTGCCGCATGGGTTTGTGCAGCCTGGGCCGCTATTGGGTTTGTTGCGGAATTTTCGTCCCCCCCGAGGAGATCAAAAATTTGGGCCAATGTAGTCCAGGCCGGGCCGAATTCATTGCTCCATAATTGGGGTCGCCCCAAATTGCCGCCGGATGGATTGTCCAAGGAGGCGAGGGAGCCTTGCGCCCCAAGCAAAAATAGCTGGCCCGGGTCACGGTGGATATGATTTAAGATGGAGGCCGCATATCCGGAATTTTGAAGCGCATAAAATTGCACGCCGCCTGTCAGGTTTAAACCGTTGAGCAGGGCGAAAATCGCGGTATGGTCGCTTGAGAATCCGGCGAATTGCGAGAGGAAAATCGGGCCCGTTGCGACAGCGAAATTTGAAGCTGCAAAGCCGGGCGCGGAGGAGGAGGCACTTGCCGAGCTGCTCCCTAAAACCTGAGCGGTGAGCGGTGCGGGCGCGCCTTGATATCCCGCTCCCGACTCTGATCCTATGGGAGGCCCTGACCGGGGTGACTCAAACGGCCCCAAAAATTTTTGAATTTGGGTTAGGAGGTTGGGCGGCAATAAATCTGCGCCCATTCCTGTCATACCTGCCCCTGCCCCTGCCATAGTCATTGAGGGCACAGATTGATTGGGGTTTGAGAGAAACTGCAGAAAAAAATTTGCGGCAGAGTGCGTGAGTGAAGAATTTGCACCCTGAGCGGTGGATGATTGGTTTGATCCGGATTGAGTAAGTGCGGCAAGCAATTGCGCCAGAAAATTGCCCACTGTGGGGGCCGCATAGTCGCCCCCCATTGAGCCTAAAAAACCCTGAATTTGTGATGCGTTCAAGGGGGTGAGGTGTAAAAGAGCGGACAAAGCATTCGGTGCGCCCATTGCGCCCACCGCGTTTCCGACCGTATGGGCACCGCCATTTGCTCCGCCAATTCCGCCTTCACCAGCACCGAGATTATAGAGCAAAAAACTTTCCATCATATGGGATTGAAGCATACCGCCGCGACCCAGAGTAATGGCAGGGGATGCAAGGTTTTGGGTGTCTGCCTGGGGCTTAAGCTGGGCCTGATTCTGGGCCTGATTCTGGGTGGGCAAATTCTCGGTAGCGGAGGGAGGGGATTGGGACGGCAGCGGGTTTGGAGATTGCGAAAGAATGGTTGCCAAATGCGCCTGACGACCCGCAGGAATTTCAAGTATTAAAGAGCTGCCATTGGGGAAATGGCGTTGATCCTTTAGGATAATCTCCATTTCGCCGTGGCCGGTTTTCAGGATGGTTGAGCCTTGGTCATTGCGCCGCTCAATCTGTCCTTCAAGTTTCATCGATGTCGGATTGTTTTGCAAAGCTTCCTCAAGCCCTTGAGGCAAGCTCACAATCCTGACCATCACCGCGGGGGTAACGGGTGCGACGCGCGGACCACGCACATTGATGGGGGGAATCGGGGGGGAGTCGGAAGCCATTGTGACTCCTCCATATCCTCACGCGGCTTGTTGTTGGGATTTTTGCTTCATTTCGGCATAAGCCCAATCGAGCCAAGGACAAAGGATTTCCAAATCGGATTTTTCAATCGTGGCACCGGCCCAAACCCGTAGCCCCGCAGGGGCAGAGGCATAGCTTGCTATATCATACGCCACACCTTCCTTATCCAACAATCCGACCATATCCTTGATTTTGGCCTTGCGCGTGTCTTCGTCAAATGCGGTAAACCACGGATCAACGATTTTAAAGCAAATCGAAGTGCGGGAGCGCGCGGACTCATCCGTACACAGGAAATCGACCCAATCGGTTTTTGCCACCCATTGGCGCATCACCTCGAAATTAGCCTGACACCGCGCCATGGTCGCGCGCCATGCCGGGCCGTTTTGGGAAAGAGACTCCACCCATTTGAGCGCATCGAGGCAATCCTCCACCGCGAGCAGCGAAGGCGTATTGATCGTCTCCCCTTTAAAAATCCCTTCAATCAACTTGCCTTTATTCGTCATGCGGAAAATTTTCGGCAAGGGACGGGGCGGGGTGTAAGAGGTCAGTCGTTCCACCGCGCGCGGAGAGAGCACAATCATGCCATGCGCCGCTTCACCGCCCAAAACTTTTTGCCATGACCATGTCACCACATCCAATTTCGGCCAATCCATTTCATAGGCAAATACGGCCGATGTCGCATCGCAAATCGTCAATCCCTTGCGGTCGGCCTTAATCCAATCAGTATGAGGGAGCCGCACACCCGAAGTCGTACCGTTCCACACAAACACCACATCACGGTCAGTATCCACCGCATTTAAATCCGGCAAATCGCCGTAATCTGCCTTAAATTGCCGCACGTCAGGGAGCTTGAGCTGCGCCACCACGTCATTGAGCCAATCGCCGCTGAAATTCTCCCACGCCAGGCAGTCAACGCCGCGGTCCCCCAGCAGCGACCACATCGCCATTTCCACCGCACCGGTATCGGATGCCGGCACAATTCCCACCAGATAATCATCCGGAATTTCCAGCAATTTTTTCTGCAGATCAATCGCCAATTTCAATTTATTTTTGCCGCCCACCGCGCGGTGGGAACGCCCCAAAAAAGCATCCTCCAGGGCTGCAAAACTCCACCCCGGACGCTTGGCGCAAGGGCCCGAAGAAAAATTGGGACAATTGGTTTTTTGTACAGGTTTTTGCATGGTTATCACTTGTGCTTTACTGGGTTCTACTTGGCTCCGGGGATCATATAAACACCCAATTTATACTCCCAAATCAGAGATTTTTAAAGCGGATTTTGCGGGTTGAGCAGACGCAACTCATAGGCCTTGAGCGTGTTCGCCATCAGATACGCAATCGTCATCGGCCCGACACCGCCCGGCACAGGTGTGATCGCGCGCGCAGTTCCGCGGACCGCATCAAAATCAACATCGCCGCATAATTTGCCGTTGTCCAAACGGTTGATTCCGACATCAATCACAATGGCACCGGGTTTAATCCAATCGCCCTGAACCATGCGCGGGCGGCCCACGGCGGCCACGACAATATCCGCCTGTGCGCAAATTTTGCCCAGATCACGTGTTTTGGAATGCGCCATGGTCACGGTCGCGTTTTCACCCAGCAAAAGTTGGCCCATCGGCTTTCCGAACAGGAGCGAACGACCTATGACCACCGCATGCAGCCCCGTTAAATCCGGCTCCACCGTTTTGATCAAATGCAAAGCCCCTTGCGGTGTGCAGGGGATTAATCCCCGCTCTTCCGTAAAAGATAGGAGCTGATTTCCTGCCATTAATTTGCCCATATTGGTCACGGTTAACCCATCCACATCCTTGCGCGGATCAATGAGTTGAATCAGGTAATTTTGCTGGGCTTCCGTAATTGATGGCGGCAGAGGAAGTTGCAGTAAAATTCCGTCCACAGTTGGATCTTGGTTAAGCTTGCGAATAACACTTGAAACATCAGTATATTCGGAATTTTCCTTCATTGGTTCTTTACGTGATAGAATACCACAGGCCGCGCAAGCCTTGATTTTCTGGCCCACATAGACATGGCTCGCGGGATTGTCCCCCACCAAAATCACTGCTAAACAGGGCTCTCGGCCCCCTATGTGCGGACGTTTAGAAAGTTCATCAATGATTCTTGCCGATTCGGCCCGGCCGTCAATGATATGGGCTTGGTGGAGCGATGAATCTTCGGTGTCCGATGTTGAGTCATGGGCAGTCATATTTTTTACCATTTCCTATAGTCTATCGTTTAAAGGCGATAATAAAAAAATTAGAAACAGGTTTAAGCGCGGCGGCGGAGGACGTAATAGGCCAATTCCTCCAGCATTTTCGCGCGCCCCTGAAAGACGTGCAGGTGGCGGATAGCCTGTTCCACCAACATATTGGCGCGTTGTTGTGCCTGTTCAATTCCCAAGGTGGAAACGAAGGTTGATTTGCCGGCTTTGTCATCTTGATTTGCCGGTTTGCCGGTGGCACGCGGATCACCCTCAAGGTCCAAAATATCATCGGTCACCTGAAACGCGAGGCCAAGGTCATAGGCATAGGAGGTGAGCGCACGGCGATACGTATCACCGCCCTTACCCAATATCGCCCCCGATTCGCATGAAAACGCCATTAATTTGCCGGTTTTCATGCGTTGCATGCGGCTGATCGTGCCCAAATCAAATTCCGTTTGTTCCCCGATCAAATCCAGCATCTGGCCGCCCACCATGCCCTGAAACCCGGCAGCATCCGACAATGCCCCCACCAAGGCGCAGCGCACATAGGGGTCTTCATGCGTTTCGGGCGCGACCAAAATTTGAAACGCCATGGTCATGAGCCCATCGCCCGCCAGAATGGCCGTGGCCTCGTCATAGGCGCGGTGAACCGTGGGTTTGCCGCGGCGTAAATCGGAATTATCCATCGCCGGCAGGTCATCGTGAATGAGTGAATACGCATGAACCAATTCAATCGCCGCCGCCACACGTTTGGCCCGCGCCGGGTCCACATTAAACAACCGCGCCGATTGCATCACCATAAACGGGCGCAAACGCTTACCGCCCGATAATGTCCCATAGCGCATGGCATCGTATAATTTGGCCTCCGCCAAATCGGTTTCGGGGATCAGGCGTTCAATGGCCTTATCCACCATTTGCACGGTATCTTCCAAAGCTTCGCGCAGTTCGGGGCTGGTCTCACGCGGGGACGGGGCCATAAATTTTCTCCTATCAAGTTATTCTTCAAATGGCTGAACGGACAGGGCGCCATTGGGACCCAAACTAATTTTTTCAATTTTCATCCGCGCATCGTTCAATTTGGTCTCACAATGGTTTTTGAGCGCAACGCCGCGTTCATAGGCGGCAATTGACTCCTCTAGCGAGATTTTACCATTTTCGAGATTGCGGATAATTTGCTCCAACTCCTCCATCGCTTTTTCAAAGCTTAATATGCTGATATCCGTTAAGTTAGGCGACGGTGAGTGTGGGGTAGTCATGGAATAAACACTTTTTCGTATAAGGTTAAACCGTCAAGCCCAATCCCAAAAACTTTGTTGCTGGGGTCCTGAAGCCTGAAAGGTTACAATTTAACGTTCAGAAGTTTAAGCCAATACGGATCGTTTCTCAATATGATTCTTTGCCGTAGAATCGAATATCCACGTTTTATAGCTCCATTCCGCGGAGTTATGTTGATTGACAAGAGTTTGGTTCCAATCCGCCACCGCAAAATCTGGGAAATACGCATCCCCCTCCACATCCTGATCAATCATGGTGATATACATGCGGTCAACCAATTTGATGGCTTGGTCGTAAATGCTCGCACCGCCAATGATCATGAGTTCAAGATCAGGATGATCGGATTTTGCCTGACCTATGGCCGACTCCAGAGTTTGATACCAACTCACGCCCTCATAACTTCCGCGGCCCGTAGGGTCACAGGATTTTGAGATCACATAGTGCGGACGATGGGGGAGCGGATGGCCGAGCCGAGCCACAATCGACTCAAAGGTCTTACGGCCCATAATCACCGGCTTATTTTTGGTCATGGATTTGAAGAATTTGAGGTCTTCGGGCAAATACCACGGCAAATCATTTCCCCGCCCAATCACACGGTTATGCGCCATCGCCACGATGAGGGAGAGGGGAGGAGGGGGGGGGGCTGAGGGGGGGGAGGGCTGAGGAGGTTTAGAGTCCATGAATAAATCCTACCCTGCCTTTAAAAGTTTGGCGGCGGCGGCGCGGGCTTCGGTGGTAATCTCGGCCCCGGCCAACATGCGGGCGATTTCCTCGCGACGTGCCTCGTGATCCAGCGGCGTGACACGGGTTTGCCCGGTTGATTTTGACACCATCCAGTGATGTGACGCCCGCGCAGCGACCTGAGGAGAATGGGTGACGACCATCACCTGATGACGTTCCGCCAATCCGGCTAAGCGGTCGCCCACGGCACTGGCGGTTGCGCCGCCAATACCGGTGTCAATTTCATCAAACACAAACACGCTATTGGCGGGGGCTTGTTCGGCCAAAACCACCTTTAACGCCAGCATAAACCGCGCCATTTCACCGCCCGATGCAATTTTATTGAGTGGCCCAAAATCAGGATTGGCATCATGCGCATTGGTGGCCACCATAAAGCGCACCTCGTCAAACCCTTTGGCACCCCACAAATGGTCCTGGTCCATTTGCGTGACGGAGGTGCGAAACATTGCCTTTTCCAGTTTTAGGGGGCCAAGCTCCGCATTAATCTTGCGGTCAATCAGGGCGGCTTGAGCCGTGCGTGCCTCATGCAGTTGCAGGGCAATGCCTTCGTAATTTTTGCGCCTTGCGGCCATTTCGGCTTTGAGCTGCGATAGTTTTTCCGCGTTGTGATCAACCAGTTCGAGCTTGGCCCTGAAATCATCCAACAAAGCCGAGAGATTTTCGGACGCGCAGCGATATTTGCGCGCGGCCCCGCGCAGGGCATAGAGGCGATCTTCGATATCATCCAAATTCAGCCCGTCACGGTCAACCCCCATCCCCAGGGCATGGATTTTTTGCGAGGCCGATTGCACAAAATTTGCGGCCTGATCCAAATCATTTAAAATATCGCGTACATCTTCATGCGCCGTTTCATCGAATTTATCCGTTTGTCGGTCGAGTGCGCGCCAAACTTGCGAGATGAGAATATCCGCACCTTGTTCGCCGCCCAATGCCTCATCCGCGAAGTTGAAAAATTCCCTCAAGGCTGCTTCGTTTTGAATTTTCTTTTTCTGTTCAATCAATGATTCTTCTTCGCCCGGCTGGGGGGATAGTTTTTCGAGTTCATCCACCGCGTCACGGTAATAATCCTGATTTTGTGCGGCCTGGCGGGCGGTGTCTTCGGCGTCGCGTATGGCCGCAAGCGCGTCTTGCCAAGATTGATAGGCCGCATCACATGATTTCAAAATCCCCTCATGATGACCAAATTCATCCAACAATTCGCGGTGCCGCGCGGGATTGATTAACCCATAAGTTTCAAATTGGCCGTGAATATCCACCAACAATTCACCCAACATTTTAAGGAAACTTACGCTGATCGTTTGATCATTGAGGAAAGCCTTGCTGCGGCCATCCTCGGTTAAGGATCGGCGCAGTATCAGCGGTTCATGGGGGCTAAAGCCGATATCATGCCGCGCTAAACTTTCCCACACGGGATGACGGGGGGGCAGTTCAAATTCAGCCACTACCGAGGCCTGCGCCGCGCCGCGCCGCAGTAATCCGGCTTCTGCGCGTTCACCCAACACAAGGCCCAGTGAGTCAAGTAAAATAGATTTCCCCGCGCCCGTTTCCCCCGTGAGCACAGACAACCCCGAGGTAAACTGCATTGATAAATTTTCAATCAACACAATATTTTTAATGTGAAGGGACGTTAACATTCTGACCCAAATTTTTCCACGAGCATCTTTTGCAGTTACAGTCATACGAGACAAGAGCCATGTCCTAGACCATTTTTGATTTTGGTTGAATCTCAAAAAGCTTTGGTTCTTATCACGTCACTATATTTCACGTCATCACGCTCAATTAGATTTGAAAAGAGTTCCAATATAAAGGTTTTGGTTTGGTTTTTCTATATGAATATACGCATTTCCTAGGGTAGAATCATAGGTGAGGTGCATCAAATTGCCTTAAATTCCCTCTTAAATTCCCTTGGGATGATGCAGGGCTTTTGCAAAATCATCCAAACTCGTCATATAGTCCAGCAATGGATCGGGATCTGCATCAAAACCCAGATGTTTATAATATGATATTGCGCCGACATTTTCTTTCACAACATTCCATTGGATATGGCTACAGCGTTTTTCTGAAGCGATCATATGTAGCCTTTGCATCAACGCTTTTCCAATCCCTGAATGGCGATGATGAGGATCAACATATAGCCCCTTGAAAGACAAAAACGGGGATGCGCTATAGGGGGATGCACCAAAGTAATAAAGAACGAGGCCGAGATAAGTCCCCCCCTCTCTGGCCATGATGCCGCGTAAAATAGCATCAGGTAAACATAGGGCGTGAGTGAATTTTTCAACATCCGTCGAAATATAGTGGGAGGTTCCTTGCTCCTGACATAGCAACTCAAACATGCGCCATGCCGTATGAACATTTGTTGTGTTGATATCTATAATGTCCATATCTTGGGTCTTACGGTCTGCTGCCTTTACGCATCAATATTCGTGGCCTTAAGGGCGTTTTGTTGAATAAATTCGCGGCGTGGTTCCACAATATCGCCCATAAGGGTTGAGAAAATATCGTTGGCTTCGGCAGCGTCATCAATTTGCACCTGCAGCAGTGAGCGCACTTCCGGGTCGAGCGTGGTTTCCCACAATTGTTCGGGGTTCATTTCCCCCAAGCCTTTGTAACGCTGAATTTGTAAGCCCTTGCGCGCATATTCAAGTGTGGAGTTTAACAGCCCCATTGGCCCCGTGACGGTCGCCAATTCTTTTCCCTTGGATTCGAGTGTTCCCGCACCCGCGAAATTTTCATCCATCCAAGCTTTAAAGCCCTGAACGCGCAGCGCATCGGGTGAGTTAATGGATTCCGACCCAATCCTGATCATCTCCGTCACGCCGCGCAGCGTCCGCAACAGGCGGTAGCCTTCGCCTTCGTCAAAGAACACCTGCCATGATTTCTCATTTTTAGGGGCAAAATGATTTAGGCGTGTTGCCAGGTTTTTGGCCACGTCATTCCCGCGCGCGAGATCACGGAGGTGAGCCGCTTCAAACACGCCGCAAAAGGCAGCCTGTTCCGTCAGGTAAAGATTATTAATGCGGTTGTTTAAATTGGTAAGGGCCTGGCGCATTGTGCGGGCCTTTGCGGCAAGATCGAGGAAATCACGTCCCGCGCGGGTCATACCGTTGCCGTCCGTGTAGATGATTTCATCGCATGCTGCCTCAAGGAGGTAATTTTCCAACGCCGCATCATCCTTAATATAGAGTTCCGCCGCATTGCCGCGCTTGACCTTATAGAGCGGCGGTTGGGCAATATACAAATATCCGCGATTAATCACATCAGGCATGTAACGATAGAAAAAGGTAAGCAGCAGCGTGCGAATATGTGATCCGTCCACGTCCGCATCGGTCATGATAATGATTTTGTGATAACGGATTTTATCAACATTGAGTTCATCATGAATGCCGGTTCCCAGAGCCGTAATCAGCGTTCCGAGTTCTTGTGAGCCGAGAATTTTATCAAGCCGCGCCCGCTCCACGTTCAAAATTTTTCCGCGCAGCGGCAAAATGGCCTGATTTTTCCGGTTGCGCCCTTGCTTGGCTGATCCACCCGCCGAGTCCCCCTCAACGATAAAAATTTCGGAATAGACAGGGTCGCGTTCCTGGCAATCCGCCAATTTTCCGGGCAGGTTGGAAATATCCATGACCCCTTTGCGGCGCGAGAGTTCCCGGGCCTTGCGGGCGGCTTCGCGGGCGGTGGCGGCTTCGATCATTTTTGAAATGATCTTTTTGGCTTCGGTTGGGTTTTCCTCCAACCATGTGCCTACACCTTGGAAAATCGCCTGTTCCACCACGGGGCGCACTTCGGAGGATACCAATTTGTCCTTGGTTTGGGACGAAAATTTTGGGTCGGGCACCTTGACGGAAAGCACGCAAGTCAGCCCTTCGCGCATATCCTCGCCCGAGAGGACTAAATCCTTGGCTTTTTTCGTCATGCCGTTTTCTTCGGCATATTTGGTGATTAACCGGGTGAGTGCGCCGCGAAAGCCCGCCAAGTGCGTGCCGCCGTCACGTTGCGGAATATTGTTGGTAAAACACAGCATGGTTTCGTGGTACGAATCCGTCCATTCCATCGCCGCATCCACCGTGATTGTGTCCGATTGATACCGCACAGAAATGGATGGTTTAAACAATGTATTTTTGCTGCGGTTCAGGTAGGTTACAAAACTTTCGATCCCGCCTTCGTAATACAGGCGCGTTTCAACCGGTTCTTCACCGCGATCATCACGCAAGAGAATATTTACGCCCGAATTCAGGAACGCCAGTTCCCGCAAACGATCCTGCAGCGTGGCAAATTCAAATTCGGTAATTGTAAAAATATTGGGAGAGGGCAAAAACGTTACCTCAGTCCCGTTGCGGCCCGTATAGGGTGCCACAGATTTCAGCGGTGCCTCAGGCTCCCCATTACGGAAGCGCACAAACCATTCATATCCGTCGCGCCAGATGCGCAAATCCAAATGATCGGAAAGCGCATTGACAACCGACACACCGACCCCGTGAAGACCGCCCGAAACCTTATACGAATTCTGGTCAAACTTGCCCCCGGCATGGAGTTTGGTCATGATGACCTCGGCCGCCGACACGCCTTCCTCGGGGTGAATACCCACGGGAATCCCGCGCCCGTTATCGCGCACGGTCACCGATCCGTCAGCATTGATCCGCACCAAAATTTCATCGCAATGCCCGGCGAGCGATTCGTCAATAGCGTTGTCCACGACCTCATAGACCATATGATGAAGCCCGGTGCCGTCATCCGTGTCGCCAATATACATGCCCGGACGTTTGCGTACGGCCTCAAGCCCGCGCAAAACCTTAATCGAGTCGGCGTCATAAGCCTGTGCGGTTGGGGCCTGGGTCATTGGAGGCTGGGTAATTGGGGCCTGCGTGAGTTGATCTTTCACGACATTTTCAGACATGGGGGAATCCTGTGTTTTTTGAACTGCTGTAACCATCACGACCGCTCTTGTTAAACGAGCGTTATTTATATCATACCGTCCCGCAAAAGCCAGTCAAAAAAGCGGATTTTTATAGATTTATCATCCGCAGAGCACAGAAAAAAACCGCTTCCGAAGAAGCGGTTTGAGTTTGGGTACTAAACGAAAATAGAGGAGCCCTAAATTAAAATTATGTCGTTCAAATCAACCCTTAACACCACATTTCAAGTTTCTTTGATCACCATAGTCATAGTTTTATGTTACTTTTTTTATTTTAACCATCATAGAGAAGCCCTTAACCTTAACCCTATAATTCTAATTTACCTAAAATTTTACATAAATGCAAGTACTATTTTTTATAATTTTTCGTCTTTTTTGTCGCAGGGTAATTTTTTATCAAAAGATCGGGACTCAAACGCTTGCGTTTTCATCAGCGTGGTTTACTTTAGATGGGCATTTTCGTAGCCATACAAACGAAAGAGAAAAACATATGAATGACAAGAGCTTAGTTGCTGATCATGGCCGGTTTTCAACGCTTTCCCCACGCTATACCCACACCGCCATTGCCCTACATTGGATCATTGCGGTATCCATTATTGCGCTGTTGATTTTGGGGCTGACAATGGAGGATTTCCCAAAGCAATATCAGGCATTGGCCTATCAAACCCACAAATCTTTGGGGCTCACGGTCCTCATCCTAAGCATTGTGCGGATTATATGGCGGTTGACGCATAAGGCCCCGCCCTATCCGGAGTCTATGAAATTATGGGAGAAAGTCGCAGCGCAGCTTGTCCATGTCGGGCTTTACGTGCTGATGCTGGCTTTGCCCTTGACGGGATGGGCGTTGGTATCAAGCAGCCCGTTGGGCTATCCCACCATCTGGTTTGGGCTGTTTGAATGGCCCGCCCTGCCGTTTTTTGCCAATGTTGAGGATAAAAAAGCCATATCCGACGCATTTGGCGAGGTTCATGAGTCGTTGGCCTGGATTTGCATCGCCTTGGTTGCGTTGCATGTGGGCGCGGCTCTGAAACATCAATTTATCAACCATGACGGAATTATGGCGCGGATGTTGCCATGGTTAAGATGAGATAGTTTTGGTGTCCATGAAACGAAACTGCTACTGCCTAATTTTTGCGTTGACGCTGTGTGTGGCGGGAGTCAGCCCCGCATTGGCGGACATAAGCGGGGCCGCTCAGACAAAAACGATTGAAGCCCCAAAAGATAATACTGCAGATGTTGCTGCGAATTGGACCATCGACCCCGACAGGTCATCCATTACATTTGGCGGCAGCGAAAGCGGCAACAAGTTTCAAGGGAAAATTGAGAAATATGAGGCAGCCATAGTCTTCGACCCAGAAAATTTGGAAAAAACCGCAGTTTTGTTGACGTTTGACATGTATGCGGCCAAAACCGGCAATGCGTCCTATGACGGGGCGTTGAGGGGGGCGGAGTGGTTGAATATTGACCGCTTCCCCACGGCACAATTTAAACTTGGGGCTATCGTGCGGCAATCGGGGGCAGCACAAGCAGGGGATGTCCAGTCGGCGGATTATACGGTCACGGGGGATTTCACCCTTGCCGGGGTGACCAAACAAATCTCATTCCCCGCCCATATCAGTATCACAGACCGTCATCAGGCCGAGGCCCGGGCCGATTTCACGATCCCCAGACTGGATTACAATATCGGCCGACAGGCAGATGGGGATGGCACCATTGTGTCTCAAGACATTACCGTGAATGTTACGCTTGTGGCGCATTGAGCTGCATTTTGAGCGTAAAACTTAGTTAAGCTACTTTCAAATTATGCGGATTTGCTTGATTTTTTCTCACTGCTCAATTCGCCCAGAGCCAGTTCGCAAAATTCATCAAAAACGCGCTGCGGGTCGATAGCCGCGAGGTCATGGGATTCGAGCGCCTTAACGCGCGCGCCCTGGGGGCCGTGTTTTTGGATGGTGCTTTTTTGGCTGCAAAACATTACCAATGTTGGGCAACCCGTCACGCAAATAAAGTGAATGGGGCCCGTATCATTGCCAATCGCGCCAACAGCCATACGCGCGAGTGCGGGCAGATCATCCAGCGATGTTTGCCCCGTCAGGTTAACAACATCATCAAACCCCTTGGCGATTTGGGCGGTTGTGTCGGCTTCGGCCTTTGTCCCGATCAGGGTCGGGTGGTATCCCTGGCGAATGAGTTTTGCACACAGGGCGCGGTAATGCTCGACCGGCCAGCGTTTTTCGGGATGTTGGGGCGATGATCCGGGAACAATCAAAATAAGGGGTTTTTTAAGTCCCAATCGCGATTGCAAGTTATCCTGATTCGCTTCGCCCATCCAATTGAGCGGATCAATGGCGATATCCTCAATCCCCGCCAATTTAAGCGTGGCCGCATGGCCGTGATAGGCATGATATTTGGTGCGGTCGGCGGATGTGTTGCGGTGGCTTGCGCCCTTGGCCGCACCCACCCATTCGGGGCGGGGGGAGAGTAAGCGCAGGTAAAACCCGGTGCGGTCATTATTTTGCAAATCATAAACACGGTCAAACTGCGCATCATTGAGTGTATTGCGGAGTTTGAGCCACGCGCCCACCTGATAAAATTTTGGTTTTTCGTCAATCAGGATATCGTTAAAATAGCCGCTTTGGCGGGCCATATTGGCAAAAGGTTTGGTGGTCATCAGGGTGATATGGGCGGCCGGGTGGGCGCGGCGAATGGCGGCCATCGGCCCCATGGCATAAATAAAATCACCTAATGCGCCCAATTTAATAACGAGAATCTTGTCCATTTTTTTATCCATTTTTATCTTTCTGTCATCACTTCGCGGTATACGTCCATTGTGCGCGCGGCCATGAGTTCCTTAGAAAAATTCATGCGCACATGCGGAATGGCGGTTTGGATCAGATTTTGCCGCTCTTGATCCGTCAGTGTCAATACAAAATCAATGGCCTGAGCCAAAATAACCGGATCATTAGGGGGGATGAGCCAGCCGGTTTGGTTCGGGATAATCGTTTCCCGCGATCCGCCGATATCGGTTGCGATCACGGGGCGCCCCATGGCTTGGGCCTCTACCGCCACGCGGCCAAACCCCTCCGGTTCAATGGATGCGGAGATGACGATGTCGGAAATTCCATAGGCCACCGCCATATCCTGCACATGATCCAAAAGCCGCACCCGTGAATCGAGCCCAAGCGCGTGAATCTGCGCCTCCAGCTCTTGCCGATACTCGCTCCGCCCCTGATCGTCACCCACCAAAACGCAGTATATGTTTTGGTCCTTAATCAGGCTCATCGCTTCAATCAATACTGACTGCCCCTTCCATCTCGTCAATCGGCCAGGAAGGAGGATAATCCGCCCGCCATCGGGAATACGCCAATTTTGCGCCATTTGGTGCATGCGTTCGGCGATGACGCGGGCGGGGTCGAATCGTTCAATCGGAATGCCGCGCGGAATTACGCGGATTTTTGACTGATCAACTTCATATTGCGAACGTAGGTAATCCGCCACAAATTGCGAATTGGCAATGACCCGTTCGGCGCGAATGATTGAGGAATTATAACGGCGTTTCCATTCATTGCCGATGTTAAACGGTGCATGGCATGTGGTGATGAAGTGCGCAGGGGATGTTGATTTGGATTTGAGCGTGGCGAGGTAACAACTCCAGGCCGGCGCGCGTGACCTGGCATGGACGATATCGACCTTATATTTATGAATGAGTCGCTCAATGCGCAGGGAATTGAGCCAAATCACCAGCGGATTTTTGGAATGGACCGGAAGTGTGATGTGAATTCCGCCATATTTTTCAATTTCCGCCACGCGCGGCCCGCCATGAGAGACAACAATGGCGCGATGCCCTGCTTTGGTCAGGGCTTCGGTCATATCCACCGCTGTTTGTTCTGCGCCGCCCGCGCCCAAATTCGGGATCACCTGCATGACGGTCCATCTTGCCTGAGGTGACTGAGCAGGGGATTTAGCGGGCGGTTTTACTGGGTGGGGCTTCGTCATGCGCATATCAACTTTGGCAGGAGAAAAACATCTATTATGGCGCGCCCGGCGAGATTCGAACTCACGACCTTTGCCTCCGGAGGGCAACGCTCTATCCAGCTGAGCTACGGGCGCCTAAAAAATGGACAACATAAACAGGATTGCGTTTTATCAGAAGATGACATCAAAGGCAAAAGATAATTTTTGCGCTTTTTGTAATCGAATTTTATTATGAACAGGTTTGAAGGATTTCCTGTGCGGCTAAAAGCGGGTCTTCGGCACCGGTAATGGGTCGGCCTATCACCAGGTGCGTTGCTCCCAAATCAAGAGCTTGCGCGGGTGTCATTGTCCGTTTCTGATCATCTTGAGTTGCAGAATTTGTGGGGGGCCGGATGCCCGGCACCATCAGCACGAAATCATGGCTTAACTGCGCGCGCACCATCGCAATTTCGTGAGCGGAGCAGACAATCCCCGCCAAACCGCAGTCATGTGTGAGCCGCGCAAGACGCATGACCTGCGCGGAGGATCCCTCAACCTGTCCAACCTTTGCCAAGTCATCATCATTGAGGGAGGTCAAAATCGTCACGGCAAGCAATTTGGGGCAGGGGAGGTTGAGCTTGGCGGCTTCCTCCATCATCGCCTCTTGCGCCATGCGCATCATGGCTGGGCCGCCGCTGGCATGAAGATTGATGTAATCCACGCCCAATTTGGTAACTGCGCGGACTGCCTGGGCGACAGTATTGGGGATGTCATGGAATTTTAAATCCAGGAAAATCGGGCTGTTGGGACAGGCATTCTTGATTGACTGCACACCTGTTGGACCGTTGGCCATGTAGTACTCAAGCCCCAATTTAATGCCAATCCCCAGCGGAGAGAGTAATGTCGCGAGGGAAACGGCACGCGCCATATCCTGCGTATCAAGCGCACAAAAAATTTTCGTCATGATGATGCCTTTTTAAAAATGGAAATTTTATATGGCATCAACCGGCATATTTTTCAACCTTTGTTTGGCTTTGCGATATTGCTGGCGCGTTTCTGAACCATTGAGCCAAACAATCACCGCCCCCCATAAAAACCCCATAATCACAGAACCGAAAATAATGAGCGAGAGCGAAAGCCCGTTTTGTTCAAAAAAGGGTGGGAGGGTGAAATGAACTTCCTGCGCATTGGTGATCAAAACCCAAATCATGGTGAGGATGAACACGCTGCTCACAAGCATTTTAAAGACGGACATCATAAGGAACCTAAAAATAGTATGGTCGTTAAATGAATAAGGATGACATGTGTAAGTGTGACAAGAGTAGAATTTTGGATATGGTTTGGGTAGGGTTGTGTAGGGGGTAGAGTAGGAGAGATAAACAACTCAGGGAGGAGATAGCCTATTGAGGCAACCTCGCCCGACTCTACAGCAACTCAACCCACGATGCAAGATGGGGGAGATAAGAATCGTGCAATCAGCCTTTGTCCCCAGGATTTATGAACAGGTTCTAAGAAGCAGGATCAGCATCGGCATCAGACTCGGTCGAAAGATTTAATTGGATTTTTAATTCCTTGCCGGTTTTAAAAAACGGGTGGAATTTATCGCCAACCTGAACCGCTTCGCCGGTTTTCGGGTTGCGTGCGCTACGCGGGGCGCGTTGTTTGACTGAAAATGTGCCAAAGCCGCGAAGCTCAACCCGATCGCCGCGATTTAGGGCCTCAGTAATCGAATCAAAGAAACAATTGACAATAACTTTGATGTCTTTGATATAAAGATGCGGGTTGCGATCCGCCAAAATCTGAATCAAATCCGACCGAGTCATGCGTGAATTCCTTTACCGTTACAACAACTTACGTATAATTATGATCATAAAAATATCATGTGTCAATAAAAATAATAATTTTAGAACATAATTATAAAAAACAGCAAGACTGGTAAGGGTTTATAAACCGAAAGTATCATCCACCACCGGCATATCCTCAATCAACAGGGATTCATTGGAAAGCTGGACCAATCCATCGGGTTTTGCCGTCACATCCGCCTGAAACAGCGAATCACGGAACATCATTTGCGCCTGCATGTAAAAGGTGCCGTCGCCCGTATCGGTGGCATGAAACGCGATGGGTCTGATCAATTTTCCGATGGCATTTTTGGCGGCCATCGGCGGTTCTTCGCGCCATGAAATATCATCCACCGTTTCGACAATAATAAAACGTCCATGCCGCCCGCGCACGAAGGTGAAAAAGAATCGGACATAATCCTTAACCGTGTCGCGGGTCAAATAAATGGTGGGTTGACCATCGGCATTGGTTTTTTTATTGAGGGCATAAATCGGGCCATTGGTGAAATCAAGCACGATAAATTCATCGCCCTTCGCGATTAAAAACCGCCGCGCGGCGGGATTACGCGAATGATCCGTCATATCATAAAAACGGTATCCGGGATAAAACGGCAAATCACGCACCATAACAACGGTTTGTTCGGGGTTGAATGAAATCCCGTCAAAGGCTTTTTTGGTATGTGCCACGACCTCTTCAACTTCGAGTCGATCCAATTTCACATAGGCATCTTGAAACATAATTGAGTCCTTTTACGCGAGAGAGTCATATGACGATTTCAATATATTGGACCACGGCACTGCTGCGCTTGATCTAATAACTTGATTCAACAGTTGGATACTAGTTTAAAAATGCTTGGCTTTCAAGATGCTCACTGAGTTTTGCTTATTCATATCGCAATGCCTCCACCGGGTCGAGTTTGGCGGCGCGGCGGGCGGGGTAAATCGTGGCGGCAATCGAGAGTATAATGGCAATGGTGATGATCAAAATCACTTCGTTCCATTCCACCACCGCCGGCAGTTTTGAGAGGAAGTAAACCTCACCGGGAAATAATTCCGTCCCGCTCAATTTTTCAATCATGCGGCGGATAGATTCAATATTAACGGCAAAGGCAATCCCCAAAATCGCGCCCATAGCGGTGCCGGCGATACCGACACTGGCCCCCGTCAGGATGAAAATTTTCAGGATTGAGTGGCGCATCGCGCCCATCGTACGCATAATGGCGATGCCGCGCGCCTTATCATTCACCATCATGATCATGCTCGATATAATATTAAACGCGGCGATCAGGATGATCAGCATCAAAATGATAAACATGACGTTGCGTTCGACTTCGACGGCTGAAAAAAAGCTCGAATTACTCTCCCGCCAATCATAAAGCCCGGCGCGGCCATGGATGATTGGGGCCAAGGTTTCTTTTAATTGATCAACCTGATCTGCGTCCCTACTCGTGACCTCAATCAAACTCACCGTATCCGGGGGCATTTGGAAAAAATTTTGCGCGCTATCAAGCGGCATAAACACATATCCCGCATTATATTCATACATGCCGACATCAAAAATAACCGCCACGCGATATTGCGCCGTGCGGGGAATGGTGCCGAAGGGAGAGGATTTCCCGTTGGGGGAGAGGAGCGTGATCATATCCCCGATTTTTAGGCCGAATCGTTCCGCCATTTTCACGCCAACGGCCACGTTATTGTCATGAAAATCGGCAATGGAGCCCTCAGTGATAGAGGATTTCAAAAGCGGCTTATGTTCGAAATAATCGAGCGTAAAGCCGCGTGCCATGGCCCCTGTCGCCTGACCTTTTGAAGTGACAAGCACTTGCCCTTCAATCACCGGTGCGGCGGACACCACGCCCTGAGTTTTCTGAATATCGGTGAGTAAGGGCCAATAATTTTGCAACGGCCCGCCCGAAACATAGACATTGAGATGCCCGTTGAGCCCGATGATTCGGTCCACCAATTGAATGTGAAAGCCGTTCATAACCGACATCACAATAATCAACGTTGCCACGCCGATCATAATGCCGATAAAGGAAAACGCGGCAATGACCGACACGAAGCCTTCGGCCTTTCGCGCGCGCAAATAGCGCATGGCAATCATTAGTTCAAAGGGAGAATACATGGGCCTATCCCTCAATAAGATTTTGCCAAAAGGACGCTGCGTCCCTCATCCTCAAACGGCATACACCGGGTGGAGATGGCATTTTCCTTGCGGAATTGATTGAGGGATTGGTCGTTGAGCAATTCAACGGGAACCCGTACAAAACCCGTTTTACCGGCAGTGTAGAAATCTCGAATCTCTGTAGTTGATTTAGCATCAAACGTATTAGCGGCCGTAAAGTTTTTATGACGATTGAGCAGTGTATTGTGAATGTCATCCAGAACGCCCTGAATGGCCGCCATAAAAGCAGAGACAGTGGCCGTAGTCTTGGACTCACGGCCCAGATCACGGCGCACGAAGGTTACGCTATTTTGCTCCATCTCTCGCTGCCCGATTTCAACCCGCACGGGAATTCCTTTTTTAACTGCACTCCACATTTTATCGGGTGTGCGCATGTCGCGCCCATCGACTTGGGTTGCAAAGCCTGCCTTTTTCAAGTCTTCCGCGACTTTATTACAAAATTCCATCAACTCACCGGACTCTGATTCGTTTTTAACCACAGGCAGAATCATGATTTGAATCGGGGCCACACGCGGGGGCATGATGATACCGTCATCGTCGCCGTGCATCATGATCATGCCACCCAATGTTCGGGTGCTGTAAGCCCAAGAGGTCGTCCAGGCATGGGCCTCTTTCCCATCTCTTCCTTGAAATTTTATCCCTAAGGATTTTGAGAAATTTTGCCCCAGATCATGGCTCGTGGCGGCCTGTAAGGCTTTACCATCCTGCATCATGGCTTCAAAACCGAATGTTTCATCAGCACCAGGAAAGCGTTCTTCAGCCGTTTTCGGCCCGTCATAACCGGTAAACGCCAAATAATCCTGAAAGAATTTCTTATATAGTCCCATGACATGGAGGGCGTCCGCCCGCGCTTCATCGGCAGTTTCAAAGGCGCAATGGCCTTCATGCCACAGAAATTCCGAGGTACGCAGGAATAACCGCGTGCGCATTTCCCATCGCATCACATTATTCCATTGGTTGAGTTTGAGCGGCAAGTCACGATAGGATTGAATCCACCGCGCCATAGCGTCACCGATGATCGTTTCCGAGGTTGGGCGCACGACATAGGGTTCTTCAAGCTCTGCCGAAGGAGAGGGGATCAGTCCGCCATTCGGCCCTTTTTCAAGGCGGTGATGGGTGACGACCGCGCATTCCTTGGCAAACCCTTCGACATGTTCAGCTTCCTTGGCAAGGAAACTGACGGGGATCAGGAGCGGAAAATACGCATTTTGGATGCCGTAATTTTTCAACCATTTATCAAAGATCGCGGTCATATTTTCCCACAAAGCCCAGCCATAGGGCTTGATGATCATAGAACCGCGAACGGGGGAGTTTTCCGCCATATCTGCGGCCTTGACAACCTCTTGATACCATTCGGGAAAGTTTTCCGCACGGGTGGGGCTGATGGCGGTCCGCTGGGCCGCGGGCGCGGCTGCGGGCGGACTAGAATCTTTTTGTTGGGCGGCGTTGCTCATGGTCGAACTTTCAAATTTTATCTTAGAAGTAAAAAATTTCTCTTTATCCTTATAGCAAAAGCTTTGCTGTGATGGGAAGATGTGCAGAAAAATAATTTTTATCAGTCTTTGCGGGGTTGCGGGTACTAGAAGCCTTGAAATATGAAGCTTTTTCAGGCATGACAATATTCAGATGTTTTTTTCTCAAGAAATCGTACGATCATGACTTCATTAATTTTAAACATTTCTAAAATCGTGGCGCAGGCCTTTGCGGATGAAGGGCTGGAGGCCGGGTTTGGGCAGGTTAAGACTTCGGATCGCCCGGATTTGGCACAGTTTCAATGCAACGGGGCGATGGCGGCGGCCAAAGTCGCCAAATTATCGCCGCGGGCCGTGGCCGAAAAAATCGTGGCGCGGTTAAATACTCATGATATTTTTTCGAAAATTGAGATTGCGGGACCGGGCTTTATCAATTTGAATTTAACCGATGATGCGTTGGGGGAGTATGTCAATAATCTGGCGTGTGATCCGCGTTTGGGCGTGCGCGATATCGGGGCGGGCGCGACAGTCGTTCTGGATTATGGTGGACCGAATGTCGCCAAAGCCATGCATGTCGGGCATTTGCGGGCCTCCATCATCGGGGATACGCTGCGGCGGGTTTTGAAATTTGCGGGATATGACACGATTGGCGATGTTCATATGGGCGATTGGGGAACCATGATGGGCATGGTGATTTCGGAACTTGAGCTGCGTCATCCTGAGTGGATTTATTTTCAGGAGGACTTCAGCGGCCCTTATCCCGACGAAAGCCCGGTGACGATTGAGGATTTGGCGGAAATTTATCCGACTGCATCGGGGAATTCTAAATCCGATCCCGCGCGCATGGCGTTATCCCACCGCGCCACGGTTGAGCTTCAGAATAAACGCCCCGGATATTATGCGCTCTGGCAAAAAATGGTGGAGGTTTCGATTGCCTCGATGAAATCCAACTTTGCCGCGCTCAATGTCTATTTTGATCTGTGGTTGGGGGAGGCATCGGTGCATGATGTGATTGCGCCGATGGTGGAGGATTTAAAAGCCAAACATTACGCCGTGATGGATGACGGGGCGTTGGTTGTCCCACTTAAACGCAATGAGGACACCAAAGAATATCCGCCGCTTTTCCTTTATAAGCGCGATGGCGCGGTGATGTATAGTACGACCGATCTGGCAACGATTGTGGACCGCGTGGAAAAATTTCATCCTGCTAAAATCCTTTATATTGTTGATCAACGCCAGAATCTGCATTTTGAACAGGTTTTCCGCGCGGCTTACCTTACGGGGATTGTATCGCCCGATGTTGAACTGACCCATGTCGGCCACGGCACCATGAACGGTCCCGATGGGAAACCATTCAAAACCCGCGCAGGAGGGGTCTTGCGGCTTGAGGATTTGATTGCTTTGGGGCTTGAAAAAGCGCGGCAAAGGCTCCACGAAGCCGGCATTGATCAACATTTTTCGGGGGATGAGTTGGATGACATTGCCCGCAAAGTCTCCGTCGCCGCGATTAAATTTGCCGATTTGCAAAATAATCGCATGACTGATTATATTTTTGATCTGGACCGATTGACGAGTTTTGAGGGCAAAACCGGGCCCTATCTGTTGTATCAGGTGGTGCGGATTAAATCGCTGCATGAAAAGGCAGACTATCAATTCGACCCCTCGCACCGTATTATCGTTGACCGATCCAACCGCGATTTGGTGTTGATGATGGTGGAATGGCCGCAGGTGTTGGAGGCCGCAACGCGAGACTATGCGCCGCATTTCCTGTGTGATTACGTGTATAAACTGGCACAAATGTTCAGTTCCTATTACGCCGCAACCCATGTCCTTTCCCAAGAGGATGTCGCGACCAAAATCTCGGCCCTTGCGCTCTCTCATCTGGTGTTAAAACATATTGAAATGATCTTGGATTTGCTGGGGATTTACGCCCCGCAAAGGATGTAGAAATTATTTTTTATGAGGTAAGTTTTTATGAATCAAAATATTATTCAATCAATATTGGCTAAATTCTTGCCAATCTTGCTCATGATGGCCATCCTATTGATCTCTTCGGGATTTGTATTGATGATCTATTTTGCCAATTCGATTTATCAAATCTTTGCCCAGCCCGACCAATCATTATTCCTAAACCTGATTTTGGATCACTTACCTGGGCCTATAGATGAAACTTATAGGTTAAGCTTGGTCATTGACGGTAAGGACACGGTCATGAATATCCCGTCAAGCTTCTTGCAATATGGTCGTTATCTGTTGGCATTCATGATTTGGGGGATGTTAGGTGGGTTGATAACCTATCTTTTTTCCTGTGGATTGAATGTTTTACGGTTATTTTTATATGGCCGCAAATTCGCCAAAGATTCAAAAGACGAGCCCCCATCGCGAACGATTTGATCAAAACTTATAATCTGTTCATGGCTTAATCGGTAAATTTTACCGCTTGTCCGGCGCGGGATTCTTTCAGCTCACCGTCCTGCATCACGATGAGGCCGTTGACAATTGTATAAATCGGCCAACCGCGCACCTTCATGCCGTCAAACGGGGTCCAGTTAGAGTTGGATGCCTGTTGCGCGTTGGTGATGACGGTTTCACGGTTGAGGTCAATAATGGTGAAATCGGCATCATAGCCGCGGGCGATGCGTCCCTTGGCTGCGATGTGATGCACGCGTTGTGGACCGTAACAGAGGAGATCCACCAGTCTCTCCAAGGTCAATCGGCCACCCGCCACATGGTTGAGCATCACCGGCAACAGCGTTTGCACGCCCGGTGTCCCACTGGGGGAGGCAGGATATTCCTTGGCTTTTTCCTCTAGGGTATGGGGCGCATGGTCAGAGGCCAGAATATCCACCAACCCGCAGTCAATCGCGCGCCAGAGGGCATCCTGATGATGCTTTTCCCGAATGGGCGGATTTTGTTGAGCTTTTGAGCCCAATTGCGCGTAACAATCGGGGGCGTGCAGTGTCAAATGATTGGCCAGTACCTCCACTGTTGCAATATCCTTGTTTTGCGCCAGCAGCTCCATTTCCTCCAACGTTGTCACATGCAATACATGGACGCGGCGGTTGTGTTTGCGGGCCAGACGCAGCAGGCGTGACGTAGCGGAATAGCAAGATTCCTTGGACCGCCAGATATGATGCATCCCGACATCGTGCGAATCGCCCAGGATGGTTTTTTTATTTTCATTCATCATCATTTCATCTTCGGCATGAACCGCCACAATGCGGCGACCATGGGCGAGGACGGCCTCCACCTCTTCATCCGTGGCAGAAAGCAAACTTCCGGTACTCGACCCCATAAAGATTTTAATGCCGCAAACCCCCGGCATTTTTTCCCATTCCGTCAGGTTTTTTGAATTTTCCGCCGTGCCGCCAAAATAAAACGCATAATTGACCCACGGATTTTTCGCCGCGCGGTCGAGCTTGTCATTCATGGCGTCAGGCGTGGTTGTGAGCGGATTGGTGTTCGGCATTTCAAAAACTGAGGTGATGCCGCCCATGGCCGCGGCCCGCATACCGGATTCGAGCGTTTCTTTATGCGGGGCGCCCGGTTCACGGAAATGCACCTGAGTATCTATACAGCCGGGCAACACATGAAGATGGGTACAGTCGATAATTTGAGCCGCCTGAGCCTGTGCCAAATCGCCAATCGCCGCAATTTTGCCCCCGACAACCGCAATATCCGCCATTGTCGTTTGCCCCGGTAACACGACCGTCCCGTTTTTGAGGATGAGATCATAGCTTGAAGTCTGTGGCATTTGACTACTCCTTAAAAAATTAGTCATTCACCATCGGGGTGGCACCGTTGGTGACGGTTTGCCCGGCCTTCAGGTTTGATTGAATGCGCTGCGATTCCTTCACCGGATCAACCACCGTGGCCGATGGCGTGCCTTCACCCCATGACAATAAACGCTTGATCACCGGGCGTTTATCTTTATTTTCTGTGGTGGCTTCTTGATTCACAATTTGGCGGATTTGATCATTGCTTTGCCCTGCACCGCTTTTTTGGATCAGCGCACGTTCACCATTGGATTGGCTGGCCAAAACATCACCCCTCGGGTCACCCAAAACCGCCACCTTGGCCTGAGTCACCGCATTGGTTTCTTGGGGACGCTGCAATCCCGGTGTGGGGGGCGGGAGCGCGGTGAGATCGCCCGGGATTTCAAGCGGTGCGCGCTTCATCACCATAAATTCATCAGGCGTGTGGCGGGTGAGACCCAATTCTTCCTTAACGCGGCTACAGGCGCTCAAACCCGCCAAACACAAAATCAGCGCGGCAGAGAAGATGAATTTTCGTGTGATGGATTTAGGCTTTAGCATGCAACAAACCTTCTTGCTTTTTGATTTTCAATCTCTTGAGCTCTCTTTTGGCCTCTAGAATAACCCCATCAAAAGCCAACCACAAGACCCCAATGACAATCAGGGAATCCGCGAGGTTAAAGGCGGGATAGTGCCAATCGCCAATGTGAAAATCGATAAAATCAGCCACAGCCCCAAACCGCACGCGGTCCCAAATGTTGGCCAAGGCCCCCGCGCAGATCATCGAAAGCGGCAAACTGGTGAGCCAATGCGGCGTGCGCCAGAGCCAAATGAGCAGCCCCGCGACCATGATCAATGCCACACTACTCAAGAGAATCGGGATAAAATCATGATCCCCCGCAAAAACCCCAAAGCTAATGCCCTTATTCCACACCATGACGATATTGAGGACACTGAACCATTCGAACAGGGCAGGCGGGAATTGCGATTGATGGAGTTGGGTGAGCCAATCAGGAAAGCTCGCACTCGCGCCGTCCACCTCAAATACGCGGGGGCGAAAAAACATTTCAATCACCCACCACTTGCTGATCTGGTCAACCAAAGCCAGCAAACCAATCAAGACTAAACAAAAACCGCGCCGCACCATGGTTATGCCGCCTGTTTGGCTTGGGAAACGTAATAACGCACAGCGTCCGCATCCCGGGGTGAGAGGTTGGGATATTCAGAATCCTGCCCCACTTCGGGAAGGATTTTCCAACAGCGTTCACATTTTTGTCCTTCGGCGCGGGCGAATATAACCGCGGCTTTTCCTTTTTCGGCGATATTTATGCCCTCCATCGGGAATTCGGATTGGTCAACAATTTTCACACTGGCTTGAGAGGTGATGCAGATTTCCGCCCAATCCAGATGCTCCAACTGACGCGCCAATTCATGCGTCAAATAGATTTGCGGATGTGCCTCTAGCGATGATCCGATGGTTTTATCCGCGCGTTTTGGTTCAAGCGTATTTGTCACCACGCGGCGCACATCGCGAATCATATCCCATTTTTGCGCCAGCGCATCATCGCGCCACTGCGTAGGGATAGACGGGAGGAGGCGCAGATGAATGCTCGATTGATCCGCCCATAGGCCGCGCGGGCGATAGCTCCAGGCTTCCTCACAGGTGAAACACAAAATCGGTGCAAACCAGCTCACCAGACATTCAAACAAATGATACATCACAGTGCGGCAGGCGCGGCGTTCAAACAAATCGGGCCGGTCGCAATAAAGCCGGTCTTTGCGAATGTCGAAATAAAAGGCCGATAAATCAACCGCGCAGAGATGATGCAAGCGTTGAGTAAGGCTGTTATAATCATGTTGCGCAATAAATCCGCGCAATTCGGCATCAAGCTGCGCGAGCCGGTGAAGCACGAGCCGCTCTAGCTCCGGCATGTTTTTATACTCGGACTCCGTTAATTGTTCGTCCTCTGTAAACCCGTCAAGCGCGCCGAGCAAAAAGCGGAAAGAGTTGCGGATACGGCGATAAAGATCAGCATTGAGCTTGAGGCTGTCTTTGCCGATTCGCACATCTTCGGAATAATCCGATGTAACGGTCCAAAGCCGCAAAATATCTGCGCCGTGCTCTTTCAATATATCATTCGGATCGACAACATTCCCCAATGATTTTGACATTTTGTGCCCCTTTTCATCGAGCACAAAACCATGGGTGAGGATGGAGTTATAGGGCGCACGGCCCCTTGTGGCGCAGGCTTCGAGCAAGGATGAATGGAACCACCCGCGATGCTGGTCTGATCCCTCTAAATACAGGTCGGCGGGCCATTTCAAATCCTCACGTTCTTCGCACACAAAGGCATGGGTAGAGGCCGAATCAAACCACACATCGGCAGTATCAAAAATTTGCGTGTAGTCTTGCGGGTTATAATTTTCGCCTAGGAAATAGGCGGCTTCCCGCGTCCACCACGCGTCGGCGCCGTCTTCTTCAAACGCCGCAATGATACGGTCAAAGACAGCGCGATCCTTCAGGATTTCACCGTTGTTTTTATCAATGAACAACGCAATCGGCACGCCCCACACACGCTGGCGGGACAGGCACCAATCGCCGCGCCCTTCAATCATCGCAGTAATACGGTTTTCACCGGCGGCGGGATACCATTTCGTGTCGCGAATGGCCTTGAGCGCGGTTTCGCGCAGCGTCAAGCCGCCTTCAAGTTTTTTATCCATCGCCACAAACCATTGCGGCGTGGTGCGGAAAATCACCGGGGCTTTTGATCGCCAACTATGCGGATAATCATGGCGGATTGAGGCCTTAGCCAATAAATTTCCTGACTCTTCAATCGCCTTGATCGGGGCAAAATTACCCTGACCCATCTCGCCCTTTTGCGTATAGATTTCAAGCCCGGCAAACAGTGGCACATGGGCCTTAAAGGTTCCGTCATCATGGACATTATCGGTGATTTCCAATCCTGCCTCACGCCCGACATAAAAATCGTCCTCGCCGTGACTTGGGGCAATGTGAACAAATCCCGTTCCCGTGTCCTCGGTCACAAAATCCGCCGCAATCACCGGCACATCAAATTCATATCCGTGTCCGCGTAACGGGTGGGCGCAGAGTGTGCCGATGATATCTTGCCCCTTCAAATCCGCTTCCAAAACCCAATCAGATTCTTCAATTTTGGCTGCCTGGCGCACCTGATCGGCGAGCGATTTGGCCACAACCAAACATTCCTCCCCATGGCGATAAAGCCCGTACGCCATCCCCGGCCCCGCCGCAATCCCGCGATTGGACGGCATGGTCCACGGCGTGGTCGTCCAGATAACGATTTTCGCCCCGTTGAGCAAGGGATTGCTTGCCTTGATCACAGGAAACTTAACCCAAATCGTAACCGATTTATGCTCTTTATATTCAATTTCGGCCTCGGCCAGCGCGGTTTTTTCCACCACCGACCACATCACGGGTTTTACCCCGCGATAAAGCAAGCCGTTTTCGACAAATTTATGAATCTCGCGTGCGATCACGGCCTCGGCATGTTTGGCCATCGTCATATAAGGGTTTTTGAAATCCCCCATCACGCCTAAGCGTTGAAAATCTTGGGCTTGAATATCCGCCCAACCCTGGGCAAAGGCGCGACATTCCGCGCGAAATTGCGGCACTGGCACCGCGTCCTTATCCAATCCTTTGGCGCGATATTGCTCCTCAATTTTCCATTCAATCGGCAACCCGTGGCAGTCCCACCCGGGCACGAGCGGCGCATCAAACCCTTCCATTTGCTTAAACCGATTGACGATATCCTTGAGCGATTCGCTAAAGACATGGCCCATATGTATGTTGCCGTTCGCATAGGGTGGCCCCCAATGAAGAACCCATTTGGGGCGACCTTTGGATGATTTTCGAATTCGGCCGTATAAATCTTCATCTTGCCATTTTTGTTGCAATTCCGGCTCTTTCTGCGCTAATCCCGCCCGCATCGGGAAATCGGTTTTGGGCAAAAATACGGTTTCTTTATAAAACTCAGCCGTAGCAGACGGCTTAAGGGAAGCGGGTGGGGCAGAGGAAGGAGAAAAGGGAGGAGAAAAGGGAGGAGAAAAGGGAGGAGAGGAGGGCGGTAAAGTCATTTCATACTCGTTTCATAATTTTTTACAGCCTAACTTAGCATCATGGATCATAACGATCTTGGGACGATCTTGGGCCGTAGTTTTATAAATGGTTGTGATTGTTTTAGACCATTTTTTGCGCAGGTTAAATCAAAAAAATGGTATTTTTTTGGAAATTTCGCAAAAAGAAAACCCGACTCGTGCTACTTTTTTCGAGTCGGGAGAATAATTCGGATAATCATATGGCGAAAGCGAAACATGGGTCATTCTGGCACAGTTGCAAAAATAACACAAGAAATTTTTTGACCTCAAGCTTGACCCCAAGCTTGATTGAGCTCTCGCTGCTGCGGGGCCGCCATTATTATTGTTATTTGCAAAATGACATGTGTCGGTTGTGGGGCTGATATGCCTGTTCATCAGCCAACTCATCAACCAACAAGGGACGGCGTATAAAATTTAAATCCGGCTCGCTTGCCAAAAGGGGTCGAAGCCTGTATAGCTGGAGGGATATTTACTTACTGTTGATTCTCAAAAAAATATGATCATGAAAAAAGACGATACATCCTTACGATATGATAAAATGGTTGAATCTGCGTTGCGCGGTGTAGTGCGTCAGGCAGTGGGAGAGGTGCAGCAGCGCGGCCTTCCGGGGGATCATCATTTCTACATTACTTTTATGACCGACTATCCGGGGGTCAAAATCCCCGATTATTTACGCGAACGTTACCCGGGTGAAATGACCATCGTGTTGCAATATCAATTTGAAAATTTGACGATTGATGAACAAAATATCGGCGTGACTCTTTCGTTCAACAATGTGCCGGAGCGTTTAATCGTTCCGCTTGCCGCAGTCACAATTTTTGCCGATCCGTCAGTCAATTTTGCCCTGCAGTTTCAACCGCTCGGCGATATGATAGAAGAGCATGAAGCGCATATGCTCTCCAGTATGTCGGAAGATGGCGAAAATGACCATGATCCCGACGCCCCCAAAGGCAAAAAAGGCAAATCATCCGCGCAATCGGGTGAGGTTATCTCCCTTGATAAATTCCGCAAGAAATAAATTTTTCACGCAAAAATTTTGTGCCTGTGACCGTATCATTTTGAACATCAAAGGCGCAAAGAATTTTGAGACTTTTTAGCCACGAATGATCGTGAATAAAACGAATAGAGACGAACTCTAAAATGTCACTTTGGAGACTCAAAAACCTATAAAAACAGAACGCGCAGCGTTCGATGATTATGCACTCTCAACTCTTGCAACCAATTGAATTTTATAGACTTTTTCTCTGTTTTCCTCTGCGACCTCTGTAGTTTTTTTTTACAAGTCGATCATAAACACAGAAATACATTCGTGCTTATTCGTGGGTGAAAAAGCAGCGAAATCCTTTGCGGCTTTGCGTCTTGGCGGTTTTTTTATATGTCAGACCCCGCATCAAGTGCGGGGTTGCGAGTAGGGGGGTGCGGAAGGTGAGGGGTAAAAAGCGAGTACAGTTAAAAACTCTGCAAAAGCATCTCACCGTGATCTTGCGTTTGGGCAAAAAGCCGGTTAAAATGGCGCGCGGAGAATTTTTTTCCTATCTTTAAGCGAGGTGCTCAGGCTAAACTCTTAGGCCAAGCTTTCGGCATATTCTTTTTTGTCATTTCACTTTGTTATTCAATTTCTGACGGATTTTCAAAACGGATTTTCACAATGGCGCGCGGTGTTTCAGCCCAAAATTCTCAAAACTCCCAAACTTCTCGAAGCACGCGAAATTCCAGAGATTCCCAGAATGTCGGCGGCTCTCGCTTCCTGCGCATTTTTCCCGAAAGCTGGGGTGTGTATATTCTTGAGCGGCTTCATGATGCCTGCGCGATTTTTGTGACGCTGGTTAGTCTGGCGGTTTTGGCGGCGTTGATGAGTTATACGCCCGCTGACCCTTCTTTTAACACCGCCGGAAGCAATGATGATATCCAAAATTGGATGGGGGCGGTGGGGGCGCATTTGTCCGATATTTTGCTCCAGATTTTTGGTGTGGGCGCGTTTGTGTTGCCGTCGGGGTTGTTGATGTGGGGATGGCGCATGTGGAAAAAGGAAGATTTCGGCCCGTTTTGGGGCCGATTTGCGGCATTGTTGGCTGCCGCTATCTTGCTGTCCATCGCCGGGGCAGCCATTCCGGCTTCAGGCTGGAGTCCTTATTCCACATGGGGTGGTGCGGGGGGCATTTTGCTGCTGTCCAAAATTACGAAGGAAATCAGCCCCGTTATAAGCTTTTATCCGCATATTTGTGCCGCGGTGGTGTGCGGGCTCACGGGCATGACCTTATGGGCCGTGGGCATTGCCCTTAAACGCAGTGAGCGTCAGGCGGTGGTGGAAACGTTCCTCAGCGGCGGCATGGCCACGTTGGACGGGGCCGGGTCACTCTGGACGCGCTATAAATTATGGCGGCAAAAAATAAAAGCGCGCCAAAATGAGTCTGAGACTTCGGGGTTTATGATTCAAGAGCGTGAAATTTTTGAAGACGATGATGCAGATGAAGACGAAGAGGACGATGATGGCTACGCTCCTCATCAAATTGAGGTGGTGCGCACCACAAAAAAACCGGCATCAAAATCTGCGCAATCGAACCATCAGGCACAATTGAATTTGCGTGATCAATCGGAATGGGAATTGCCGCCCGTTGATTTGCTTAGCCCCGTGCCTCCACCACATAAAGAAGATAAATTGGATGAACATTCGTTGCGTAAAAATGCCGAAGTGCTCCAGAATGTTTTGAGTGACTATAATGTGCGCGGCGAGATTAAGAGTATTTTTCCGGGGCCAGTCGTGACGCTTTATGAACTGGAACCCGCACCGGGGACCAAAAATTCGCGGGTGATTTCACTCTCGGACGATATTGCGCGCTCCATGTCTGCCGTATCTGTCCGTGTGGCTGTGCCACCGGGGCGTAATGTGATTGGGATTGAACTTCCCAATAAACGCCGCCAAACCGTTTATTTGCGTGACTTGCTGGAGGGCGATGAGTTTCAAAAAACCCCCAATAAATTACCCTTGGTCTTGGGCAAGGACATTGGCGGACACCCGATTATTGCCGATTTGTCACGCATGCCGCACTTGCTGGTCGCGGGGACAACGGGATCGGGAAAATCGGTGGCGGTGAATACGATGATTCTCTCTCTGCTTTACCGTTTGCCGCCCGAAAAATGCCGCTTTATTATGATTGACCCAAAAATGCTGGAACTCTCGGTTTATGACGATATTCCGCATTTGCTCTCTCCCGTGGTGACGGACCCGGGGCGGGCGGTGGTTGCGCTCAAATGGGCGGTGCAAGAGATGGAAAATCGTTACCGCAACATGTCAAAACTGGGCGTGCGCAATATCGAAGGGTATAATGCGCGCATCCGTGAAGCCGTGAAAAAAGGCGAGATTTTAATGCGGAAAGTGCAAACCGGATTTGACCCCGAAACGGGTAAACCGGTGTTTGAGGAACAGCCGCTTGACCTCACCGAACTGCCCT
Organism: Alphaproteobacteria bacterium; assembly: GCA_016794305.1. Lineage (GTDB taxonomy): Bacteria > Pseudomonadota > Alphaproteobacteria > Micavibrionales > Micavibrionaceae > UBA1573. Next base: position 20,179 of record JAEUKN010000007.1, on the reverse strand, counting down.
ATATCGTGATTGTGGTGGATGAATTTGCGGATTTGATGTTGGTGGCCGGCAAAGACGTGGAAAACGCCATTCAGCGTCTGGCGCAAATGGCGCGGGCGGCTGGGCTGCACCTGATTATGGCGACGCAACGTCCCTCGGTTGACGTGATCACCGGGGTGATTAAGGCGAACTTCCCGACGCGGATTTCTTTCCAGGTCACCTCCAAAATCGACAGTCGCACCATTTTGGGTGAGGGTGGGGCGGAGACTTTGCTGGGTATGGGGGATATGCTCTATATGGCCGCGGGTGGGCGCATCACGCGGGTTCACGGACCGTTTGTGGCCGACCGTGAGGTTGAGGATGTGGTGAATTTCCTCAAGGCTCAGGGCGAGCCGGCTTATTTGGAAGAAGTCACCGAAGGTGAATTATTCAGTGAGGATGGTGAATTTGGCGGCGGCAGCGGTGGCGGTGATGACGGCGGTGAGGAGCTTTATGATGAAGCGGTGGCGATTGTGGCGCGTGAAGGCAAAGCATCCACCAGTTTTATTCAACGTCACCTGCAAATCGGCTATAACCGCGCGGCCCGCATCATTGAACAAATGGAAAAGGAAGGGGTCGTGAGCCCTGCCAACCGTGTCGGCAAACGCGAAGTATTGATCGGAAGCAGATAGGGAAATTTGCAGTGGATCATAAAAGCGCAGTCAGTTTGTTTGACTATGAGGCATTAAACATCCGTGATATTGTTTCTCTCACGCTTTGACTCGCCAAAATCCCCCATTTGGTACGGCGGGTGAGGATATCATCGGCGCATTTGGCCCATTCTTGGGTGCGGAAATACGTCACCATATCCCGGATTTCTTGATCGGAAAATTCATCAATATTTTTGTTTTTTTCCAATGGATAAGGGCAGACGGGTAGGGGCGCTTGCGCCGTCCAGCTTGGCCCTATATGGGGAAATTGCGGCTTTAAAATTTTCTCCATCACCTCTTCGGCCAAAACGCGATAGGTGGTGATTTTCCCGCCAAAAATGCTGAGCAGCAGCGGGGGTGGGTTGGGGGCGGTGTGCGGTTCGTTGGAATATATTTCCAGGTGATAATCACGACTAATCTTGCTTACATCCTGATGCGCGTCTTGGAATAATGGCCGCACGCCGCAATAATCAGCGATGATATCCTGCGGCGACGTTTGGCGTTTGAAAAATTGATTGAGGGCGGTGCAGAGATAGGCGCGTTCTTCCTCGCTCGCCTGTACCCCTTGGGGCATTAATCGCGGGTCGCCGTCAAAGGGTTTCTCGGTCGTGCCGCACAGCGTATAGGGACCATAGGGAAAGACAAAAATCACGCGCCGATCGGGAAGTTGCAGGAAATACGCATGATCCCCGTCATAAAGTTTGGGTACGATAATATGCGACCCCTGCACCAGCGTGAGGCGCGGCGTTGTGGGGGTGAGGAGTTTGAAATCCTCCAGCAGGCTTTGGACGCTCGGCCCCGTGGCATTCACCACCGCCCGCGCATGGATCATTTCAGGAATGGGTTGGGAAAGGGCTTCGGGAGTTATTTCAGGGGCAGGTGGCATTTGCGGTTTGACTGTAATCCGCCATAGATCATCGGCACGAGCGAGGCTCACGACCTTGCAATAGTTGCGCAGGATGGCCCCCTTACGCTCAGCATCCAGCAAATTCAGAATCACCAGCCGCGCATCATCCACCCAACAATCATGATACATCATGCCCTGAATATCGGGGTTTTTGAGCGGCGCACCGAGGGGAGTTTGCGCGAGATTGAGTATAGCTGATCCGGGAATACTGCGCCGTTTGGCCAGATGATCATACAGAAAAAGCCCCAACCGCACCATCCATGCGGGGCGTGGGGCATTCACATGCGGGATACAGAACTTCAGGATTCTAACGATTTGCGGCGCGATTTTGAGCAAGACTTCACGCTCCGCCAAAGATTTGCGCACAAGGCCAAATTCGTAAAATTCCAAATAGCGCAGCCCGCCGTGAATCATCTTGGAGCTGGCGGAAGATGTGCCGCTGGCAAAGTCATTTTGTTCCAGCAAAATAACTCTCAATCCGCGCCCGGCGGCGTCCCGCGCGATCCCCGCGCCATTAATTCCGCCGCCAATGATGCACAGGTCGTATGGCTCAAGCATTATTGATTGAGCGGTGACCAGGCGGGGTCGGAGCCATTGCCCGATGATTTCAAAAGATGCTCATTTTGCCCCGTGAGGTCAATGCTATAGAGGTGCGATTCGCGCCCGCTGCCGCCCTGTGATTCCTTAAAGAATGCCAAAACGCGACCATTCGGGGCCCAGGTCGGGCCTTCGACATGGAAGGCTTGAGTGAGTAAACGTTCGCCCGATCCATCGGGGCGAATCACGCCCAAATAAAACTGACCGCGCAGCATTTTCACAAAGGCAATCAAGTCACCGCGTGGCGACCAAACGGGGGAGGCATAGCGACCCTCGCCGAAGGAAATACGTTGCGCATCGCCGCCATTGGCACTCATCACATAGATTTGTTGGGTGCCGCCGCGGTCAGATTCAAAGGCAATCCGTGACCCGTCGGGGGAATAGCTCGGTGCCGTGTTGATGGATGGGCTGGTGGTCAGGCGCACGGGAGCGCGGGAGCGCAAATCCATGCTATACAAATCGCTCGTGCCGCCCTTGGAGAGTGACATGATAATCTTGCTGCCATCCGGTGAAAAGCGGGGCGCAAAGGTCATGCCGCCAAATTCCCCGACCGATTGTTGCCGACCGGTTTCAAGGTCGTAAATATACACGCGCGGTTTGTTTCCCACGAAAGATAGATAGGTAATGGTCTGGGTATTCGGCGAAAAACGCGGCGTGAGGACAAGGTTATTGCCATCGGTCAGGTAACGATTATTCGCGCCATCCTGGTCCATAATGGCCAATCTTTTGATTCGCTTGGTGGGCGGGCCGGATTCGGCGACATAGACAATGCGCGAATCAAAATATCCGCCTTCGCCGGTCAAACGTTTGTAAATTTCATCCGAAATAATATGCGCGATGCGCCGCCAATTTTGCGGTGTGGTCATATAGGCCATACCCGTGAGTTGTTGTTGGCCGAACACGTCAAATAACCGAAACTCCACCCGTGTGCGCCCATCCTGAGTGCGGGTGATGGTGCCGTTCACGAGAGCCTGAGCATTAATCGTTTTCCATTCGTTAAACCGAATCTGGGTTTGCATGGACACGGAATCCTGAATAAAGGATCGCGGATCCATGACCTTAAATAACCCCGTGCTGCCCAAATCGCTTGAGATCACCTGCGGGATTGAGGTTGAAAATTCCTGTCCCGCAGCATCCTGGGCCACAAAATTGGTGATGGCGATGGGGATCGGATTCACATTTCCCTTGGTGACTTCAACCCGCAATTCCGCATGGGCAGGCGCGGCAGCCATGCCCAGAAACGCAATCAAAATAGTGAGGGAGAATATTTTTTTCATCATGGTTTTGTGTCCTGAAAATTTATTCGGAGTCTTTGAGAATAAGGCCCGCAGACATACGAAAGTCCAGCAATAATTTATAGCGATTATGAAGATATCAAGAGGAAAAGGAAATAGTTTTTTCACAAAAAATTGAGAAAATATACTTGGACTACTGAACTTCTGGACGTTGTCACTTCGCTCCTGACGTAGTCTTCCTACGCGGCGTCGCTTGGACCGTCCCAGAAATTCAGTATTCCGAGTATACCCAGAAAAATTGTGGTCAAAATTTAAAGGACCTGCTGCGACTCAACAGATCCGCTACGTCTCATTCGTCAGGGAAACAAATGATTGTTTGGTCGGTTGATATTCGAACAACTGCCCGCTCTCCATTTCAAAAAGCCAAGGGTGGATGGTCACGCGGTTTTCATCTAATGCTTTTTGGACGCTGGGGTATGTTTTCAGATTTTCGGCACTGAGTAAGACAATTTCTTTTTCTGTTAATTTGATTAATTCCTCATGCTCGCAATGATGGCCGCAATGATGGTGGGCGCGGTCGAGTGCCTGTTGCGCCACATCAATAAAGCTGGATATCTCCTCATCTTCCAGCTTTTCCACCAAAGCCTTAATCGCGCCGCATTTCGTATGGCCAAGGATGATGATATGCTCAACCCGATTGTGAATCAGGGCGAATTGAAGGGCGGCGGCCAGTGCCGTCCCCTTTTTATACGGGCGTACAATCGCCCCCATGGCCTTATGGGCAAAGAAAGTCCCGGGTTCGGGCCGAAATAATGTCGCGGGGTTTGACCGCGAATCAATGCATGAGATGATAAAGTAATTCGGGGCCTGGCCTTCACGTACCAAACGCGGCATGATTGAGGAAGAATTTTTATAGGTTTCATCACGAAACGCGCGAAAACCTTGTAATAAAATATCGGTCACGGTTACTCCTTAAATGAGGCTGCAGCCTATTTATAAAACAATTTACCCTTTGGCGCAAAACTTAAGGAAGTTTTTCTTGCCACCACTCATAATTTAAATCTGCCCCATTTAAATCTGCCCGTAACCCCGGAGAAGAAAAAGCCTAAATCATAAGGCTTTTTCGCCCATCCGGGGTCTGAAAATATTACACGGACCCCGCATTAAATGCGGGGTTACGGAATATGAGTGGTAAAGGAAGGTTGAGTGGGCGTACGCTCAATAATTCCCTCAAAAAAACTAGCCCTTCACAAAAGCGTAAATACCCTATATCCTATTGAATATTGTTCAGTAATTTCACATCTGCGTTAGCTTTTCATCAAACTTATTTTGGCAAAATACATCATGGCTGAATTTCGACTTCCCCCCAATTCACAAATCAAAAAAGGTAAGGACCTCAATGCCGCCAAGGGCGCAAAGCGGAGCAAGAGTTTTCGGCTCTATCGTTTTGACCCTGATTCGGGTGAAAATCCGCGCTTTGACACTTATACGATTGATTTGGATCAATGCGGCCCTATGGTGCTGGATGCCTTGCTCTATATCAAAAATAAGCTTGATTCGGGGCTGACGTTGCGCCGATCGTGCCGTGAGGGGATTTGCGGGTCTTGCGCGATGAATATTGACGGGCATAACACGCTGGCCTGTTTGAAACCGATTGAGGATGTGAGTGGGGATGTGCAGGTGACGCCGCTCCCTCATATGCCTGTGATTAAGGATTTGGTGCCAGATATCACCCATATTGCCGCCCAATACGCGGCCATTGAACCGTGGATGAAGACAGATTCGCCGTTGCCCGCGCGTGAGCGGCTGCAAAGCCCCGAAGATGCGGAATTATTGAACGGGGCCGATGGTAAGGGGCCGGCCGCGTGTATTTTATGTTTTTGTTGTTCAACCGGTTGCCCCAGTTATTGGTGGAACGGTGATCGTTTCTTGGGTCCCGCGGTGCTGCTTCAGGCCTATCGCTGGATAGCAGATACGCGCGATGAAGCCACGGGCGAGAGGTTGGATAAACTCGAAGATCCGTTCAAACTTTATCGGTGTCACACCATCATGAACTGCACGAAAACTTGCCCGAAAGGACTCAACCCCGCACAGGGAATTGCAGAGATTAAAAAACTCATGCTCGCGCGCAGCATATAGAGCATTTTGCGATTAAGTGGAATCCGGTTAATCGTAGGTTCAATGGGGCGGTTTATCGCCGAGCCGGCAATTTGGTTTTGAGGTATTCAACCGTCAACGGCAGGGCGCGGATCACCTGGCCCTGGTGCCCCAAAAGCGGCAGGTTTTGGCCGTTTAATATAATTTGTAACCCGCCTGCATTACCTAATGTCATGACCAAATCCGGTTGATCGGCGGGCACCCAATATTCTTCGCCGCTTGAAAGCACGCGTGAGAGAATGGTTTTGCCCGCAGAGGTTTTAATTTCAAGCCATACATTTTCATTGGCGCGCAGGACAATGGGATGTTGGGCGATGGCGGCCTGAGTCAATGTCTCAATATCCGCAACCTCAACCGGTGGGGATGCCAGCGGGGAGACTTGAGGGGATATTTGAGCGGATAATTGGGTGGGGGCGTCGGCAGATATGTCGGCGGGGGAGTTGGTATTGCTCGCACTCCCCCCCAAAGACGTCCCTGCTTCAGAAGGCAGCGATATGGCTGCCTTCGCCGCTTTCGGCGTGGTTTCTTGGGCATGTGTGGGGTTGGTGAGCAATGTGACTTGTTCCCTCAAATCCGCAGGAACCTGAGTGATTGCCTGAGGTTTTTGGTGATTGCCAAATTTTACGGCGAAAAGTGCCAGAGAAACGGCCAGTAAACTGGCGATGATCAGCAATGTTTTTAACTGCGGGAGCGTGTGATCAGAGTCTATGCGCGGCTGGATTGGGGCGGGGGCGGATTGGGCGGAGGCAATGCGCTTGGCCGATTGCCGCTTGACCAATGAGACAACTTTGTCACCATCCAACCCCAGAAAATCTGCATAAGATTTGATAAACCCCAGGGCATAAATTCGCCCGGGCAGGTTTTGAAACTGGCCGTCTTCAATGGTTTGGAGGTGAGCGGCGCGGATATAAATCTGTTGTTCAATGTCTTCAAAACTCAATCCCGCCCGCACCCGCGCCCGCCTTAAAATTTCACCCACACGCAGTTCGGTATGGCCTTCACGTTGTGACCGTTTGGGGGGCGCAGAAGGTGAAGGAGGGGCAGGGGGGGCAAGAGGCATAGACTCCGCATGGGCGGACATATACGGTGCATGGTTTTCAAAATTGGGTGCGCTCACGTTACGACCCCGTGGCGCGCATATCTGTTTTTCCCAGCTCAAAGGCCTGATGCAAGGCTTTCACTGCGGCTTCGGTGAATTGTTCATCAATCAGGACGCTGATTTTAATTTCTGATGTGGTGATGGCCTGAATATTGATCCGGTGATCGGCGAGCGTACGAAACATCGTGCGCGCCACACCGCTATGCGAACTCATGCCAATGCCGATGATGGATATTTTGGCAATTTTGGTATCAATCCGAATTTGTGATTGCTGCGCAAAGGGCAGTTTTTCAAGGATTTCAACGGTTTTTTGGGCGTCAAGCTTGGGAACCGTAAAGGTCATGTCTGCGGTTGACCCGTTGGCGGAAATATTTTGAACAATGACATCCACATTAATGTCGGCCGCACAAAGCGGATCAAAAATTGCCGCCGCTGTTCCGGGTGAGTCGGGGATGCCGAGGATTGAGATTTTGGCTTCGTTGCGCGTGAAGGCCACACCATTCACAATTTGTTTTTCCATGATTTTATCCTCTGAAACAATCAAGGTTCCTGGTAACTGGCTCCCCACCTGCGGTGCAAAGCTTGAGAGCACTTGAAGTGAAACATTATAGGCCATGGCAAGCTCAACCGAGCGCGGGTGAAGCACCTTAGCCCCCAAAGCCGCCATTTCCAGCATTTCTTCATAACTCACCAGGTCCAATTTTTGCGCATCGGGCACCATGCGCGGGTCGGTGGTATAAACGCCGTCCACATCAGTATAAATGTCGCAGCGATCGGCGTTGAGCGCCGCAGCAAGCGCAACCGCCGTGGTATCAGACCCGCCCCGCCCCAAAGTCGAGATACGGTTGCTGCGCGATACACCTTGAAATCCCGCCACAACCGGCACGATTTTGGATGAAAGAGCCTGTTCCAAATTTTCGGGCGGAATATCATCAATGCGCGCCCGGCCATGCTGATCACTGCAAATCAAAGGAACTTGCCACCCTGCAAAGGATCGGGCCTCAATGCCGCGCTTATGAAGCGCAATCGCCATAAGGCCGGAGGTCACTTGCTCCCCGCTTGCCACCACCATATCATATTCTTCGGCCGTGTGGTCGGGGGTGATTTGATGGCAATAATCCACCAATTGATTGGTAACGCCCGCCATGGCGGACACCACCACGACCACTTCGTGCCCGCGTTTGATTTCCTGATAAATTTTTTCGGCGGCATTTTCAATGCGTTTCGGGTCACCCACCGATGTGCCGCCAAATTTTACAACGATTCGCGCCATATTGATTTTAAGCTTTCCTTTTGGCTTTCCCTTTTACTTTACCTTTATCGTCCGTAATAACCGATGATCTGGGCCTGCGCAATTTTTAATTGGTTAATTTGATATCCGATTTGCGCCGCCGGGACATGGACATCATTCACCGCAACCTTATCTTTCAGGGCATAAAGGGTGAAAATATAGCGGTGCGATTTATCCCCCACAGGCGGGCAGGGGCCGCCATAGGATGTGGCGCCGTAATCATTTTGCGTGGTGAGGGCGCCTTCAGGAAGCGTGGCAGGCAATTTGGAGGCATCCAGACTTTTTGCCTCTTTAGGAATATTTACAACCAGCCAATGCCACCATCCGCTCCCCGTTGGTGCATCGGGGTCATAGACGGTCAGGGCAAAATATTTTGTCTCACTCGGCGCATGGTCCCAGTTGAGGGTCGGAGCCACATTTTTACCCGTACAACCAAAGCCGTTATAGGAAAATTCGGGTTTCAGCACCTCGCCCTCCTTAAAATCCGGGCTGGTGAGGGTGAAAACAGTTGTGGGCTCGCTTTGGCCGATGGAGGAATTTGTAAAATGACCGGGCGCGCCGGCATCTGCGCTTTGTGTGACAGGCGCAGCGTGAGCCGGGTGAAGCGATGCAAACCCGCCAAATAAGAGTCCTAATGACAGGGTGATAAATGTTAAACCCATCATTATAAAAGCTACAATCTTTAACATGTTTTTATCCTTGATAGTCTTAAAGTTTATACTGGGTGAATTCATAAATCAAAGCGGGATTATATCCTCCCCATCGCCAAATATTTTTGGCGGCGTTTATGGACTAATTTTTCGCTATCCCACGGCGTGAGTTCTTTTAATGCTTTTTCAATCTGATCACCCACAGATGCCACGGCCTGATCAGGGTTGCGATGCGCACCGCCGAGCGGTTCCAGAATCACCGAATCAATCAATTTTAACCCCTTTAAATCCTGGGCCGTCAGTTTAAGGGCGGTGGCGGCTTCGTCAGCTTGCTGGGCCGATCGCCAAAGAATTGAGGCGCAGCCTTCGGGTGAAATCACCGAATAAATCGAATGTTCCAGCATATAAACACGGTCGGCGGCAGCAATCGCCATGGCCCCGCCCGAACCGCCCTCGCCAATAATGACGGAGATCAGAGGAGTTCGAAGCCGTAAGCAGGCGTTAATGGATTGCGCAATGGCTTCGGCTTGCCCCCTCGCTTCGGCCTCCACCCCCGGATAGGCCCCGGCGGTATCCACGAAGGACAGCACAGGCAGCCCGAATTGATTGGCCATATCCATTAAGCGAATCGCTTTGCGGTATCCTTCGGGTTTTGCCATACCGAAATTATGACGCACGCGTTCATCCGTATCGCTTCCCTTTTCCAGCCCCAAAACCACGACCGATTGACCGTTAAATCGGCCCAAACCGCCGATGAGGGCTTGGTCCTCACCAAAGCATCTATCCCCGGCAAGCGGCACAAAATCAGTAATTAATTGCGCTGCATATTTCTTAAAACGCGGTCGATTGGGGTGGCGCGCGATTTGGACCTTTTGAACCGGCACTAATTTGTCAAAAATTTCAGAGGTGATTTTGACTTTTTTGGCGTCCAAGCGGGCAATTTCTTCGGCGATATTAAACTCGCCCGATGTAGCCATGTTACGTAATTCATTAATCTTACTTTCGAGTTCGGCGATTGGTTTTTCAAATTCCAAGGCAAACATTTTTAATCCGTCCTTTGTTGGTTTATAGCTATGCCCATAAATATTCTGTCATCCCCGCGACAAGCCAAAGGCTTGTTTATACTGCGGGGATCTGGAATCTTGTGCAGCGAAACTGCATTCATTATCCGGATCCCCGAATATCGGTCGGCTATGCCTCCCTCATCGGGGATGACGTTTGTATAAATAACTTCATCCTTAACTATACGACGCTGTATTCACGCGCAAGGAGAGCACTATAGCAAATCAGGCAGCCCGTGACAAATACAGACTGCCTGATTTTCGTAATAGTGTTTATAACTACAGCCTATAATTAGGCTTCGTTGGCGAGGGGATGATTCTCCTCAACCGTTTTCTGAAGCTTTTTGCCCACAATATGAGTGTAAATCTGGGTCGTGGCAATGTCGGCATGGCCCAACATTTTTTGTACGGCGCGCAAATCGGCTCCGTTACTGAGCAGGTGCGTCGCAAAAGCGTGGCGCAGAATATGTGGGGAGACGCGATCACCGTCAATTTTTGCCGCACGTGCCAAATCTTTCAGCAATTGGGCAAAACGTTGGCGCGTCAAATGGCCGCTGTCCGATGTGCGGGATGGGAACAACCATCTCGATTTACGGTCATCAGCTTCGCCGGGAATAAATCCTTTACGCAAATCCAAATAATTTTGCAGAGCTTTTTGGGCGGAATCGGTCATAGGGACCATCCGTTCCCGTCCGCCTTTGCCTTCAACCATAATAAATTGGTTGCCTTCGGCAATCGCGGACATATGAAGTCCCACGAGTTCCGAGACGCGCAATCCGGTGGCATAAAGCATTTCCAGAAGACATACTAAGCGCACGCTTTCGTTGCTGCCTTCTTCCGCGGCAACTCTGATCAACGTGTCCACTTCATCTTCGCTCAAAGTTTTTGGCAAAGTCCGGCTCTGTTTCGGGCTTTCAATGGTGGAGGTCGGATCATCGGTGCGGACATTTTCCGTGACCAAATAGCGGTAGAATTGACGGAGAGCCGACAGACGGCGCGCCACAGTTCGGACGGCAATCTGATTCTTATTTTGGCCCTTGGTGTGGATTTTATTGCTCAAATCCGTCAAATATCCCTTAATGTCATCATTCGTAGCGACATCAATATCGCGACCGCAGTTGTTTTTCAGATATAGGCTGACATCAGCCAGATCACGCCAATAAGCATGACGTGTGTTTAACGCAGCATTTCGTTCGGAACTCAGCATATCTAAAAACGAATCAATTGATTTCGATAAAATCGGCTTTGGTAATGCCGGACGACCTGGACGTGCCATATTTCTTTCTCCTTAGTAATAAAAATTCATGTTCTTTGGAACAAAATTGCTCCGGTAGTGTGTTTACATCCTCTGAAACCCTAATTTTTCAAATCTATTTCTCTCAATTTTTACTGAGGTCAGATTGTGAAAATGTCACTTTAGAAACGCGACAATATGTTATCCATTACATAATTTTATGATTCTGTCAAGCATATACGTTGTCATAATTTTAAAAAATTGTTAAAAAATATTTGAAATCATAAACTTAATATTATCCTGCGTTAACCTTACGAAAAACATATGTTTATGGCAACCAAGCAAAATATATTTTGTCATATAATTGCTGCGCTTGCAACAAGCGTATGACAAATTGCGAAGTTCGACGCTGATAAAGCGCGAATCAAATCAAGGTGATCAATTTATTTCGCCTTGGCTAAGAACCTGTTCATGATCTCTACTCCGGCGTTGGCTTTTCACGGTATTTCTGCGCTTCCTTGTCCACGTACATCTATGTACGATCCGATGCGGTTCTCGAAAAACCGCAAAAATCCTGTGCCATAGCGAGATTATGAACAGGTTCTAAGGAATGCGCATCTGCCTGCTTGAATTTTGGGGGCAGACAGGTTAAAAAAGCCCATGAACACGATGAACATGACAACTGATTTTTTTAAATATCATAAATTTTTGTGCCTTTTGGTTTCGCTGATGCTTTTACTGCTCGCGCTTTCGGCCTGCACACCGCAGCTTGCCACGCGCGGCAATTTGGTGAGTGATGATTTGTTGCATGAGATTAAGCCCGGAATTGACACGCGCGATGATGTCGCGGGCAAGATCGGCTCCCCCACCACCATTGCGCCGTTTGATGAGAACACATGGTATTATATGGGCCAGAGAACGGAGAAAAAGGGGATTCTTGACCCTGCACTCACCAAAGAGCGCGTGGTGATTGTACGCTTTACGCCGGAAGGTGTTGTGGACCGTGTGGCCGAGCGTCAAGGCGGGCGGGAGGAAATCCCGATTGTCCAGCGCACCACCCCGACATCGGGCAATGATTTTACCTTTATCCAGCAAATGTTGGGTAATTTGGGCAAGTTTAACTCCCAGCCAGAGTCGGCAGCCCGAACCGCCGGCGGGTTATAACGGGTGATCCGTATATGGCCGTGGGAACTCATTTTTTAATGGTTGGACTGGGCGGGGCCTTGGGTGCCATGGCACGCCACGGTCTCAATTCATTAAAAATCGACGGAAGTTCGGTGAATGATCAAATTTTTAGGCTGATCGGACTGGCATTGCCATACACTACGCTTGCGGCCAATTTGCTGGGGGGCCTGATGATCGGGATTTTGGCAGGATGTTTTGCACATTTTTCGCAATGGAGTTATGAGTTGCGATTATTCCTGATCGTGGGTGTTTTGGGCGGATTTACAACATTTTCATCCTTTTCACTTGAAAATATCCTGTTGTTCGAAAAGGGCGCATGGGGAAGTGCGATCTTTTATATGGTGCTTTCCGTTGCGGGATCTTTGGCGGCAACACTCGCGGGGCTTGTCCTTATACGTTGGATCGCCGGCGATGCCTCTTCGGGTTTGCCCCTATCATGACCTATGACATCACGCATTTGAAAGTGAGTGAGGATGATAACGGCCAGCGATTGGATCGGTGGTTGAAAAAGAAACTTCCGCGGACGCCTTATGCCCTCATTCAAAAAATGTTACGCACAGGACAGGTGCGCGTGGACGGCAAGCGCGCCAGAGCCGAAACGCGAATCGAAGCGGGGCAAGATATCAGATTGCCGCCGGCGGAGCCGAAAACTGAAAAGCTCACTTTTCGCAGCGAAACAGGTGATAAGGAGTTTTTACAATCCATCACGATTTATGATGACGGGCAACTTTTAATTCTCAATAAACCCTATGGGCTGGCGGTGCAGGGCGGGCCAAACATTACGCGCCATATTGACGGGATGTTGGCACAATTACGCAATTTAAAAGGGGTGCAGCCGCGGTTGGTGCATCGGCTCGACCGCGACACATCGGGGATTTTGGTGTGTGGGCGCTCTCTGGCCGCCACGCGCGATATGGGCGATATTTTTGTCAATCGCGATATTAAAAAAATCTATTGGGCGATTATTTCCCCCGCGCCGAGGCAAGATTTTGGTGAGCTCAACGGGGCCATTGCCAAGGGAGAGGGGAAGCGCAAAGAGGCGGTTGTGATCAATGAGGAAACAGGTAAGGCATCGCGCACGCTCTACCGCGTGATTGAACGCAGCGCGGATAATGACGCGGCGTTTGTGGCGTTCTGGCCGCGCACCGGGCGCATGCATCAGATCAGAGTCCATAGTGCGGATATTCTCGGTTCTCCCATATTGGGGGATGAAAAATACGATTGTAATGGCGCGATGATTGATCGGTATGACCTGAACGGACGATTGCATCTTCATGCGGCGCGGTTAATTTTCCGCCATCCGAAAACCCAAGAAATCATGGATATTCGCGCCCCACTGCCTGAGGATTTGCGATCAAGCTGGCAAAAATTGGGGTTTACGATTGAGTATGACAGCGATCCGTTTTCAGATATACTGGCCCGTGACGTTGAGCAAGTCGATGGATTTAAAGGCACAACAAACAAGCTGAACGCATCAGAATCTAAAGTGAGTATGGGAAAGAACAAGAGAAAAAAATGAAAAATTTACTACTGATTTTTTTATGTGTTATTGTGATTGGCGGATTGCTGTTGATTGCCGTATTGTCATTGATTGCGGGGACGGGGGAGTCGCAGAAAAAGGGGTTGGAACAAGCCTTTGGGGAGTTTTTAAGCTCTCAAGTGACCTTTCAAAAACTCAATCATTTTAACATTATTCCGCAACTCACCATTGATATTTCGGGGCTGAATGCTACGCCGAATGTGGGGTCCGGTTTTCTGACCGCCGATAGGGTGGCATTCAGTTTTAATGCTGCGGATTTGTTGTTTAAAAAGGGGCGATTGCTGGATTTCACCATTGAAAATTTGAAGATTGCCTCCACCACTTTTTCCAACTATCCCGCGCAGTATGACTATATCAAAATTTTCCCCGAAAGCGGCGATGTCAAGGCGCATATGGGCGCAATCGGGTCCTATGGTTCTGTGCCGGTCACATTCAGTGTGGATGTGGGGCATAGTCAAAACGCCATGCCGACCTATTATTTTGAGGATCATAACCCCTTAAAATTTACCATGGGCAAAAGCGAAATTGTTGGCGATTTTGCACCCTTTGATGCGAATAAAATGGTGTTTAAAAATTTGAGATTGACGCGGGGAGATGAGAAATGCGATCTCCCTGCTGAAAACCGTTTATCATGGGAAAATTTTCGTGATCAAATCCTCCCCAAACTCACTGAAACGGAAATGAAAAACCAAAAACTTGATACGGTCTGCCAAACATTTAAATCTTATGCGCTTTAGGCGGGAGAGATTATGAAACAGCAAAAAATCCTCTTGACCGGTGTTGCGGGGTTTATCGGATATCATGTTGCGCGCAGGATTTTGATTGAAAATCCAAATATACGGATCATCGGGATTGATAACCTCAATCCTTACTATGCGGTTGAATTGAAACAGGCAAGGTTAAGGGAGTTACAGGCATTGCCCCAGGCCGGAAATACTGAAAATTTTCAGTTTCTTCAAATGGATCTGGCGGACGGTGCAGCGGTCGCCAATCTGTTTGAGCAGGAGAAATTTGATAGCGTGATTCACTTGGCGGCCCAGGCAGGGGTGCGTTATTCGCTCCAAAACCCCGGGGCCTATATTGACAGCAATATTACCGGCTTCATGAGTATTTTAGAGGGGTGCCGCCACCATCCGGTGCGGCATTTGGTTTATGCGTCCTCAAGTTCGGTGTATGGCAGGAACCAAAAACTGCCTTTTTCAACCGATGACCGGGTTGATCATCCGGTGTCCCTTTATGCCGCGACCAAAAAATCTAATGAGATGATGGCGGAATGTTACGCGCATTTGTATAAAATTCCCACCACGGGATTGCGATTCTTTACCGTCTATGGCCCATGGGGGCGGCCGGATTTATCCTATTATAAATTCACTGAGGCAATTTATGCGGGGCGTCCGATTGACGTTTATAATTTTGGCGATATGCGCCGTGATTTTACCTATATTGATGATATTGTTGACGGAGTCATTGGCGTTGTGCCGCATATCCCCGACGCGCGGGACGGATTGAGCGCCCCCCACATTATTTACAATATCGGCAATCACCATCCTGAAAAGTTGTTGGATATGATCGACATTCTCGAAGACATCATTGGAATAAAGGCCACACGTAATTTAATGCCGATGCAGCCGGGCGATGTCTATGCGACCTATGCCGATATCACCCCGCTTCAAAAATTGATTGGATTTGCTCCGAAAACACGGCTCAAAGACGGGTTGGCAGAGTTCGTGAAATGGTATCGCCGGTATCACGAAATTGCGGAGTGACCATGAGAGCCCTAGAGCATTGTATATGTGTGAGAACCTGTTTAGAATCTCGCTATGGCACAGGATTTTTGCGGTTTTTCGAGAACCGCATCGGATCGTACATAGATGTACGTGGACAAGGAAGCGCAGAAATACCGTAAAAAGCCAACGCCAGAGTAGAGATAATGAACAGGTTCTTAGAGCTGTGCGCCATAAACACTGCGTCATCCCCGCGGCCAAGCCGTAGGCTTGTTTGCACGGCGGGGATCCGGAGTCTTGTGCAGTGAATCTGCATTCATAATCCGGATCCCCGAACCGCGGTCGGCTTTGCCTCCCTTGTCGGGGATGACGCCCCTGGGATGATGCCCTTGGGATGGCGCCCTTGGGATGATGCTTTGCTAAATAATTATATTTGACTAGAAACTGCGCCGTATGACTCAAAAAACCATTCTTTTTTTCTCAAACACCGCCTTTTCGATGTGGAATTTTCGCAGGGCGGTGATGGCGCATTATGTGGCCAAAGGATTTCGGGTGCTGTGTTTGGCCGCCCCTGATCACACAGTCGCGCAGATAGAAAATCTGGGGGTTGAGTTTATCCCGATAGAGATTTCAAGATCGGGGATGAAACTCATCGCAGAGTGTCGCTTGATTCGTAAACTTTACACACTCTTTCAACAATACGCGCCTGAGCTGATTATTTCCTATACGATTAAGCCCAACATATATGCCCCGATTTTGGCCAGAATTTTAGGGATGAAATGTCTTTGTGTGGTTACGGGACTGGGCTATGCGTTCGTGAAAAAGAATGTGAGGGCTGTGATGGCGCGTGGCTTGTTATATTTGGGACTGTATGCCAGCCATAAATTCTGGGTGATCAATCGTGATGACCGTGTGCGACTCTGCCGTCCTCATAAAATCTTGGATAAAAAATGCGATATTTTACCGGGGGAGGGGATTGATACGGATTATTTTTGCCCCGACTTTGGGGTGGAATTTCTTGGGGGGCATCAGGAAAACGAAACTACACCGCACCCTCAACGCTTTACCTTCCTTATGGTTTCGAGGATTTTGCGGGATAAAGGAGTGGTGGAGTTTTGCGAAGCTTTTAAAGAGGTGAAATCCCGTTACCCACATGCCCATGCTATAATTTTGGGCTCTATCGACCCGGGCAATCCATCCTCGCTGACACAACTAGAGCTGAAGGATCTGTGTGATACATGCGGGGTTGAGCACAAGGACTTTGTCCAGGATGTACGCCCGTTGATTATTCGCTCGGATGTATGTGTGTTGCCGACGTACTATCGAGAGGGAATCCCTTTTTCTTTGTTGGAGGGTGCGTGTTTTGAAAAACCCCTGATCACAACCGATGCACCTGGTTGTCGTGATATTGTGATCGACCGCGAAAATGGCTTATTGGTGGAAATGAAATCGGTGGAAAGCCTTGCGCGTGCTATGCGGGAAATGTTGGATATGTCCCCCCAAGACCGCGCACAAATGGGCGCGCGGGCGCGTCAAATTTGCATTGAAAAATTCTCAATTTCCCGTACCTTGGCACATTATGACGCTGTGATTGAGCAGCTGATCACGAACAGGTTCTAAAAACAAAAAAAGGGTAATGCCATGACTATACTCATCACCGGCGGCGCAGGATATATCGGGTCGCACGCTGTCTATGAATTTTTGGATGCCGGCTATGACGTGATTGTGGCGGATGATTTATCCACCGGATCACGGGATTTATTGCCACCCCATATTCAGTTTTATCAGGTCAACGTCGGCGACCAAAATGCGATGAATGCGGTTTTTAAGGCTCATAACATTGATGCGGTGCTCCATTTCGCCGGATCCATCGTGGTGCCGGAATCGGTTGAAAACCCGCTGAAATACTATCAAAATAACAGCGCAGTGAGCCTGAATTTACTCACTCAATGCGTCCAAAACGGGGTGAAAAATTTTATATTTTCCTCTACGGCTTCGGTGTATGGCAATAATAAAAACCAGTTGATGAGCGAGGATACCCCCACCCATCCCGAAAATCCGTATGCGAGCTCAAAATTAATTACCGAGATGATGTTGCGTGATGTGTCCATGGCGCATGGCATGAATTACGCGATTTTGCGGTATTTCAATGTGGCGGGCGCGGACCCAAAAGGGCGCACGGGGCAGGTCAAAAAAGATGCCACGCATTTGATTAAGGTGGCTTGTCAAACCGCACTTGGGCTGCGGTCTGAGATTATGATTTTCGGCACGGATTACGATACGCATGACGGCACCTGCATCCGCGATTATATTCACGTGAGCGATCTGGCCAACGCGCATTTATTGGTTTACCAACAGATGATCCAACAGATGATTGGGGGCAGTGTGAATAAAATTTATAATTGCGGCTATGGGCGCGGGTTTTCGGTCCGTGAAGTCGTGCAGGCGGTTGAAAAAGTTGCGGGTTGCACCCTCAATAAAATTATGGCACCGCGCAGGGCAGGGGACCCGGCGGCCCTCATCGCCAATAGTGAGCAATTGCAAAAAGATACGGGGTGGAGACCTCACCTGAATGATCTTGAGACAATCATTGACAGCGCCCTGAAATGGGAACGCAGCCAAATGTAAAACCAAACATGAAAATAAGCATAAAAGGACAAAATGCTATGATAAAAATTCCGCTGATGGATGTGCGCAATCGCTCGCTTGTGGAGGTAACCAAGGCGCACGCCGATAAGGCGCGTGACCTGATTGAAAAAAGTAAGAATGCGTTTGGCTTGGCCTCACGATTGGCGAGTGGTATCGCGCTTCCGCTGGGTGATTATTTTTCGCGCAAATGGCTGGACCGCACGCGCAATCCTTATCTGGCGGAGATTGATGAATATGCGGAAATCCTTGGAATGCGTGGTGTTTATGCCCTTAACATGTGCTATGAATGGGGATGTACGAGCGGAGTTTATAATGTCGGGGGCACGCCGCACTTACTCCGTGTCCTTGATTGGCCGTTTCCGGGATTGGGTGAAAATATGGTTGTCGCCCTGCAAAATGATAGTGCGGGCGAGTTTTATAACATCACTTGGCCAGGGGTGAGCGGCGTGTTTCAAGCCATGGCACCGGGCCGTTTCGCAATTTCGCTCAACCAAGCTCCGATGCGCCGCTATCGCAGCGGAATCATATTGGATTGGGTGCGAAACCGCTTTTTGATCAATCGCGAAACCGGCTTGCCGCCGGCGCATTTGCTGCGTCGTGCCTTTGAAATTTGCCCAAATTATGCGGATGTGGTGAGGTTTTTGAGTACCGAACCCGTCTCAATTCCCGTTCTCTACACTATTGCCGGCACAGATGAGGGGGAAGGATGTGTGATTGAGCGGTTAGAGCATGAAAGCGTGATTCGTGATATGAGTTCCAGCCAGTATACCAACTCGTATGTCTGTGTGGCCAACCATTTTGAAAGCCGATTGAATGGTATGGGCCATGGATGGCTGCCCCGCGCGCTCAAAAGTAATGAACGCAGTTTGGCGGCATCCCGCGTAAATCCTGATGATATTCATGATGATTTCAGTTGGTTTAAAGCCCCGATCGCCAATGATCTCAGCCGCCTCGCACTCCATGCCAATCCCGCATCCGGGTCCTTTTCCCTGATCGGCACCAACGGAACATCTCCCGTGACGGAAGTTTTTAAACAGTGAGTTTGATTGATTACAATTATATGGGCGACATAGTTATGGCTATAAAAATATTTTAGACCATTTTTCGGTTATATAGACCCGAAAAAATGATTTAACTATTTGTTTTGTCGCATTTTGTGACGATTAACCGATCTCCACTTAATCGCAAAATGCTCTAATCGAAACGAAATCCCGATCTTCTTATTTCTATAAATTAAAAACTTTGTAAATTTTGCAATATTACGATTGAGGTATTCATCTTCCGCGGGTAGAATACGGATCTACTTTGGTTATCTTGACTAGGCAAAATGGCAAAAATAATTCGCAAAAATAACTACTTGTTGAAGTCAACAGCTATAGAATCTTATATGGATTACGTAGAGCGCGCGCAATATCGGCCTGAAGTAACAACCGAATGGGATATATATCCTAGTTATTATGTAGTTTATAAATTCACAAAAATTGATCAGCCTTTAGTGATTCACTCCGAAGGTAGAGTTTTTAAACTTTTTGAGGATCAAATCCTAATAGTCCCGCCGAAGAAACTCATCAAATGGGTCTATCCAAGCGGTTATATGGAATGGAAATCATATTGCATATTGGATAATTATGAGCAAATACTTCCAACACAATGTACCATTTTCCCCGGTGATACCCATTTTCATTTCGAGACTTATAGTGAATTAATTGACACGATTAGAAAATTATCAAATGTAAAAAATTCTGATATTAGTCCCAAAGCCTGTTACGTTTCAGAGAAGCTATCACAGTTTCTTAATCATAATTTCTATTATGATATTTCCTTGATGGAAATGTATGATGATTTAAAAATACCCGCATCTAGCGCTAACTTTTATTTTAAGAAAACCCACGGGCTTTCCCCCGCACAATATAGAAACACAATGAGGATCTTTGAGAGCCTGAAACGCCTTACTCAGGGCCAAAAAATTATAAATATAGCAAAGTCTTTGGGATATAATGACTATAGTTGCTTCTATAAACAATTTGTTTCTGTTTTGGGTGTCTCGCCAAAGGACTTTGATCTTGAGCACAACTGACCCGCTCCCAAACTTTAGTCCAGATTTAAGTAGAGTCTTTCATAGGTTATAGGGTTAAAGTTTGGGTTAGGCAAGAGGATGGCTGCGCGACCGTCAAGAGTCGTG
>JAEUKN010000079.1 GCA_016794305.1 Alphaproteobacteria bacterium | reverse complement strand
GGGTCTGTTGCGCGATGATATTTTGGTATAATTTGGTGTACAAATACTGTCGGCATTGAGAAGGAATGAGCAGAGGATTTGGGTTTATGGAATGATTTGGGCTGATTTGGGCCTGTTTTAGGCCTATTTTCTTGGATTTTTGGCGCACTGATCCTATGTTGAGTGGCATGATTGTGGCGGTTTTATGCCCCACACCGGCTCTATCACCAACAAACGCTTGATATTAAAACAAATGGCATTCATAAACTCGGCGAACTGGTTTTTCGCAATCCCGCCATAGCGCACACGTCTGTTTTGTTGAGAAAACACCCGTTCATACGGCGCACGAATACCGGAAAGCCACCGGTCAAGGTCGCGATTTTTGTCCTTCATATTATTCTTTTTGATTGCCGCGAGATGGATCCCGCGCCGCTTTGTTTCTCTCACAACCGGCTTCGTACAATACCCCTTATCGGCGTAAACTGCGCCACTGCGCGGGCACACATGCCGAAACCCTTGGTCATCCGTCAGATTCGCCGGTGTGACGGCCACCTTGTTGATCAACCCCGACTGCATATCCACGCTCACATGTTTTTTGTAGCCGTACCAGAATTTTTTCTTGCCTTTGCTGCCGATGCGCGCCTGGACATCGTGCGCGATTTTTGGCAAGACATCGTTGTTGAGTTTCTCATATCCTTGCTTGATAGCTTCGTCACGCTCTTCCCAAAGGGCGGCTTTTGCAATCAGTGCCGAGGCATCGACGAAAGTGAAAACCTCGTTTATCAGGCCCTTGGCTTTGAGTTGCGCGCGAAAAATGCCGAATATTTTCGAGAGTGTCTGCGTGCCCAGCCGTGCGCGAAAGCGGCATAAAACCGTGTGGTCCGGCGTGGTTTCGCTCAACCCAAATCCGCAAAACCACCGCGCCGCCAGATTTTCGCGGAAAAAACGTTCCCCGTGGCGGTCGCTTAAATCCTCTAAAAATTGCAAAAGACAGCATTTGAACAGTCGCAAGCCGCCAAATCCCTTGTAGGCAGCATCTTTCTCTATCTTGGAAATTTCGCGCTCAACAACACAAAAATCAAGCACTTCAGCAAACCTGCGGTACGTATGATCCGCCGAAACCAAATCTTCCAAATTTACTATCTCTGTCTGATGCATTCCTTACTCCTCAATCTTGGGTAAACATATCTTCTCATATCTACCCACATCGCGCAACAGGGCCACTCTCTAACCGGCAGAGCGATCCATGCAAAAAACTCAATGCTGATGTTTAAAAATAATGTTACTTATTTTCAAAGAGTTA
>JAEUKN010000078.1 GCA_016794305.1 Alphaproteobacteria bacterium | reverse complement strand
GTTCCAAATTCGCCAAAACCTTAATCAGTTTTTCCCGCACCCCTTCATTGAGCGCGCTCACCGTACGCGGTCCGACCACCCCGTCATTTTTCAGGCCGTGGTCCAACTGAAACGCCATCACTTTTTCCTGCAGATCTTCGTCATAAACATCCGAAACCACAATGGATTGCGGGTCAAGCCGCGCGCGCAGCAACCCCACCACCGGGCTTTGTTGCCCGGGTTTGAGGGTTTTAATCTTGGCGGGCAATTTGGGGAGCGGGCTTTTTTGCTCTTCCGCCGCCTGTTCGGTCAAGGCCGCCAATTCCTTTTGCAGCGCGCGATAGGTGTCATCCTGAGGCGGCAGTTTTTCCAGCAACGACTCCGGGTCATTTGACTCCGCCATCATATTTAACAGCGAATAAGCCGCAGCCCCCATCGACCATGAATTCCTGTCGGCCTTGATGGATGCGGGATTGACGCGCATACCGGTGAGGTCGCCGCCCAATCGGGCCACCGCGTCGCTTATGATCAATTCAGCTTCTGCGGCTTGGGTCTCATCGGCAAAACGCGCATTGAGGCGGCTTGCGATCTGCTCAATGTGATAATTTTGCGGGTTTAATCCATGCGCCGCCGATTGCGTCATGAGTTGATAAATTTTTTTCACATCGGAGCTATAGGTGCCATTTTTAACCCACAGATAGGTCCCGTTGCGCTCACTATAAAACCGCTTGAGATCCTCGGCCTGAGTCACCCGCACGCCATCAATTTTGCCGGACTCAATCAGGGTGATCAAAATCGGTTTCGGCAAGGCCGGAAGTTGCGCCGCTTGCGGTTTTTCAGCACTCGTCTGCACAGCCGGCAGCACGGGGATTGCGGCGGGTAACTCCTCCCCCGCATGCGGCATCAGGCGTGAGAAAAAAGAGGCTGTGCGGTTTTCAGGCAATTGTTCGGCCATCGCCGCCCGCGCCATCACAAACGGGCTTGAAAGCAATAGGGCGCAGATTGCGACACTGAAGGCTCTATAAGCTCCAATTTTTACGGCGGGGGCAAAGCAATAATTTTCGGCTGTCATATCTATCTTGGGCTCTATCTTCGGCTCTATTTTGGGCTTAATGTTCGGCATGGCGCAATATTTCGGTGGGTTTTGAAAGTGGGTCAGCCTTTATTCATACGCCTAAAATCTTAAAGATCTGCAAAGATATGTTCCTCAGCTTCGGCGCCCGGATGAGTCACCGCCCCCTTGACCGCGGGTCCGACCAATTGCGCATATTTCCACAATGCGCCCGCGCGATACCGATTGAGACGCGGTGCCCACGCAGCGCGCCGCGCCGCCAATTCCTCAGAGCTTAATTTCACATCCAAAATTCCCTGCTCGGCATCAATCGTGATGATATCGCCGTCCTTAATCAGGCCGATCGGGCCGCCTACCGCTGCCTCCGGCCCCACATGGCCGATACAAAATCCGCGCGTGCCGCCCGAAAACCGCCCATCGGTAATCAGGGCCACTTTGCCGCCCATCCCTTGGCCGTAAAGGGCGGCAGTGGTCGAGAGCATCTCCCGCATTCCCGGGCCTCCCTTGGGTCCCTCGTAGCGAATGACCAGCACATCGCCCTCTTG
>JAEUKN010000077.1 GCA_016794305.1 Alphaproteobacteria bacterium | reverse complement strand
CGGTCCCGCATGGTTGGCTAGTTGCGCGGCATAGGCAATACCACCAAGAAAAGTCCAGATAATCCATGAAAAAGGATGGGGCTTAACTTTGCCAATGATTGTGTCTTTAAGATATGGCAAATAGGTGGACAGTGCAATCGTGACTGTAATAACCCCAATAATTTCTTTCATGTAAAATTCCTCGTTGAGCTATTATTGAGCTATTACTAAGCACCGGGGCACTTCCGTTTACAGGGCCGAATGATTTTTTCTTACATCGTGCCCAAATGCGCTTTTGGTTGCTCTTACTGATTGAGATCAGAGCACAAACGCGCAACCGCATGCTTCCCCTGAATCGGGAGCATGGCAGTTATGGTCAAATGATTTTAAGCAAAATTATTCATAACCTGATGCTATCACAACCTCATTTTGCAATGCAATGATGAAATAAAATTTTCAGCACACTGCCAAACCGGGCCTACTCATCCAAAATCGGCACGCCGGCCTTGAATTTTGAGGTTTTGACCGTTAACGACGATTTCACCGCGGCGATATTTGGGCTTTCCAATAATTCTTTGGTCAGAAAGCTCTGATAATCATCCCAATCGCGAGCAACGATTTTCACCAAAAAATCGCTCTCTCCCGTCATCACATAGGCTTCGCGCACCATCGGCCATTTCTCAAGCTGAGTTTCAAACCGTCGCAGCTCCCCTTCCCCTACGGAATTTAACTTAATCATGGCAAAAACCGTCACTGCATACCCAAGTGCCGCAGAATTAATTTTGGCGTGATAGCCTTCAATCAACCCTTGTTCCTCCAGATTATTGACACGGCGCAAACAGGGCGGCGCAGAAATACCCGCATGCTTGGCCAAATCAACATTGGTCATGCGCCCGTTGCTTTGCAGATCCGCCAGAATCGATAAATCAATTTTGTCTAATTTAGAGGCTCTATTCACACGCTGAGATGGAAACTCAATTTCTTTAGTGTTTTCCATAGATTTCATTTATTTTTCTCTTTCATAAGGATAAGTTGGTATATATATTATATTTTCGAAAAATTGAAATATTTTTACAATGAGCAAATTGACACAGTGCCACAAAAATTCAAAAAACTATGATTATGAATAAAAATATAGCAAAAAAAACAGTTTGGGTCATTACAGAGGGCCTGATCGGCACCGAAAATCAATGTATCGGGGTGGCCAACGCCCTTAATTTTCCCTATCAAGTTTACCGCGTCAGGTTGCGCGAGCCGTGGCGCAGCCTCTCCCCCTGGCTAAAATTTGAAAATAAACTGAGTTTTTATGATCTTCCCGCCCCGCCATGGCCGGATATCCTCATCACCGCGGGCCGCAAAGCCATTGCCGCCAGCCGCTATATCAAAAAACTCAGTCCCCATAGCTTTACGGTGCATCTTCAGGACCCGAAAATATCCCCGGCGCAGTTTGATATGGTCGCGGTGCCGCGCCATGATCGGTTGCGGGGCAAAAATGTGGTGGTGACAACCGCCAACCCCAATAAAATTACGGCGGATGTTTTGGAAGCGGCCAGGGCAGAATTTGCGGGCATATTCGCCCCCCTGCCCGGCCCACGAATCGGGGTTTTAATCGGCGGAGCCACCAAAAAATCAGCCCCAACCGCTGAAAATATCGATATTTTATTAAAAATACTTCGGCAACTGAAGGCAACCCATAGTTTGATGATCACCACTTCACGGCGCACAGGCGCGGAATTAACAGAAAAACTGGAAACAGCGCTGAGCCCCCCCCTCACCGGTTCATACCCTATTTTTTTCTATAATGCCTATCGCGGCACTAGCCGAATCAATGGTCAGGACACCAGCTCGAGCAACCCATATCTTGGCATTCTGGCGTGGGCGGATGTGATGATCGCAACCAACGACAGCACATCCATGCTTTCCGAAGCCGCGACCAGTGGCATTGGAAGTTATGTCATACCGTTTGTTGGGGCTACTGCACGCCAATCTCAACTGATCAAAAACCTGATGGATTACGGGGCTTTACGGGGGGGTAACGAATTGTCCGCGGCCATTTCCGCCGGCGCGTTAGAATCTTGGGATTTTCCCCCGCTTCAGGACGCGGCCCATATTGCGGATCAAGTTGCGGCAGAGATTCGGAAAGTATGTTTATGAAAGATAGCCAAAATGTTTCACGTGAAACATTTTACAAACAAAAAGCGATCATAAGCGGATTACCTAACGGCACCCCATCAAAACATAAAGATTGCCATTAACAATGATTATTATAATAAAATTTTAATTGTAAAATTTTTATGGGATTTTATAAATTTTTGCTTAGCTTCCACAAAAGTAATTTGAGACAAAAGTAATATAATTATAAACAATGAAAATTTTATAACCCAAAATTATAACTTAATTACAATCCTGTTGCAAAAATGCTATCTTTTGTCACATTT
>JAEUKN010000076.1 GCA_016794305.1 Alphaproteobacteria bacterium | reverse complement strand
TAGATGTACGTGGACAAGGAAGCGCAGAAATACCGTGAAAAGCCAACGCCAGAGTAGAGATTATGAACAGGTTCTTATTTGCTCCCCGCTATACGGCATTTCTTCCGGGCGGATTTTTTTTGGCGCATAAGATAGTCTGCATGCCGAAGATTTTCGGACGGCGTAAGTCCGTGATCATATCCGAAAACCCCCATGCTGCCTTTGAGCGGGATAAGCTCGCCGCGTACATTGAGGATCACTCCGCCATCAAGAAGTAATTCCAAGCGTTTGACCACTGCCTCCGCTGCCAATTCCGGCGTTGTCCCCATGAGGAAGAGCACAAATTCATCACCGCCCTTACGAATGGCGATGTCTTCTTCCCGGATATTTTTCTGAATTGTGGTACCGATTAACCGAAGGGCTTCATCCCCCACATCGTCCCCATATTTTTTATTAATTTGGCCAAAATCATCCAAATCAATAAATAACAGCGTGACTTCATCTTTGATCGCGCCATCACGCCGATTACGAATTTCGCTTGGAATTTCATGGAGCATCCGGCGGTTATGAAGCCCGGTCAAATCATCCGTTACCGCAATATGATGCCAATATTTCACAGATTCCTCAGCCTGCGCCAATTTTGATTTCAGCGTGCTAAGATTCGCATCCTCACCCGAGGTTCCATCAATCATATTCAAATTCCCAAGACCAAAGACAACGACCAATGACACAGACTTATAGGCTTATTTTTATTATATGAGTACCTAAGTTCTAATAATATCACAGGGATCATGTGGAAAAGGTTAATTATACCTAAAATATCACACTGATGCGCATAATCCGTTTGAGGCTCAAGGCGTTTTGCGATAGAGTGCGCGGCATGACCGAAAACACATCCTCCTCTTTTTCCCCAAAAATACTTTTTATCACCTCAACACGGATTGGCGATGCGATTCTGTCCAACGGCATTTTGAATGATTGTCTGACCAAGCGCCCAAACGCGGCCGTGACCATCGTGTGCGGGCCGTTGGTCAAGAGCCTGTATGAAGGCGTGCCGCAGGCGGTTGAGGTTATCGCGCTCAAAAAGCAAAGCTATAATCGCCACTGGATCGCACTTTGGAGGCGGGTTGCGGGCACGAAATGGGATATGGTGATTGACCTGCGGAATTCGGCTGTGTCGCGGCTCATTTGGGCGCGGCGGAAGTATATTTTCGGGCATAAAATTGACCAAAGCCTGCATAAATGCCTGCAAAATGCACAGGTGATGAAGCTGCTGCAGGCACCTGACACAAAAATGTGGTTTTCAAAAGCGCAGGAGGATTTCGCCCTTAAAACCGTTCCGCCCGGCGCGCCGGTCTTGGGGGTTGGCCCCACCGCGAATTGGATTGGGAAGACTTGGCCGATTGAAAATTTTATAGAATTGGTGCGCCGACTCACAGCCCCTGAAGATGTGTTTCACAATTGGCGCGTCGCCGTTTTTGCCGCCCCGGGGGAGGAACGCGATGCAAAGGCTCTGTTGGCCCAAATCCCGCCCCATTTGGCCATTGACGTTATCGCACGCGGCAATCCGGGTGAAGCCGCAGCCACATTGGCCCGCTGCGATTTTTATATCGGCAATGATTCAGGATTGATGCATGCCGCCGCCGCTGCCGGAATCCCCACTTTGGGCCTGTTTGGGGCGAGTTATCCCGAAATCTATGCGCCCTATGGCCGCCAAGCCCATTATATCCGCACGCCGGAAAGCTTTGATGAGCTCACGAATTTCCCTGGCTACAGCCCCGGCACATTGGATCATTCGCTGATGACCAGCCTCAATGTCGAAGCGGTTTATCAAAAAACCCATAGCATCCTGCGCGGGCATGGGTGAAATTATTTTGTTCAGTGAAAACATGACACACAACAACGATCCAGACTTCATAAAATTCGCGCACAAAATGGCCGATGTGGCGGGTGAAATTGCGCGGCAATATTTCCGCACGCCTTTTGATGTTGAACAAAAATCGGATGATAGTCCCGTGACCATTGCCGACCGCATGATTGAACAGAGATTGCGTGAGATGATCGAAGCCCAAAGGCCGCAAGACGGCATATTGGGCGAGGAATTCGGCCATAAACCCACGGGCAACGGATTAACCTGGGTTTTGGACCCAATTGACGGCACCAAATCCTTTACCGTTGGGCGTCCGACCTTTGGCACCTTGATTGGGTTATGCGAGGACACCAAACCTGTTTTGGGATTAATTGATCAACCTGTTTTACACGAACGTTGGTTGGGGGTAACAGGCGGATCGGGATATGAGCGTGGCTGTGAGCGTGGCGCGGCCTCAAAAGCTTTTTTTAACGGAAAGCCAATACATACGCGCCCCTGTGCCGAGCTCAAGCAAGCCGTCTTCGGCACCGGGTCACCGTCGCAAATTTCCCGTGATGACCACGCGCGGTTTGACCGTTTGGACAGGGCTGCGCGTTACACGGTTTATCAGGGAGATTGCTATTTTTACGGCCTTCTGGCCAACGGATCACTCGACCTCATCATCGAAGATCAATTGGGCCTATATGATTTTATCGCCCTTGTCCCGATTATTGAGGGCGCAGGCGGCATCATCACCGATTGGCGCGGGCGGCCCAAGACCTTGGACGGTGACCCAAGCGTGATCGCCGCAGGGGATGAGGGGGTTTACAGCACCGCCAAAGATTTGCTGTAGAAATTTATTGATAAAAAATTAAAAATTACCCGCTAGACTAGCGAGTGATGACTTTCATTGAAAATATCCTATTTTTGATGAACATCACTATTTAAAGAGTAATTAGGAGTCTGTAATGTCGGTCTTTAGATCAAAATTTCCCAAAACAATGCTGGTTATAAGTGTTATCTTGATGCTGTTGATAGGAGCTTCGTTGGCGCATGATCAATACGCCGCCCAAAAAGACGGCAGCAATTTTTATTTCGCCCATATTGGCCGGGTGTTTGAAAAATATTTACCTACGCTCTTTGAAAAATTTGTGAATTTGGTGGGGATGGAGCGCATTAACGGACCGTTGGAGCCGCTGATGACTTTTCCCCTGACCTTTGTTTTTATTGGTTTATTTGCCCTCACTGTGCTCGCGGGTTTGCTGTCGATGATCATCAGAAAACAGTCCAATTTTGATACTTTGCCCTCCTCCAGCAAAGTCCCATCCGTTACCAAAACCGCACCGAGCTATAAGGATCGTGCGCTTAATCGCCGTCATTAAAATTTTCATGACAAAAATTTAATTTATAATTTCCCGCCAACCAGTTAAAAATGGGCTAAACACCCTTCCATCCGAGCCCCTGATGACTCAAAAAATCACTCAAACTTTAGAATTTCGCCAACAGCAAAATCTGGTTATGACCCCGCAAATGCAGCAGGCGGTTAAGCTGTTGCAGATGAGCAATCTTGAGTTACAAGACTTTATTGACGCGGAGATCATTCAAAATCCGTTGCTGGAACGTGTCGAAAAATCAGATGGCACAGGGGATGACACGGGGGGATCTGAGTCCGGGGAGCAAAATTTTTCCGATGAAAGGCGGGATTTGGGGGAGAATAGGGAGTCAGAGTCCGGGGAGCAAGAGTCCGGTAAAAATGACTCTGACTTTGAATCGCAATTTT
>JAEUKN010000075.1 GCA_016794305.1 Alphaproteobacteria bacterium | reverse complement strand
TACGTGGACAAGGAAGCGCAGAAATACCGTGAAAAGCCAACGCCAGAGTAGAGATCATGAACAGGTTCTAAATTCTATACAAAATATACTAACCATAATATCTTAATAATTTAAGATTCTGCCCTGCCTCTACCCCGTTAAACGTTCGGATTTTAATCTGGCGTCGCGGTCTTTCAGCCACCTACGAATGGCGATGACTCCATGGGTATCGCGGTTAAAGCGTTCGGCCTTAATATCCGCAATCTCTTTCAAATCGGCTTCCGGAATTGCGTCCGCGTTTTTATCCAATATCCGGATAAAATTACGAATGCGCGGCATAATCTGGGTGCGCCATTTGCTGCCGTTAAAGATTCCGTAATGCCCGCATCCCAATTGGAAATGGTGGAATTGCTTGGATTGCGGCAGGCTGTAACACAAATCATGCGCCGCCGTGGTTTGTCCGCGGGCCGAGATGTCATCCAGTTCCCCTTCAATCGTCAACAGGGCGGTATGCTTGATTTTATTGGGCAACACATCGTGCAACATTTCGGTCAACGGATCACGCCATTTCATTTGCCCGCGCGGGAGCAAATGCCGTTGAAACACCACATCCACCGTTTGCAAATAAAACTCGGCCGGTAAATCCATCACCGCATTATATTCATTATAGAATTTGCGGTGCGATTCCGCCGATTCGCCATCGCCCGTGACCAAATGTTTAAAGAAATTCATATGCTGGCCCACATGGCGATCCAAATTCATCGACATAAACCCGCCCAGCTGAACAAATCCGGGATAGACACGGCGATAAGCCCCCGGATAATAAAACGGCACATCGGCAATCACGGTGTTTTTAAACCATGAGAGCGGCCGTTCCTCAGCGGTTTGAGTCACTTGAGTTTTTGAGATACGGGTATCAATCGGCCCGCCCATTAAAATCATACCGAGCGGTTGATTCGGGTCATCCTCAGCAGCCATAAGCGATACGGCAGAGAGCACAGGCACAGCAGGCTGGCACACCGCAATAACGCAGGTGTCAGGCCCCAACAGGCTTAAAAATTGCCGCACATAGTTAATATAATCATCCAGATTAAATCGCCCAACCGATAACGGCACCATCCGCGCATCCACCCAATCCGTGATATAAACATCATGGTGTGGCAAAAGCGCCTCAACCGTGCCGCGCAGCAGGGTCGCATAATGGCCGGACATGGGGGCAACGATCAATAACTTGGGGTCCTTGCGTTTTGTGGACCGTTTAAAATGCAACAAATTGCAAAATGGTTTTTCGACAATATATTCCTCGGTCACCGGGACTTCCCGACCATTGATGGTTGTAAAGGGAAGCTCAAATGACGGCTTACCAAATCTGCGCGTGACACGCTCAAACAGCTCCGCCCCGGCCGATATGGTGCGGCCCAGCGGCGTATAGGAAAGCGGATTCAGCGGGCTTTGAAACCCGGTCCGCATGAGCTCGGCACTCAGCCGCGCAGGAGTCAAAAGAACATGTTGTAAGTCATGAAGATGATAAAGCACGGAAATTCCTATCATTAGGGATGAATCAAGATCATCGTTCTATGATAAAGGAAATTGTTTAAAAGATATTAATATCAAGTGATATGTACGAGAAAAATTTAAATATTATTTTTATTTGTCATGCTTTATTATAAATGCTAATTATTATATTAAGACAAACGTAGGATACACTTGAGATTTCGCCCTATTTTTAATGAAACGCATATAGGTTTTTAATGTCCTCATTTTTCTTAAACATTCAGCATTATGCTTATACAACAGATTTTACAGCCTCTAACATTGCAAAGCTTCTCAGCACACAAAAAATTAGGGCAATTATTGTAAAGGACGAGAGAACACTGCAAGCACATGCTGCTTTAAAAGGTTTATATGATTTTCGCCAGCCATTGGGTGCAAAGGGGCAGTGTAGTAGATTACCTTATAACGGCCACTTGGGAGTTGTATTGACTAAGAAAGGCTTAAATTGTCAAGACCCGGAAAAAGAAATAAAAGCACATAAGGAGATCACCCGGATTAAAGGGATATTCAGTGATGCATGCCGTTCGTTAAGAAGAGAAACAAAGCTTAGCACCGACCTCCTCCTTGCACGTATCGGCGATACCCCCATCGCCCCAATGGCACATATTGACAATAATAGATACCTCACACTTCATTGGACAATGGCCTGCGCTGACACTGATATGGCGCATACATCTCTCTTAATTGCATCGCATTATAACTCAAACTTTTCTGACATATTAGCAACCCATAAAAAATATCGCGCAAACTTACCTAATATTCATAAATTAGAGAAATGTTACCATATGTCTTATGTACAGGTTCCGGCAGGACATATCATCATTTTCAAAGGAGGCCGCTTTAACAGTTTAGAGCCACAATCCTCTGCCTGCGTACATAAATCATCAGGGAATGTTTCTACATGCGGGCAGCTGAGCTTGGCTGTATGTGCTTATTAGAACTCTTGGAGTTATCCTGCCTTATAAGTGAAATGATCCTTGATATCATCTTCACTTAATTTGGCGCGCTTGAGCATAATGGCAAAATCACCGTGCTTGACGCGGGCATGCCCCTCTTCCGTACTGGCTGCGCGATAATAAAGAAGCAGGAAAACGCGGATCGCCGCCGTGAGCGTACTCATACGATGTTTGCGCAACGCAATGAGCGAACAAATATGGTGGATAGTCGTTTGTTCACGGGTGGCGATGTCATAAAGCGCGTCCCACATTTCCGGTTCCAACCGCACCGATGTGCGCCGCCCGCCCACACACACATTTTTACCGATCAATGAGGATTGAACTTCCCGCATCATGCGGTGGGAAATATCCTTAAGAGCGAAAGTTTCGGATTCCAAAGACTCAGAATACTGAAGATGCTGATTTTTACTTTTTAAACTCATAATTTATGCCTTAAAAAATATTTACTACACGCATAAGTATAACAGTTTAAAAGATAAAATCAATTTAAAGTTGATGGATTTTAGATTTTAATCAGATTGGTTGGGTTTACCGCCCTCTTGCCCTTTCGTATTTCAAAATGAAGCTGCGGACGCGCCACATGGCCGCTTGTGCCCACTGTGCCGATGGTTTGCCCGCGTTTGATCATATCGCCCTTTTTCGCCAGCATCTTATCCATATGAGCATAGGCAGTGATGTAATCATTCGCGTGCTTAATTAAAACCAAATGGCCAAAGCCGGAAATTTCATCCCCCGCATATACCACCACGCCGTTTTGAGCCGCGCGCACCGGCGTGCCGCGCACGGCGGATATGTTAATTCCGTCATTATGAAGCCCGTCGCTTTTCGGGCCGAAATTGGAAATAATTTTGCCCGATACGGGGGTCAAAAATCCTGACCGATTGAGCCTAGGCATATCGGTCATAGAAGCGGGGATGTTAACGGGTGTGAGATGCGCGGCTTGAGAGGCTAATTGATGTTCCGATTGCCCCCCCGACTGAGAGTTCGATTGGGGTTCCATCTGCTCATACTTTAAAACCCCAGATGGCGCGCGCGCAGACTTAGCGAAATCAGCGGAGCCGACGGAGCCGGCGGACTCATGCGCCACATGATACCTTGCCGAATGTGACACAGAATTGCCCGAATCCTTATTCAGAGGCGGCAGGGATT
>JAEUKN010000074.1 GCA_016794305.1 Alphaproteobacteria bacterium | reverse complement strand
ATGGTCAGGATATCTATAATCTTGATAAATCCCTCGTCAACAGCTTGAAACAACAGAATAAATTGCCCATATTACCTCTATAACTTTTTAATGTACGGATAAGCCATGACTGAGCATCAAAATCCTCTCCTCATTCCATCAACTTTACGCAATTATGCCCCGCCATTTGATTTGATACGGGAGGAGCATTATATGCCGGCGGTGGAGGCCGGCATTGCGGAGGCGCGCGCAAATATTGATGAAATCATTCAAAATCCTGAACCGCCGACCTTTGAAAATACCATTGTCGCGCTTGAAGTTGCGGGGCAAAATCTGGGTATTGTCACCGGGATTTTTTACAATCAATTAAATGCCGCGGGAAATGATCAATTGCAGGCCCTTTCTGATCAAATCGGGCCGATTCAGGCCAATTTTGGCAGCGATATTATCCTTAATCCGCAATTATTTGCGCGGGTTAGGGCGGTTTATGATCAACGGGACGATATTTTATTGACCGCAGAGCAAGAAACCTTGCTCAAGGACACATATCAAAATTTTGTACGCGGGGGGGCTTTGTTGGATGACTCAG
The DNA here is from genome assembly GCA_016794305.1 of Alphaproteobacteria bacterium. Lineage (GTDB taxonomy): Bacteria > Pseudomonadota > Alphaproteobacteria > Micavibrionales > Micavibrionaceae > UBA1573. The sequence goes on along the minus strand of JAEUKN010000074.1, from coordinate 3,543 downwards.
CCAAGGCGCGGTTGCGCCAGATTAATGAGGAAATGTCCACGCTTTCACCGCGTTTTGCCAATAATGTCAAAAAATCCGCCGAAAAATTTTTGTTGGTCATTGATCATGAAAGCGATTTGGCGGGGCTCCCGCCCACTGCGATTGCGGCAGCGCGGCAAGAAGCCCAAGAGCGCGGCCAAAATGATAAATGGATTTTTACGCTGGATTACCCCAGTTTTGGGCCGTTCCTGACCTATTCCGCGCAGCGTCATTTGCGTGAATTAGTGTGGAAAGCCTATAATAACCGCGCCTTTCAGGATGAATATGATAACACGGATTTGATTTTTAAAATGGTGAAATTGCGCCATGAACGCGCGCGATTATTGGGATATACCACTCATGCCCATTATGTGCTCGAACGCCGCATGGCCGAACGCCCCGAAAATGTGATGGAATTTTTGGAAAATCTCAAGGGGCAGTATCGGGTTGAAGCCCTTAAGGAGCTAAAGCAACTTCAGGATTTTGCCAAAAATCTGGATGGCACTGACGATCTCAAACCTTGGGATGTGTCCTATTATTCGGAAAAAATGCGCGAATCGCTCTATCATTTCTCGGACGAAGATTTACGCCCCTATTTCCCGCTGGACCGTGTATTGGCGGGGACGTTTGAACATTTCTCAAAACTCTTCGGGCTTGATTTTCGCGCGGCACCCGACCTGCCGACTTGGCATAAGGATGTTGCGGTCTATGAAGTGTTTGACCGCGATAGCAACCAATTTATCGGTACGTTTTATGCCGATTTTTATCCCCGCAGCGGCAAAAAACCCGGCGCATGGATGACGTCTTACCGCGATCAAGGTCTCTATCTGGGGAGGGTCGAAGGGCCGATTGTGGCGATTGTGTGTAATTTTACCAAACCCACTCAGGACCAGCCGGCTTTGCTGACTTTTAACGAGGTGGAAACGCTCTTCCATGAAATGGGTCATGCCACCCACGGGCTATTGGCGAAGGGGACCTACCCGTCCCAAACCGGCACCAATGTGTTGTGGGATTTTGTGGAATTGCCGTCGCAATTACAGGAAAACTGGCTATATGAGCCTGAAACACTTAATTCCTTCGCGGCCCATTATCAAACCGGTGAAAAAATCCCGGCGGAATTGATTGAAAAACTGCGCCGCGCCCGTAATTTCTTCACCGCCTGGGGCGGTATGCGGCAAATGAGTTTTTCCATTCTTGATATGTCGTGGCATTTGCATGATCCCGAACTCATCACCGATATTGTGGCATTTGAAGATGAAATATTAAAGGATTGCCGCTTTTTCCCTCGCTTTGCCGGACCTAGCTCTCACGCGTTCAGTCATATTTTCGCGGGCGGATATTCGGCGGGTTATTATTCCTATAAATGGGCCGAAGTGCTTGATGCCGACACGTTTGAAGCCTTCCTCGAATCGGGCCTTTATCATCAGGATACGGCCCGCAAATACCGCAGCGAGATTTTGGAAAAGGGCGGATCGGAACATCCTGCGCTGCTATATCGCAATTTCCGCGGGCGTGACGCGGACCCTAAGGCTCTCTTGCGGCGCGAAGGTTTAATCAAAACTTCTTGAGGCTGATTATGATCTCGTTGGTTGCACAGGATTTTTGCGGTTTCTTAAAAATCGCATCGGAACGTATATATTTGTACTTGGACGATGCAAGCACAGAAAATAGCTAAAAATCCAACATTACATGTGAGATAATGAACAGGTTCTCATTTACCTGCCATTGTATAGCCACCATCAGCAAGAATAGTTTGGCCAGTGATAAAGCTAGCCTGTTTACTGGCTAGAAACAGGATAGCAGATGCTATTTCTTCCGGCTCACCCGGGCGGCCAGCAAGTGCGCTTCGTGCCTGGCTCCATACGCCTTCGCTCCAAGTTTCAGCCATATCTGTTGCAGTAAATCCAGGCGCAACTGCATTCACACCAATTTTAGGCGAAAATTCTTTGGCTAGCGTTTCGGTTAACGCACAAATAGCCGCTTTAGACATAGAGTAACACATGGCACGAGCCGACATTGTGGGTGCTAACCCACGAATGGAAGAAATATTAACGATACGCCCACCATTTTCCTGTTTTTGCATGAGAGGAATCACTGCTTGGCAGGCGAACACAGAGCCAAGAACATTAATCTGATATTCTACCTGCCAATCTTCGAGATTCATTTCAAGAAATGGCTTAGGTTTTACGATACCGGCACAGTTAGCAAGGGCATCTAACCGGCCCAATTTTTCATGTGCCGCCTTAATGGCTTTATCAATTTCAGCCTTGTTGCCGACATCAGCCACAAAAAATGGAGCTTCCAGTTCTTTGGCTAGAGTTTTTAAACGGTCAGTCTCAGTCCGGCCATGTAGTACTGGCAGCCAACCTTGTTCTTTGGCCAGCCTTGCTGTCGCTGCACCGATACCACGGGCTGATCCTGTGATAAAAATTATGGGTTTATGCATTTTTGTTCCTTTTTATATATTTTGCACAAGGTACAATATTCAATGAATTTTGTATAGATTGTGAGCCAGTTTTTTTACCGGGGAGTCCATGGATCCAGTTATATAAATACTCAGGCCAAAGGGCGCGCGTGTATGAGTGTTATATTCTAACGGTGCCAATGTTGTAATATAACATAATTAGAGAAATCTCAAAATCGCATTAGAGCATCCAGCGATGAAGTGGGGGTCGGTTAATCATGGTTTTCGAGGATATATCCCATCAGATAAAGCGATCCGGTGATCAGGATTTTGGGGGATGACGGGGATAACGGGGATAACGGGGATAACGGGGATAACGGGGATGATGGCGATGGGCCTATCGGGGCTCCCGCAGTAGTGGGGGAGTGCTGCGCGGTGTGGGTTTTGAGACTATGAGCGATTGCCTCCGCAGCATTTTCGCATGAGAAAATAGGAGGCAGGGCGGTGCGGGCCGAAAGTGCATGAATTTTTTCCGCGAGTTGGTCGGCCGTAAAACTCAAATCCTGATGCGGAATGGGGATGGTGTAAATGGCTGCACAATGGGCAGTTAAATCGGCCAGAAATTCCGCCGGTTCTTTGGTGGTGATCATGCCCAAAATCAGGTAAACGGGCGATGGATCTTGGGTGCGCCAGATTTTGAGGTGCTGCGCCAGGACCTCTCCGCAACTATCGTTATGGCCGCCGTCAATCCATAATTCCCAATGGCTTGCGGCCCCATTTTGCTGCAGCAGATCAACCAATGGCCCGCGCGATAATTTTTGCAATCGCCCCGGCCATCGTGCCTGCCCAATTCCTTGCTCCATATCCCGATGCGGAATAGAAATTCCCGTTTGTTGTGAGAATAATTTCATGGCCAACGCAGATGTGGCGGCATTTCCCCATTGATGCTCCCCCATCAGATTAGGATAGGGTATGGGCCATAAATCCCCGCTTTCATGCAGCAAAATCCGCTCGGGCAGCGGGTCAAACGACCATTCAAACCCGTGCCGCCAAAGTGGCGCGTTACGGTCATGCGCCATGGATTGGATCACATCGAAAACTTCTGCATGGCGTTGCGGGGC
>JAEUKN010000073.1 GCA_016794305.1 Alphaproteobacteria bacterium | reverse complement strand
GATCAAACGGGATTGAGGCGCATATATTTGATAGCGAAAAACCGCTGGGTGATCCGGAAGGGATGCTTGAGGGCACAACGCATCTCTTGATTTCCACCCCGCCCGATCAAAGCGGCGATACGGTGTTTCATTACCATGCCGATCATATTCTCGACCTCATGCCGCACTTGGAATGGGTCGGGTATCTCTCGACAACGGGGGTTTACGGCGATCGTGACGGGGCATGGGTGGACGAAAATTCCAATGTCAAGCCATCCTCCATTCGCGGGACACGGCGGGTGCGCGCCGAATCGGAATGGCTTTCGCTGTGGAGTTCTTACCAAATTCCGGTTCATATTTTTCGCCTAGCCGGGATTTATGGCCCAGGGCGATGTGCGCTCGATTCCGTACGCAGCGGCATTGCGCGGCGAATCATCAAGCCCGGCCATGCGTTTTGTCGCATCCATGTGGAGGATATCGCCCAAACGCTGCTGAAATCCATGATGAAGCCAAACCCCGGCCAGATATATAATGTGGCGGATGATGAGCCGGCGCCGAGCCATGAAGTCATCGCCTATGCGTCGCGGCTTTTGGGACGTGAGCCGCCGCCGCTCGTGCGATTCGATGATGCCAATCTGGCACCGATTACCTTGAGTTTTTATTCCGAAAATAAATCGGTCAAAAATACCAAAATCAAGCAAGATTTGGGGGTTAAGTTGCGTTACCCAAATTTCCGTAAGGGGCTTGATGCGTGCCTGAGTGAGGAAAAAAAGTATGAATCCTTGGATCAGCCATTACCCTGGGTTGCAATGGCGGGGCCGGATTATGCCGGAAATGTGGGGATTTAGTAGTTATGGCAATCAAAACGTGTTTTTTATACAACAGTTTTAAATCTTAAAAATTTATTGTCATCTGAACGCTTGCAAAAATTTCCGTGTGGATGAATATAGTCGCTGTGTCTGTCTGGATTCCTGAAATCTGCGGCACGTAAGTGTGGCCCGGCCCTTTCAGGAACTTGGCTACGGAATTCAACAAACTTTGGAGGAATATTCCATGAATAAATTTATGCTCGGCGCTGCTGCTGTTGCTCTGACATTGGCCGTATCTCCGGCTTTCGCTCAAGACGACTCAGGCGTTAAATTGAATCTTGGCGGCCATTTTAAAGGTTACGTCAACTACACCAATGAAGATGATGTTCACGCTGTTGACATTTTGCGTCACACTGAAGTTCACTTCGGCGGCGAAACCACTTTGGACAACGGTCTGACTGTTGGTGCGCACATTGAAACTTATGCTGATGCTGGCGACAGCTTCGAAGTTGATGAGTCCTATGTTTACTTCGCTGGAAGCTGGGGACGTGTAAACTTCGGTGACGAAGATGGTGCTGCTTACCTCTTGCAGGTTGCTGCTCCGTCTGCTGATGACAATATCGATGGTATCCGTCAGTATATCAGCCCATCAGTATTGGGTGGCATTGATTATGCTAACGATATTGCACGTCATTCGGACAAAGTGACCTATTTGACTCCGGTATATTCCGGTTTCCAAGCCGGTGTGTCATACACTCCTGAAGCAACCGGAACTTCCCGTGCTTTGGCCGGTAACGGAACCTTGGATACAGACTTCGCTTATGATGACGTGTGGGAAGTTGCCGCTCGTTACGAAGGCATGGTCCAGAATGTTGGCGTGATCCTCGGTGCCGGTTACACTTCTGCAAACAATGATGTGGAAGAGTGGAATGCCGGTGTTGATTTGGATATCGGCGCATTTGGATTGGGTGTTATTTACACCAATTTTGATGATAACGACACTGATGTTGATACATGGGTTGTTGGCGGCGATTATACAACCGGCCCATACAAACTCGGTATTTCTTACTTGAACTCTGATGGTGACGTTGACTCGCTTGACGCAAACGCTGAAGTAGATCGTTACACCGGCGGTGTGGTTTACACCTATGGGCCGGGCATGACCTTCCGTGGTTCTGTGGCTTATACCGAAGCTGATGCGAGTGTAGGATCTGTATCAGGCGATGACGATGCAACGACCGTTACGCTCGGTACCCAAATCAACTTCTAATCCTTTAGAAGTCGATGATAGAAATTTAAAAAGGGCGGATTTTCCGCCCTTTTGCTTTATTTTGTTTTTATAGTCATGCCCATAAATATTCGCTGATCCCCAGATATTCTGTCATCCCCGCGGAGGCGGGGATCTGTTATTTTTTTGCGGCTAAGCTGCAGTCTTTATCCGGATCCCCGAACAGCGGTCGGCTTTGCCTCCCTTGTCGGGGATGACGGGCGGGCATAACGCGCGGGAATGACGGGCGGGGATGATATTTGCTTAGAACCTGTTCAGAATCTCGCTATGGCACAGGATTTTTGCGGTTTTTCGAGAACCGCATCGGATCGTACTTAAAGGTACGTGAGAAGCGGAAGCGCAGAAATACCGTGAAAAGCCAACGCCAGAGTAGAGATTATGAACAGGTTCTAAAATAATTTAACGACTCTACTTTGTGCTCACTTTTATACTCACTCTACGGTTTCGGAGTGGCGGGGGGCCTGATGGGTGGAGGGGGGAGATTGGTGCGGTGTCGCGGGGGACTTGCTGTCTTTTTGGATATCAAAGACGAGTGCGTGATTAGCACAGTTCACATGGACGCTGCCGCCATTTTGAAGTTTGCCGAACAGGAGTTCTTCGGCCAGCGGTTTTTTGATTTTATCCTGAACCACGCGTGCCAAGGGACGTGCGCCCATGGCGGCGTCATAGCCGTGATCGGCCAGATAGGCGCGGGCCGAATCGCTTAAGGTAATCGTGACGCGACGATCGGCCAATTGGGCCTCTAGCTGCATGATAAATTTATCCACCACGCGCAATATGGTTTTTTGGGCCAGCGGTGCAAAGGGGATAATCGCATCCAAACGATTGCGGAATTCGGGGGAAAAGAGCCGTTTGATTTCTTCTTCATCATCGCCCGTGCGGTGAAGCGTGCCAAAGCCGATGGGGGATCGCGCCAATTGCGCCGCCCCCGCATTGGTGGTCATAATTAAAATCACATTGCGGAAATCAATATTTTTGCCGTTATTATCGGTTAATCGCCCGTAATCCATAATTTGGAGCAACAGGTTAAACAGGTCCGGGTGCGCCTTTTCAATCTCATCGAGCAGCAAAACCGCATGGGGATGTTGTTCGATTTTTTCGGTCAGCAAACCGCCCTGTTCATACCCCACATAACCCGGCGGAGCCCCGATCAAGCGCGAGACCGAATGACGTTCCATATATTCGGACATGTCAAAGCGTATGAGTTCAATGCCAAGCGTGCGTGCCAATTGCCGCGCGACCTCGGTTTTTCCCACGCCGGTGGGGCCGGAGAATAAATAGCTGCCGATTGGTTTTTCAATGTCCCGCAACCCCGCGCGCGCCATTTTGATGGAGTCGGTGAGGGCCGTAATCGCTGTATCCTGATCAAACACCATGGTTTTCAGGTCGCGTTCGAGATGGGTCAGCACTTCGCGGTCATCTTTGCTCACGGCTTTGGCGGGGATGCGGGCGATGGCCGCCACCACCTGCTCAATATCCTTGGATTGAATGGTTTTCTTGCGTTTTGAGGGAGGGAGGAGCATCTGGGCCGCGCCGACCTCATCAATCAAATCAATGGCCTTATCAGGGAGTTTGCGGTCGCCCATATAGCGCGCCGAAAGTTCCACCGCCGCACGCAGGGCATCGAAACTATATTTGACCTTATGGTGATCTTCGTAATAGGATTTCAAGCCCTTGAGAATGCGCACCGCGTCGTCAATCGAGGGTTCCTCAACATCAATTTTTTGGAAACGCCGCGCCAGCGCACGATCCTTTTCAAAATGTGAACGATATTCCTTATAGGTGGTTGAGCCGATACATTTGAGCGTACCGTTGGCCAGCGAGGGTTTGAGCAGGTTAGAGGCATCCATTGATCCGCCGCTGGTTGATCCCGCACCCACAATCGTATGAATTTCATCAATAAATAAAATGACGTGGTTGAGGTTTTTGAGCTCAGTCAACACCGATTTCAGCCGCTCCTCAAAATCACCGCGATAGCGCGTGCCGGCCAGCAAAGCCCCCATATCGAGCGAATAAATCACGCTGTCTTTTAAGACC
>JAEUKN010000072.1 GCA_016794305.1 Alphaproteobacteria bacterium | reverse complement strand
GCAGAAAAACAGCAGCCTGGAGCACCGACTACCTCAAATACGCCCTCAAAAATATCCCATAATCCCTTCAAGCGATTACCGTGGGGTTGAGGGGGTGTGGAAATGGCTGAGGAAAATAATTTGATTTAGAGTGCAAAAAATTATTGAAAATATTGGGGAATGCGTGTACAAACAAGATGGACTTGAGTCTAATTTTAGTTTTTTATACTCGGAATCCTGAATTGCCGGTTAGGAACAAGCGACGCAGCGTAGGCGGTCTATGTTAGGAGCGAAGTGAAAAAGTCCGGCACTTCAGTAGTCAATAGTATTCAAAGTTCAGTATTTAAAGTATAGTCATGTCAAATCAGTTATGAGGGGATAATTTTATATGGCCATTCCATCGCAGTTACGACCAGAAGCACGACCAGAATCACCCGCGCAATCGGGGGATAACAAGAATCCTCAGGAGGGCGCACAGGGCTTTACGCCGCGCGAATCCTATTCCTATGATGATTTGATTGCATGCGGCCACGGGCAATTATTCGGTCCGGGCAATGCCAAATTGCCGTTGCCGCCCATGTTGATGTTTGACCGAATCCCGCAGATTTCCTTAAGCGGCGGGGCTTATGGCAAGGGGTCGCTCACGGCTGAATTTGATATCAAGCCGGATTTGTGGTTTTTTGAATGCCATTTTGAAGGGGACCCGGTGATGCCCGGTTGCCTTGGGCTTGATGCGTTGTGGCAGTTATTGGGATTTTATTTGGGCTGGACCGGTGCGCCGGGATCGGGCCGTGCCTTGGGGCTGGGTGAACTCAAATTTACGGGCCAAGTTTTGCCAGAGACGAAACTTGTGACCTATCAACTTGACATTAAGCGCGTGATCAATAGATCATTGGTGTTAGGTATAGCCGATGGCCGCGTTTTAGCGGACGGGGCCGTGATCTATGAAGCCAAGGATTTGCGTGTGGGGTTGTTTGAAAATCCGCGTTCGTTGTGAGGCCCTAAGAACCTGTTCAGAATCTCGCTATGGCACAGGATTTTTGCGGTTGCTCAAAAACCGCATCGGATCGTACATAGATGTACGTGAGAAGCGGAAGCGCAGAAATACCGTGAAAAGCCAACGCCAGAGTAGAGATTATGAACAGGCTCTGAGCAGGATATCACCTGCGGGGTTGGCTTTTTGATCATTTTGCTCTTTCCATTCGGCTCTAACCTTGGTATGAAGTGGGTGTTGAGTTGGAATATATGATTCATCATCATTCCAACGATGTCACAAACAGAAAGGGCAAAGCCGCATGGCTCTCATTGAAACGATTAAGACACGGCGCGTAGTGGTCACCGGGATGGGGATTATTTCGTGCATTGGGAATTCGTTGCACGAAGTTTTGCAATCTTTGAAGGATGGGAAATCGGGCATTAGCTTTGCCGCCGATTATGCCGCCAAGGGCTTTCGGTCCCAGGTGTTTGGCCTTCCCAAAATTAATTTGGCGGATTTGATTGATCGCCGGCTGCTCAGGTTTATGGGGGATGCGGCGGCCTATGCGCATTTGGCAATGCAGCAGGCAATTACGGACGCGGGCCTTGAGAAAAAGGAAATCAGCCATGAACGCACCGGGGCGATTGTCGGGTCGGGCGGTCCATCCACACGCAATTTGGTTGAAGCTGCGCGCATCACACTCGAATCAGGTCCCAAGAAGGTTGGCCCGTTTATGGTGCCGCGCTGTATGTCCTCAACCACATCCGCGAATATTTGCACCGACTATGAAATTAAGGGTGTCAATTACACGATTTCATCGGCCTGTTCGACCTCGGCGCACTGCATCGGCAATGCCGCCGAACTCATCGCCATGGGCAAACAAGATGTGATGTTTGCCGGCGGCGGGGAGGAGCTGGATTGGACGCTCTCTGTCCTATTCGACGGCATGGGCGCGATGTCGTCAAAATATAACGAAACCCCTGAAAAAGCCTCACGCCCCTACGATGCCAACCGTGACGGATTCGTGATTGCGGGCGGCGGCGGCATGGTGGTGTTGGAAGATTACGAACACGCCAAGGCTAGAGGCGCACAGATTTATGGCGAAATTGTCGGTTATGGCGCAACATCCGACGGGGCCGACATGGTGGCCCCCAATGGCGAAGGCGCGATGCGGTGTATGAAGCAAGCGCTTGCGGGCTGCACCGAAGCGGTGAGCTATATCAACGCCCACGGCACCAGCACGCCGGTGGGTGATGCTAAGGAACTTGAGGCGATTGAAAAAGTCTTCGCCGAACGTGGGGAGGAAATTCCCAAAATCAGTTCCACCAAATCGATGACGGGGCACTCTCTCGGGGCGACAGGCGTGCAGGAGGCTATTTACTCTCTCCTCATGCTCAAACATAAGTTCATTGCCCCGAGCATCAATATCGAATGTCTGGATGACTTGGCGGCGAAAATGCCGATTGTTCGCGAACGGATTGATAATTTCCTGCATAAAACCATCCTGTCCAACAGTTTTGGGTTCGGCGGCACCAATTGCACCTTGGCATTTGCGGGTGTGGATGGCAAACAAGATTAACATTACACTTGCATTGCGGCGGTTTTATCTGGTAAAGCGTGGTTTTTGGTAAAAGTTGAACAACGGGTAATCATGATTCTCTCCGCAATTCCTAAGCAATTTACGCTGAATGATCTTGGCCAGATTTTCTATCAACCGGATTCCACCAATCCGCTTCCCGGCAGTGCGATTGCGCGGGTGGTCAAGGGTGGCTCAATGCTTCAACCGCAGGCAGAGCTGTTGCCGGAATTTGACTGCGGGGTTGAGGACCGCGCGGCGGTTCAGGAATTTATCGGGACTTGGCTTAAGGCGCATATTTACACCGTGCTGCAACCCTTGTTTAACCTGATCAATATCAATGAAAATCCCGATACGCCGCCATTACCGGAATGTGTGAAATCAATCTTTTTAAAAGTTTTTGACGGTATGGGCATTTCGCCGCGTTTGGACAACGAATCGGCGATTGCGGAATTGGATGCCGATATGCGCAAAATTTTGCGTGATAAAAAATTGCGCATGGGGCCGGTGCTGATTTTCCTGGGCGAACTGAATAAACCGGCGGCGGTGCGTTTGCGCGGGTTGCTCTGGAGTCTTTATCACGACCGCGCGTTGCCTGCGCCGCTCCCGAAGGATGGCGCGATGTCGATGTTGGTGGAGCCGGATCGCGCCGCGGATTTAACCGAATTTTATCGCGCCATTGGCTATCCGCTCTATGGTCCGCGGGCCATTCGCATTGATATGCTCGACCGCGTCATTAATGCGATTTACGATGGTGCCAAGGATGGAAAATTCCAGGCCAAGCACATGATGGCCGAATGGATTGGGTGCCCCATTGCTGACCTGTATGCAATTCTTGAGGCGTTGGGCCATAAGCGGCTTGAAAACTCTGCGCCCCAGATGGGGGATGCGCCCGCCGCGCTCAATACGCCGCCCCCTCAAGACGAGTCTAAAAATGTGTCTGATGATGCAGCGAGTGGAGTGGGAGAGGGCGCGGCGGTTCTTGAGTCTTTGGCTCCTGAGCTTGTGGCCCCAGAGACTGTGACTCCTGAGTCTGTGGTCCCCGCGTCCGTAGTTCCCGGGTCCGTGGCTCTAGCAGCCCCATCAATAGCCCCGCAACAAATGAGCTTGTTTGATGATCCGCCTATGGCAGTCGTGAGTGCGGAGCCTCAGTCGCTCTCCCCTGAGCAACCTATGGCATCGACTATCACGGCAGAGACCATTGAGGCCACGACTACTGAGGCCAAGACCACAGAGTCCACCGAAAAACCCAAAAAAATCCTGCCCAAAAAACCGGAATTGGATTTCTTTGTTTTGCGGCGGGGAAAAGCCTATGCGCCCGCCCGTAACGGGGCACCCCGCAGGGACGGCGACAGGGAGGGGGGGCGCAAACATCATGGCGGACCGCGCCGTCACGGCCCGCATGCTCACGGGGCAAATGCGCATGGGGCAAATGCTCACGGTTCGCGCTCTATCGACCCTCATCGCGCGCAACCGCATGATGCGAACAACGCTGAAAACGGGGGGAATGGGGCGCAAAATAATGATTCCGCGCCATCCAAAAAATTCTCAAAACCCGATAAATTTTCCGGGGCTTTCCCGCCCGAACGTTATGCGGCAAAGGGACAGAAACCGGGACAAAAAGCGGGGCAAAAATTTGGGAAAAAATTTGACCCTGCGGAGGATTCATCTAACGGAGCCGAACATCATAAGGGCGAGAGCAAACCCAAGCCCAAAGCGGATAGGGCTGAACGGGGGCATCAGGATCGCGATTTTTCATCCAAAAAATCGGACCGTTTCGATCGCAAGCACGACTCATCCCACAAAAAATCAGAACCCAGAGTCTATACCGCCGAAGCCTCCACCCACGACAACCCCTTCGCGGTGTTAAAGGGGTTGAAGATTTCTTGAGGTTATATGACGTATCTCATCTGCACTACTGGACAAGATGCCGTACTAGTTTCTGGAACTGTAATAACAGGGAGGGTGAGCCCAAGTGAACACAATAGTGCCGCATCCAGTTTTCCAGAAAAGGATCTATGAAAGGCCTCCGCATGTTCTGCGGGCAACTGATCTATTTCCTGTTGCAGCCTGGCTTGTTTTTCCCTGTCTATAACCTCTGCTCCTCTGCCGAGGGAAACGATCTCCTCAATTAGAGAGTATAAAATATGGGCTTTAAGGAATAACAACTCGCCATTGCTATCAGCGGCAACGGTGGTGGGAATTTTTTCTTTTTTGAATTTACCTG
>JAEUKN010000071.1 GCA_016794305.1 Alphaproteobacteria bacterium | reverse complement strand
CAACTCGGATCCGCATGTACATCAATGTACACTTACGGTCCTGCGTTTCTCGCTCCTAGTATCTCATCCGCAATCCAGGGGTTTTTAGAAGTGCCCTATAGATATAGTGCCGAAAAATACTTTTCAAATATTCAATATTTTTGAATAAGTCATCATTATTTTTTCAAAAATTCTTTAAAGTAAAAAATGATGTTTTTTATTGAATAAAAAGTAAATAGGCCAAAATGCAAATTAAATAAAATTTAATCTATATCGATTACTAAATGATTATATGGTGAAAAAAAATTTTTTCTATGGCGTGAATCGCGAAAATTAACGGATTCAGATTTTTTTCTGGACAATATTTGCAAAGTTTGATAATTAGATTTCCATTATGTACAACAATGAAAAAAAACACGGTCTGATGTGGTCGCTGATCACTTTGGGCCTGATGGGTGGTGCAGTGTGTGGGTTGAGTGGTTTGGGCAACTTCAAGAGCCTGCCTTCTGTCTCCAACACGTCTTATGCGGTATCGGTTGAAAACCTGCAGAGAGAGCAAGCCGCGTTTCCTCAGGATTACAACAGTTTCTCACTTATGAAGGCTCAGGCCAATTCATCCTTCGGATATGGGATGCCGATGGATGATTTCGTGGTGCAAAAAGATGACTCACCGGGCTATCGCTTGGTGATGACCACCATTCGGGATGAACTTCGTCAGGGACGCCCAACCTATGCCCTCAAACTTCTAGAGGCCGACCCCCTGGCGGCGCGGCTGAAAAATTCCGAATTTGATCGTATTAAGGCACATATTGCTCAATCTTATTTGATTGAGGGCAAAGTGGCGCGGGCGGAATTTGTGGCGGCGCAGGCGGTTTCTCGCTCCCCTCATCATGCACCGCTGGCAGCCTGGGTCGCGGGGCAGGCAGCATGGCGGCAGAAAAATTACCCTCTGGCTGCGCAGATGTTTGAAGTGACTTATAATGCGCCCAAAATTTCTCCGTGGCTTAAATCCGGTGCTGCTTATTGGGCCGGGCGTTCCGTGTTGCGTCAGGGCGACCGCGAGACGGCAAAAGCCTGGCAAGAAAAAGCCGCAAATTACCCGCGCACGTTCTATGGGATGGTGGCGTTGAAATCTCTGGGGCGGTCGGTCAATTTTAACTGGAGCTTGCCGTCCATAGCCACGCAAAACTTTAAATCGCTTGAGTCTTTATCGCAAAACCAATCTGTTCAACGCGCGCTTAGCCTGAGTACGCAAGGAAACCAGAAGGATGCCATTCAATCGCTCCATCAATCCGGCTATATGCAAACCGCCCAGAAGCGGCGGGAGTTGCTGTCCTATCTCATGCAGGAAAAAACCCCTGCACTCATATTATATGTCGCGCGATTGACCAAGGATCCTCACGGCCAATATTATGATCTGGCCCTCTATCCCGAAAGCCCTTGGGAGCCCAAGGCCGGATATGAAATTGACAAGGCGGTCATTCATGCCCTGATCCGCCAAGAATCCCGGTTTAACCCCCATGCCACCAGCACCACCGGCGCCAAGGGGTTGATGCAGATTATGCCCGCAACCGCCAAGCATATTTCCAATGTCGAGGAATCTTCGCTGATCAACCCCCATACGAATATTGAGGTGGGGCAGAAATATGTTTCTCGGCTGATGAATCTCCCTGAAGTTAATCATGATTTGCTGCGCATGGCGGTGGCCTATAATGCCGGGCCGGGGAATTTGGCGCGATGGAAAAAAGAATTCCAGTTGGATGATGATCCTTTACTGTTTATTGAGAATATTCCATGGGCTGAAACGCGGAGTTTTGTGGAAAAAGTAATGGTGAATTATTGGGTTTATCGCCTGCGCATGGGCGAAGATACGCCATCGCTCGATGCTATTGCGGCCTTGGACCGTGCAACAGACCCATCCGCCACCCAAATGGCAAGTTTAACGCCATCGGTGGAGCCTCAAGAATTTGCCGAACTGCGTAGCGATGAGACAGCCGGAGTTAAGTAGATCCAAGTGTATATACTCGGAATACTGAACTTCTGGACGTTGTCACTTCGCTCCTAACGTAGTCTCCCTACGCTGCGTCACTTGTTCCTAGCCAGCAATTCAGTCTTCCAAGTATATATGGCCGCTAATTCACCTTGGTGACAAAATTTTCCATCAGGCGTTTGGTGCTGCCGTCCCCAAACCGTATATCAAGTTTGGCGCCGGCGACATGGATAATTTTTCCACGGCCAAAACTGGCATGGTCAATTTGGTCACCGACCTGAAAGCCCTGAATTGACGTTTTGGGTGTATAGGACGCAGCAGAGGCCCCGTTTCCAGACTCATAACCACCGCCGCCGTAACCGGACGCGCGGTGGGAGGGTTCATCATTATCCCCGAATTTTGACCCCGAATGGCCGCCAAAGCCCTCAAAGCCTGAGGAATCCCAGTGATGGGAGCGGCCTGATTTATAAAGGCCCTTTTCCGCCGTGTTTTCCACATGCTCAGCCGGTAATTCATCAATAAAACGGGATGGCAGTGAGCTGATCCAATCACCATAGCGGCGGCGATTGGCGGCATAGGTAATCGTGGCATATTCGCGCGCGCGGGTGAGCCCGACATAGGCCAGCCTGCGCTCTTCCTCCAACCCTCTCATGCCATTCTCATCCATGGATTTTTGTGACGGGAATAATCCTTCCTCCCATCCGGGCAAATAGACATGATGAAATTCCAACCCCTTGGCCCCATGAAGTGTCATCAGTGAAACGTAATCCTGCGCGCCTACCTGTGACTGATTTTCCAGCACCAGCGAAATATGTTCCAGGAAAGCCGGCAGTGACTCAAATTCCGCCAGACCGGTGACCAATTCTTTCAAATTCTCAATCCTGCCTTGGGCTTCCGGGCTTTTGTCCGCCTGCCACATCGCCAGATATCCGGATTCTTCCAAAATCTGGCTCGCCAGTTGGGTGTGGTCGCTCAGCTCAAGCAAGCTGCGCCACCTGTCAAATTGTTGTATCAAATCGCTTAAGGATTTTGCAGCTTTGCCCTTAATCATATTTTGCCGCACTAATTCTTGCGTTGCAACGGTGAGCGGCATATGACCCGCGCGGGCATGATCATGGAGCAATTGCACCGTGGCCTCACCTATGCCGCGTTTGGGGGTGTTCATGATCCGCTCAAACGCCAGATCATCGGCTGGTTGCACCAGCACGCGGAAATAGGCCAGCGCGTCACGAATTTCCTGGCGTTCATAGAATCGCGGTCCGCCAAACACGCGGTAAGGCAGGCCGATTTGGATAAATCGCTCCTCAAACTCACGCATCTGGTATCCCGCGCGCACCAGCACCGCGACCTGACGCAGCGGGGTTTTTTTATGGTCAAGTTTTTGGATATCTTCGGCGATAAAGCGTGCTTCAGCCTCACCGTCCCACACGCCGAACACGCGGACCTTTTCACCGCCGTCGGCATCGCACCACAACGTCTTTCCCAATCGCCCGTCATTATGTTTGATCACCGCACTGGCGGCCGCCAGAATGTGGGTGGTGGACCTGTAATTTTGTTCCAACTTAATCACGCGGGCATTGGGAAAATCTTTCTCAAATTTCAAAATATTGCCGACTTCGGCCCCGCGCCAGCCGTAAATTGATTGATCATCATCCCCCACGCAACAAATATTGTTGCATCCGCGCGCGAGCAGGCGGAGCCACATATACTGCGCCACGTTGGTATCTTGATATTCATCGACCATGATATAGCGAAAGCGGCGATGATACTCGTTCAAGATCGCATCATGAGCGGGGTTTTTGAGGATGGTAATCATATGCAGCAACAAATCGCCGAAATCACAGGCATTCACCGCCTTTAATCGTTCCTGATAATCACTATAAATCGCCTTCATCTGGCGGTTGGCGTACTCCCCTGCCTCAGCGGGCGAGAGGTCCTGAGGTAAAATCGCACGATCTTTCCACCGCTCAATCATCGCCAATACAATTTTGGGCGGCGATTTTTTGACGTCAATCCTGCGAGTCTCCAAGATTTGTTTGATCAAACGCAGGCAATCATCCATATCCAGAATGGTAAAGCCGGAGGTGAGCCCGACCAGCTCTGCATGGCGGCGCAACATGCGCGCGGCCAGCGCGTGAAAGGTACCGAGTGCCCAGCCCTCAACCGCTGCACCATCCAGCAATTTTGACACACGTTCTTTCATCTCATTCGCGGCCTTATTGGTAAAGGTCACGGCCAAAATTTGCGACGGGTAGGCGCGCCCTGTATGAATTAAATGCGCAAGACGTGTGGTGAGAACCTTGGTTTTTCCCGTTCCCGCCCCAGCGAGCACCAGCACCGGGCCATCCAGTGCCTCCACCGCTTCACGCTGGACCGGATTTAACCCCATGAGATAAGGGGGTTCAGCTTGGGACAAGGGGGTATCTGAGGGGGTGGTGGCGGGTTTATAGGACATTGCGGACATCGGCTTTTCAGATAGAGATAAATTTTGAACGGGGTCATCTATAGAGATAGAAGAGTTAATCTATAGGGGCAATCTAGCTTGCGAGAGCGTATAAGATCAAGACATAAAGACTTGTAAGCCCTCGTCAAGCCACAGAATTTTCAGGATTCGAGAGAATGACTCAAAAATAAATGATAATTTTTCTTGCATCGCGGCTAAATTTTGGGTAAAAGCGCGTAGGATGAATATGCTGTGATTTGAGCAGACGGGTAAGAACCTGTTCATGATCTCTACTCTGGCGTTGGCTTTTTAGCTATTTTCTGTGCTTCCGCTTCTTACGTACATCTAT
>JAEUKN010000070.1 GCA_016794305.1 Alphaproteobacteria bacterium | reverse complement strand
ATCTGTTCCTCGATAATCACCGCATTGCCATCGGGCGCAACCTCAAACGGTTTGCGGTTTTTCTGTTCTTTGGCTTGTTCGGCCTCATCGGGCGGGAGCAAATGCCCGGGATTGCTCTTTTCCAAGCTCACATGCATTTGATCTTTCATCACATTTTCCACCATGCGGGAAAAATCGACCTTATTCAAATCCTGGGATACATAGCCGGGCGTGTCGGCATTGGCGATATTTTGGTTGATGACCTCTTGGCGTTGCGTCAAATAGCGCATTTTCGATCCCAAAGCCTTCATTAATCCGATATTTTCAACTGTCATTTTTGCTTTACCTCTTTATAATGGGGCAAGAATTTGAGCCTTCTTTCGCTCTCGCACTCTATAAATAAGGACTATGCGAAAATCATGCCAAATGAAAAAACACCGCTCGATTCACCCCGAGATTCACCCCCCGATCTATCCCCCGATCTACCCCCTAGGCCCAAAAGCCCCACCGCCGTCGCCGTTCATTTCAACCCCGACAAAGACGAAGCCCCGCGCATTATCGCCGCCGGACGCGGAAAAATTGCCGAAGAGATTTTAAAATTGGCGTTTGAAAATGATGTGCGCGTGCGCGAAGACGGCGCACTGGCCGAAATGCTGGCCAAGATTGAATTAGAAAGCCCCGTACCGTCCGAGGCCTTTATGGCCGTAGCCGAAATTTTATCCTATGTTTACCGCGCCAATAACGAACCCAACCCGTTTGACGCCCTGATCAATCCCGTGAGTGAGGGGGATTAGCCCCCTTCCCTCATAGGCCATATCAGGCCAATCCACAATTTTCTAGCCACGAATTTCACAAAGAAACACGAATTTATTGCCCGACACCTTTATCAGGTTTTGGCGATGATTTTGATTGTTTGGGGTGGGTTGCGCGTAAGATAGCCACAAAATTCTTTTCTATCTCCTCTTGTGACGGTCCAAGCATTTGCGCCTCGATGGTAAAAAGCGAGTGTTCGCCCTTCCAAATTTGCCCGGTATAGAGATGTTCAACATCGTTATTCACCCCCATACTCATCGATGAAGCACGGCGCAGACCCGCCGTCGTATCCACCGCAAAATCGCTGTAGGCTTGGTAATTTTGCTCTTTCAACATTTGTTCCAACGCGGATTTTAACACATCATCATTGAAACTCTCTAACTGGCTTGGCGTATAATTTTGGCAAGTGACGCGCACGCTCAAAGATGACGGAGGGGGGGCAGATGGTGGAGCGGCGGAAGTCGGGGAATCTTTTTTATCCTGATCAGTTTGTGCGGGTGGCGGATTGGCACGCTCCATACGGTAAGTTACGACCTCCGTACAATTGCCGCTGTCAGAGCCATCAGGGCCAATGCCGCATTTACGCTGGATTTGCGGCGGTTTTGGAAAGCCGATTTGCATTTCACAATTTTCAGGAGCATAGAGTTGGTCAGCCATGACCTCGCCCACTTCTTTTACATTTTTTGGGGCGGGTTTTTCGGGCGTTTTTTCGACCCGCTTTTCGACTTGTTTTTCAACTTGTTTTTCGGGCGTTTTCTTATCTTCTGTCCCCGTAGCTTCGGCATAGGAGGATAGAGGAGCGATGAAAGTCAACATCATCACGCCCGCAAAAACTTTCAGCATCACAAGAGGAAGTCGCGTTGTCTTCATGGCCTTCACCCCATCAACCTTGAGCGGTTTGATAGTGCCCAGTGAGAGTCCAAGTGAGCGGATCGGCGGCGACCTGTTCACCCGTGCGCATGTTTTTGACCTCATGATTTTGGCCCGATTCAAACGGCGGAAACCAAACATAGGGAATGCCTTTTTTCTCAGCATAGGCCAATTGTTTTTTTATTTTTTGATCATTGTGGTAAAGTTCCACATTCAAACCCCGCGCGCGCAGATCACGCGCGGTTGCAGCGGCGGGGCCGCGCAGATCCTCACTGGGTAGGCACACCAAAACATCGGTCGGGCATTTGCGGGGGGTTGTCCCAATCGGCAAAAGATCATTCATGCGCATAAAATCAAACAGCCGCGAAAGCCCGATGGAGAGCCCAACACCGGGCAAATGTTTGTTGATATAACTGCCCGCCAAATCTTCGTATCGCCCGCCCGAACAAATGGACCCAAAGCCAGGATTTTGCAGCAATTTGGTTTCATAAACCGTACCCGTGTAATAATCGAGTCCGCGCACGATGGACAAATCCGCGACCACAAAGCCGGGTTCAATATGGGCGAGCGCGTTCATCACGGCACCGAGTTCGGCCAACCCCTGAGCCAATATTTCATGTTTCACACCCAAATCCAGCACCATTTGCACAAAGCCGTCATCCGGTGTACGGATTTTGGCAAATTTCAAAATTGTTGCGGTTTGATGCGCAGATAACCCAGCCGCCAGCAAGGATTTTTCAGTTTGATCCACACCGACTTTTTCAATTTTATCCACCGCAGTGGTGACGATTTTCGCATCCGCAATGCCCAACCCGGCGCACAGTCCCGCCAGAATTTTGCGGTTACTGATTTGCATTTCAAACGGTCCGATATCCAATTCGCGCAAAATGTCCACCATAATGGCCGCGAGTTCGCTATCAAAATGCATCGGCACGGACTCAACGCCGATCACATCAATATCGCACTGATAAAACTCGCGGAATCTGCCGGCCTGCGGGCGTTCGCCGCGCCATACTTTTTGCATTTGATAACGCTTAAACGGGAAATCAAGATCATTAAAATGCTGCGCAACATAGCGCGCCAGCGGCACAGTTTGGTCAAAATGCAGGGCCAATCGTGCGTCCTTTGTGTCCTGATCATCCTTATGCAACCGTTCAATCACATAGATTTCTTTGTCCACCTCGCCCTTAGCGCGCAGCACGCCCAGTTCCTCAACCGCCGGCGTTTCCACCGAACAAAACCCATAGGATTCAAATACGCGGCGGATAATATCCATCCATTTTTGTTCGATCATCCGTACCTCCGGCAACCATTCGGGAAAGCCGGTCACGGGGCGCGGTTTATAAACGCCGCTTGCCGTAGAAGAGGTTGCATCACACGCAACAGAGGAAATAGCAGGAGAATTGGACATTTTAAAAAACTCATGATTAAGAAATTTTAACGGAAAATCAGAACTCCAGATTGTCTGTTTCCGCAGCGTTTTTCAAGGGCAAAATGAAATTTGCCCTTGATTTGGTTATTTAATTTTCGAATCTCTTGCCCTATTTCAAAGATCAAAGATATGCTAAACTTCCCCCATGGATCGTTTGAGTGAGAAATTATGCGCCCAGATTGCGACAATCCCCGATCACCACGTCTATGGCGTGGTGACGAAAATCCTTGGGTTGCTGGTGGAAATTGCCGGGTTTGGCCGCGATGTCACGGTGGGGGGCATGGTGCATCTTCGCCCCAATCCCCAGCGCGATATACCCTGCGAAGTGGTGGGATTTCGCGATCAACGCGCGCTGCTTTTGCCCTTTGGCCCGTTAGAGGGGATCGGGCTCGGTTGTAAAGCCTTTATCATCAACCGCCAACCGGCGATTTTTCCCACGGAACGTTGGCTGGGACGGGTGATGAACGCCTTGGCCAAACCGCTCGATGGGCGCGGACCGTTACCACAGGGAAGCATCGCCATACCGCTTAAAAATGCCGCTCCATCCGCCCATGCGCGGCAAAGGGTGGGCGAAAAATTGGATTTGGGCGTGCGCGCGGTGAATAGTTTCACAACACTCTGTAAGGGCCAGCGTATGGGGATTTTCGCGGGGTCGGGCGTGGGGAAATCTGTGCTGCTGTCCATGATGGCGCGCTATACCGAAGCCGAAGTCACCGTGATCGGGTTGGTCGGGGAACGCGGCCGCGAAGTGCAGGAATTTTTAGAGGATGATTTGGGCATTGACGGACTCGCACGTTCGGTTGTCGTGGTGGCCACGGGGGATGAACCGGCCCTGATGCGCCGTCAAGCCGCCTATTTGACTCTCTCCATCGCCGAATATTTCCGCGCGATGGGTAAACAGGTTTTATGCCTGATGGATTCCGTGACGCGCTTTGCGATGGCGCAGCGTGAGATTGGCCTATCAGCCGGTGAACCGCCCACCACTAAGGGCTATCCCCCCACCACCTTTGGGGAACTGGCGCGGTTACTGGAGCGCGCCGGACCGGGGATTCACGGTGAAGGCGCCATTACGGGGCTCTTTACGGTATTGGTGGAGGGTGACGATCACAACGAACCCATATCGGACGCGGTGCGCGGGATTGTGGACGGGCATATCGTGATGGAGCGCGCCGTGGCCGACCGCGGGCGGTATCCGGCGATTAACGTGCTCAAATCCGTGTCACGCTCGCTCCCCCGCGCCTTCACCCCGCAACAAAACGCAATTTTCCGCAAATGCAAACAAATTATTTCGGCGTATGAGAATATGGCCGAACTCATCCAACTCGGTGCCTATCGCCGCGGCAGCGACCCAAAAGTCGATGAAGCCATCCTGCTCTATCCCGAAATCGAAGAGTTTTTGACGCAAAACAAAGGCGACCATTCCACCATTGACGAAGGATTCGCCCGCCTCGCCGAAATTGTGGGGTTGGAGTATGGAGCAGAGTTTTAAGAACCTGCTCAGGATCTCGCTATGGCACAGGATTTTTGCGGTTTTTCAGCCACGAATGATCACGAATAGTCACGAATTTCACAACCCGTCAAATTTCGTAACCCCGCACGTGATGCGGGGTCAAGATGCGGAAGCTGAACCCCGTATATGCGAAAAAGTCTCATTCATTCGACTTTTTCTTTTACGGGGTTACGGAATTTTGTTGGCTGCTCTCGCTTTTTAATTTTTAAAC
>JAEUKN010000006.1 GCA_016794305.1 Alphaproteobacteria bacterium | reverse complement strand
CGGTTTTTCGAGAACCGCATCGGATCGTACATAGATGTACGTGGACAAGGAAGCGCAGAAATACCGTGAAAAGCCAAAGCCAGAGTAGAGATTATGAACAGGTTCTAATCAAATAATTGGGTTTGGGTGATGGTTGTGGGCGGGGCCATCCCCAAATATTGATATCCGGCGACCGAGAGCATACGCCCGCGCGGGGTGCGATTAATCAGTCCCTGTTGCAACAAATACGGCTCCACCACATCCTCAATCACATCACGTTGTTCGGCCAAAATCGCCGCCAGCGTTTCAATCCCCACCGGGCCGCCGGCATATTTTTCGGCTATCGTACTCAGATATCGCCGGTCCATCATATCAAGTCCCGCATGGTCAATATGAAGCCGATTGAGCGCATGATCGGCCATCACATGATCAATCATGCCGCCCTCTCCCGTTCCCAAAACTTCGGCAAAATCACGAATACGGCGCGTGAGACGCCCCGCCAATCGCGGTGTGCCGCGACATCTGCGCGCAATTTCCAGTGCGCCACTGGGCGCGAGTTTGACGTTTAACAATCTTGCGCTGCGGCTGACAATCTGCGCGAGCTCCTCTGTCGTGTAAAAATCAAGACGGAGCGGAATGCCGAAACGATCGCGCAAGGGATTGGTGAGCAAGCCGCTGCGGGTGGTTGCCCCCACCAATGTAAAGGGCGGCAGGTCAATTTGAACTGTGCGCGCGGCCGGCCCTTCGCCGATCACCAGATCAAGTTTTCGGTCCTCCATCGCGGGGTAGAGAATTTCCTCAACCACCGGGCTGAGGCGATGAATTTCATCAATAAACAGAACGTCAAAGGGCTGGAGGTTGGTTAAAATCGCGGCCAAATCCCCCGCGCGGGCAATCACCGGCCCCGAAGTCGCCCGAAACCCGACGCCCAATTCCTTTGCCACAATTTGCGCCAATGTGGTTTTACCCAATCCCGGCGGGCCAAAAAACAAGACATGGTCGAGCGCTTCTTTGCGCGCGCGCGCAGCACCCACAAAAATTTTTAAATTTTCACGCAGTTCCTTTTGCCCGATAAATTCTTCCAAAGATTGCGGACGCAATGCCACGTCATCGGGCTGTTCAGCGTCCAATAATTCGGGTGAAAGCGTATTGTCTTTATATTGACCGGCCATAGCGGATGACCCATTCGTGAAAATAAAATTTAAAAGACTCGCCCAATCTTATCCGGACTCTCATCCCGCCCCTTATCCCCGCTTCCCTTATTGGGGAAACAGGCTTTGTGCGGCCTCTAACGCCTGATGCATCACTTGATTGGGCATAAAGGTAAATAAAATCACCGCCGCCACAGATGCCACGATCACAATCAATTGCGAAAATTGACACATCGGTGTGAACGCCATATCCGAATTGGGTTTATCAAAAATCATCAATTTGATCACCCGAAGGTAATAATAGGCGGCGACGACCGATGCCAAAACGCCCACAACCGCGACATTGAAATATCCCGCGCCGACAGCGGCCTGAAACACAAAGAATTTGGCAAAAAATCCCGCCATGGGTGGAATGCCGCTCATGGAAAACAGCAGAACCGCAAGGCTATAGGCCAGAAGCGGAGAATATTGCGCAAACCCCGCGAAATCCTCAATCTTTTCCAGGGCCACACCGCGCCGTTGAATGGACATTAAAATACCGAACACACCGGCGGTCATCACCATGTAGATGGCGAGGTAAAGTATCACCGACCCCACCCCTTCGGGCACATTATACAGCAACCCCAACAGCGCAAACCCCATATTGGCGATGGAGGAATAGGCCAGCAGCCGTTTAAAATTACTCTGCAACAACCCGGCAAATGCACCGACAACCATGGAGGCCACCGATACAAAAATAATAATTTGAATAAATTGATCATTCAAAATCGCAAACGGCCCGGTCATCAAACGAATGATCAGCGCAAAGGCCGCAATCTTTGGCACAATCGCAAAAAATGCAGTGACGGGGGTCGGTGCGCCCTGATAAACATCGGGCGTCCACATATGAAACGGCACCGCGGAAATTTTAAATACCAGTCCCGCCAAAATAAAGACCATGCCGATGATGGCCCCAACGGGGAGCATTTGCGCGGAAACCAGAGCCGCGTTGACCTCACTAAAATTCAATGAGCCGGTATAGCCGTAAATCAATGAAATTCCGAACAACAAGAGCCCCGAAGATAACGCCCCCAGAATGAAATATTTCAATCCGGCTTCGGTAGAGTCTAGATGATCACGCTTGATTGCGGCGAGCACATACAGCGAGAGCGAGGACAATTCCAGCGCGACATAGAGTGCGAGGAAATGGTTGCTGGAGACCATAAACAACAGCCCAATAGCGGAAAAGAGATAGAGCAAAGGAAATTCAAATTTCATGAAATTATTTTGCCGCAACCAGTTGAGCGACAAGAGGCTTGAGAAAACCATCCCCGTGAGAATAAGCCCGCGCATCACATTTGAAAACCCGTTGACCACCAACATACCGTTTAACGTATCAAATGGCCGCGTGTCCGAAACACTATAAAGAATCCCACCCGCGAGCACAAAACTGGCGATCACCCCATAGGTCACAAACCCCATGGATTTGTCGCCCTTTAACGCCCCCACCATGACCAAAAGCAGGGCCATAGCACTCAAGAAAATTTCAGGCATAATGGGAGAGATTAATGATAAATTCCAATCGGTCATTTTGATGATCCTTATTTCTTATGATCCATATGCGTGCGCTGCGGGCCTGAATGGGTTTGCGCCGCCCTGCTGTTGTTACCCTGTGCCCTATCTTGTGCCTTATCTTGCCCCCTCCCCACAGGTTCCGCCCCGTTTTCCTGAGCTTGGCCTTCTTTAGGAAGGCCTGAAGACATTTCCGGGGAAACATCCGGCTCGCTGAGTTCATTGAGGGTGTTTGGCACCTGAGGGGCCTGAAGAGCCTGAGGGGACTGAAGAGCCTGAGGGGACTCAGCCCCCCCAACATTTGGTTGCCCGTATCCGACATCCATCCGCACATGGACCTTGCTGTTCATATGGCTCATCAATTGCTCAATGGACGGGGCAATCCGATCAAGCACATAGGCCGGCGCGACACCGAGCCACAGCACCAGTATGATAAAGGGAAGGAAATATATTTTCTCACGCAGGCTCAAATCCGTCATCTGCGCCGCATCGTCATTGATTTTTGGCCCGAATACGAGTTTGCGGGTTAAGAGCAACATATAGGCCGCGCCCAAAACCACCCCTGTAGCCGCAAATGTCGCAATCACATGATTGACCTTAAACGCCCCCAAAAGCGATAAAAATTCACCGACAAATCCGGACGTAGCGGGCAACCCGACCGACCCCAGCATCAGGATGACAAAGACCACAGCATAGAGCGGCATATTCTTTGACAAATTGCCATAGCGATTCAAATCGCGCGTATGTAAACGGTCATACACCACGCCAATGGCCAAAAACAATGCCGCGGAAATCACCCCGTGGCTGATCATCTGGAAAACCGCGCCTTGGATCCCCTGCATGTTAAAGGTAAAAATCCCCAACGTCACAAACCCCATATGCGCCACAGACGAATAGGCAATCATTTTTTTCATATCTTGTTGGGCCAAGGCCACGAGTGAAGCATAAATAATCGCGACAACGCTCAAGACAAAGATCATCGGCGCGAAAAATTCACTGGCTTCAGGCAACATCGGGAGGGAGAATCGCAAAAATCCATACCCACCCATTTTGAGCAGCACACCAGCCAGTATCACTGACCCGGCGGTGGGAGCCTCGACGTGCGCATCGGGCAACCAAGTATGCACCGGCCACATCGGCATTTTGACCGCAAAACTGGCAAAAAACGCCAAAAACAACCATAATTGCATCTGGCTGGAAAATTCCGTTGCCATGAGGGTTGGGATATCCGCCGTTCCGGCCTGAATAATCATGGTCAATAGCGCAACCAGCATCAGGACCGATCCCAATAAGGTATAAAGGAAAAATTTGAAGGCCGAATAAATTCGCCGCGCCCCCCCCCAAACCCCAATGATGATAAACATCGGGATCAACACGGCTTCAAAAAACACGTAAAACAAAACGGCATCGAGCGCACAGAATGTGCCGATCATAAAGGTTTCGAGCAGCAGGAACGCGATCATATATTCCCTCACTCGGGTGTGAACCGAAAACCAACTGGCCAAAAGACAGATTGGGGTGAGGAAAGCGGACAAAAGCACAAAAAATACTGAAATCCCGTCAACGCCCATATGGTACGAAATTCCAACAGACTCAAACCAGACTTTTTTCTCAACAAATTGGAAATCGGCCGTATGCGGGTTAAAATCCACCATCATGACGAGAGAGAGCCCAAAAACCAAGAGCGAGGTGATCATGGCCACAAATTTCGCCCGTGTGTCGGCCCCCACATCATGCCCGGATTTCTGCCCCCCCATAGCAAAAATAAGGATGGCCCCGACGAGCGGCAGATATGTCATCAACGATAAAATTGGAAAATCAGTCATCATATAGTATCCTTTAGCGTTCCCCTCATCCGACCCCTTGCCTGACCCCTCACCTAACTAGACTCACTGAAAGCCAATCGTTGTGTAAAATACCCAAGTCAGAAGCGCAATCAAACCAAAAATCATAATAAAGGCATAATTATACACAAAACCATTCTGGATTTTTGAAAAACCGAGCCCGATCACGCGTGCGAGTTTTGAAATCCCGTCAGGTCCCAAACCGTCAATGATCGCCTTATCGCCACCAACCCAGAGCGCCCTTCCCAAAGCCTGCGTAGGCTTGACCAGTAAAACATCATAAATTTCGTCAAAATACCATTTCCTGAAGAAGAGTTGGTGGAGCGGTTTAAATATTTTGACCGTTCTGGCGGGTATTGACGGCATCAAACTATAGGCCAAGAACGCCAGCGCAATGCCCGCAACCCCCATGATGGTCGGCAAATTTTTAACCCAGGAGGGAACCGAGTGCGCCATGGCCACAGCATCATGTTCTGCCCGCACGAAAATCGTTTCACCAAAGAACGCGCCCTTATCTGTAAGAGGATCAACATCCTCATCGGTTTTAACCTCCGTATGCGCTGCATGCTCCATTTGATCCTCAGTCGCGCTGATGACTTCTTCCGCCATTTCTTTCTCCGCTGAGACAGCATGCAATTTTTCTTCATGCGGGACTCCGGCAAAACCGCCATAGAGCAAAGCCCCGGAGAAAATCGCCCCAATGGTCAGCACAATCAACGGCACCAGCATGACGGGCGGAGATTCATGGACATGATCCATCGTATGGTGATCCGCGCGCGGCTTGCCGTGGAACGTGAGGATAATCAAACGCCACGAATAAAACGCGGTCATAATCGCCGCCGCAATCCCCATCCAATAGGCAAAATGCCCCACGGCAGTGCCGGAACCCCACGCCGATTCCAAAATCAAATCCTTAGAATAATAGCCGGCAAACAGCGGAATGCCCGCCAATGCCAATGACCCGACCCACATCATGAGATAGGTCAAGGGAATAAGCTTCCAAATGCCACCCATTTTACGGATATCTTGTTCATCGGACATCGCATGGATCACCGACCCCGCGCCCAAAAACAGCAACGCCTTAAAAAACGCATGGGTCACAAGGTGGAACATCGCCGCCGAATAGGCCGACACACCCAGCGCAAAAAACATATATCCAAGCTGGGACATGGTGGAATAGGCAATGATTCGCTTAATGTCAAACTGCGTCATACCGATAGTGGCCGCGACAAAGGCCGTCACCGCCCCAAACACACACACAACCATCAACGCATCCGGCGCATATTCAAACACGGGCGAAAACCGCGCAACCAAAAACACACCGGCCGTGACCATGGTGGCCGCGTGAATGAGGGCCGACACAGGGGTTGGCCCCTCCATCGCATCGGGGAGCCATGTATGCAACCCCAATTGCGCGGATTTCCCAACCGCCCCGACAAAGAGCAATAAACAAAGCAAGGTGAGCGCATGAACTTCATAGCCAAAAAAGCTGAAATTCGCATCGGCTTTAGTCGCCGCCGCGTCAAAAATCGCCTGAAACTGGACGGTGCCAAAAATCACGAACGCCGCCATTATCCCCAATGTCAGGCCCAGATCCCCCACCCTGTTCACGATGAACGCCTTCATTGAGGCCGCACCGGCGGAGGGTTTATGATACCAAAAGCCGATGAGAAGGTAAGACGCCAAGCCCACCCCCTCCCAGCCAAAGAATAATTGCAGCAAATTATCGGAGGTAACGAGCATCAACATCGCGAAGGTAAAGAGAGATAAATAGGCCATAAATCTTGATTTGGCCTCATCATGATACATATACCCCACGGAATAAATATGCACACAGGCAGACACAATATTGACAACACACATCATCACAACAGCGAGTTGATCCATCCGCAGCGTCCAACTCACATTAAAATCACCCGAAGAAATCCAATTCATCACGGGAAGCGTGATCGGGCTCATGCCCAAAACCACAGAGAAAAACAATTTAACGGACACGAACGCCGCCAATAAAACGCCCGCACAGGTCACAATTTGGGAAAATCCGTCACCCAATTTTTTCCCCAATAAGCCCGCCAACAGGAAAGCAATCAAAGGTGCAAAAACAGCCATATAATCTAACATCATTGCTGTGTACTTTCTTTCATTAAAATCTTGAACCTGTAGTTAAATCTTTTATTAAATCTATATTTGATTCCGTATGTTATCTTGGGCATTTCCTGCCCCGCCCCAACTGATTGTAATGTCCTTTTCCTACCCTTTGAGGGTTGAAATATCCTCAACTGCGATGGATCCTTTATTCCGGAAGAAGGTGACAAGAATGGCAAGACCAATCGCCGCTTCGGCTGCCGCCACGGTGAGGATAAACATCGTGAACACCTGGCCCGCGAGATCCTGAAGAAAGCTGGAAAACGCCACAAAATTAATATTCACCGCCAACAGCATCAATTCAATCGACATTAGAATCACAATGACATTTTTGCGGTTGATAAAAATGCCAAATATGCCGATGGTAAACAGAATGGCGGCAAGAACCAGATAATGGAACAATGTAATCTCAATCATGATGCACTCCTTCACCGCTGGACACGGCCTGTATGCTTAAAACATCTGCGGGGTTGCGGTCAACCTGGGCGGCGATTTTCTGTCTCAAAGTCCCCGGGCGGGCGCGCAATGTGAGGACAATAGCGCCAATCATCGCGACCAGCAAAATCAATCCCGAGATTTGAAACGGGAAGATATAATCCGTATAAAGCACCGCGCCCAGCGCCTTGGCATTATTGGCTTGCGGGAGAGTTTCGGCTATGGTGCTTAGCGAGTCCATCGGCGTTTGCGGCCAAGCCTTATAAACCATCACCAGTTCAGCCAGCAGAATCCCGCCCAAAATGAGGCCCAAAGGGACATATTTCATCGCCTCAGTTCGCAGATTTTTAAAATCAATATCGAGCATCATCACCACGAACAGGAACAACACAGCCACCGCACCCACATAGACAATGACCAAAATCATTGCCACAAACTCCGCGCCCAACAGGACAAAAAGCCCCGCCGCATTAAAAAATGCAAGGATCAGGAACAGCACGGAATAGACGGGATTTCGCGCACTGACAACCATCAGAGCGCTCAAAACCAATATGGCCGCAAACAGATAAAAGGCGATAACCCCGATCATGGGACACACTCACATATAAGAAATTGTCACTCAAGAAATTGCTAAAAGCCTCATATTACTAATGCTTTATCTTTGATTCCGCAAGCGGTAAGACGAAAAAAATTGCCTTGACATATTTTAAAAATGAGCATTCGCCGCAATTACAGGAATTCTAATTTTTAGCACATATCGCCCTTGAGACCGGATGGTTGGGATAGACGGTCGAGGCCCATTTTTTCAATTTGGTATTATCCATTTTATTGGCTTTTGGAATACGGGGAGCATAGACTCGGCAGAATGTATCGGGCCGCATACGGGCGGCATCTTCGGAAATTTCATTGGCAAAATCGGTGCGCAATTGGTGCAGTTTTGACTCCGGATTGGATACGCCTTCATCCTTATAAAACGCCAGCATCGTGCGTTCATAATCCGAAAATAATTTCGCATGTTCATGCGTAAAATTACGATATTGTAGATATAAATTCGGCTGATTTTTCGGCCATAAATGCTGGCAGTTCAGGCCGATCACCATGAGTTCACTGTGAATCCTCAGGCCCTGCTCTGCCTCTGCCTCCTTCATCGAATAACATTTGGCATGAGCCAATTGAGGAGCAAGGAAAACGCCCAAAGCAATCAAAATGGCTGAACATAAAGGAATAAAACGACGAATCAATTGAACCTCACGCGGCGCGAACAGGGGTTGAAGGATAGGGAGTTAGGAGTTGTTCACCCTTGAAATGCGCGTTGATATTGGCAATCACTAATTGCCCCATCGCCGATTTCGTTTCAAGAGTATGCCCGCCTATATGCGGCAAAAGCACAACATTGTCCATAGAAATTAACGCAGGCGGCACAATCGGCTCGTTTTCATAGACATCGAGCCCCGCCCCTGCGATGTCTTTATGCGTCAATGCCGCCAAGAGTGATTCGGTGTCCACCACGCTGCCCCGCGCCACATTGATCAAAATTCCTTTGGGACCCAGTGCCTTCAGAATCCTCGCGTTCACGATATGGCGCGTTTCCTCCCCGCCGGGGCAGGCGCAAATGAGGATATCCACCGCGCGGGCCATGTCCTCAAGATCGCTGTAAAAATGGTAGGGAAGATGCGGTTTTTCACGCGGGCCGAAATAGGCGATTTTCATCTCAAACGCCGCCGCGCGCCGCGCAATTGCCTGGCCAATTCTTCCCATACCGATGATCCCGATGGTCTTTCCGCCGAGTGAACTTCCCATTGGAAACGGGCTCGATCCCCATTTCCCCACGCGCACATAGACATCGGCCTCTACAATTCGGCGCAAAACGCTCAGCATAAGGGCCAAGGCCGTGTCCGCCGTATCATTGGTCGGCACATCGGGGGTGCTGGTCATCACCACGCCGCGGTGCATGGCGGCCTCAACATCAATATTATTCATCCCCGCACCAAATTGGGCGATGATTTCAAGATTGGGGAGGGCTTCAATCATTTGTTTTGTCACGCTCATCCCGTTAAAAGTCGAGAGAATCGCAACCACATCCTGCGCCACGGTTTTGAGGGTTTTTTCAGGCTCCGGCTCTTTCCACAGCCGCACCAGATGGTATTTCCGCTCCAAATCCTCCATTTCAGCCGTTAACATCGCCCCAAGAGCCAAAATCGTTTTTTTCATCTTTAAGTTCCCTTTATCGCTACGATTTCATACCCAGAACATAATTATAAATTTTGGCCTTAGGCAATCCGGTTTCCTGAGAAAGCCGTGAGGCAATTTCCTTGACTGTGAGTTGGGGTAATAATTCCAAAATTTTCGGCTCAAGAAAAGATAAATCATCCGCAATTAATAATCCGTCCACCGATTCATGCTGAGACGTTTCATGCTGAGACATAAAATCATGGCCTGCTACGACCACAACAATCTCTCCTTTTGTTGAACCTTGCTCGCTCAGCCGTTTTAGAATTTCTTTGGTTCCGCCACGCTCAACATGTTCAAATTTTTTTGTGAGCTCGCGCACAACCGCCATTTTTCGATCCCCCAATATTTCAAGGCAATCCTCTAAACTTGTCTTTAAACGATGCGGAGACTCAAAAAATATCAATGTCGCCGGGGTGATCCTCCATTGTTTCATCCATGCTTGCCGCGCAGATTTTTTATGCGGCGAAAACCCCAGGAACACAAATTGATCACTCGGTAAGCCGCTCAATTGCAGGGCTGTCAGCGGGGCATTGGCCCCCGGCAAGCTTGAAATATATATACCCGATTCGGCGCATGCGCGCACCAATTTATACCCGGGATCAGAGATGATCGGCATACCGGCATCGCTGGTGAGTGCTACAATTTTTCCAGCCCTAATCAACTGAATAATATGCTCGGCCTGCATTTCTTCGTTATGATCATGCAGCGGAAGTAATTTTTTCTTTAACCCCATCATATGAAGCAATTTTCCGGTTACGCGCGTATCCTCACACGCCACGATATCTGCGCGTTCCAGCATATCCCAGGCGCGAAAGGTCATATCCCCCAAATTGCCGATCGGTGTTGCCACCAAATACAGCCCCGGCGGATAATTTTGCCCGATTCGCACGGCATAAAAATCGGCGAAATTTTTGGGTCCAAAATTCTTATTTTTGTGTGCGATTGGGTCTTTTAACCCCTCGTGCTTTTGTGTAGGCTGGGGGGCATTCAAATCATAAGAATCATTGGGGATTTTGTTTCTGCTCATGATCTATGTTTAAGGGAGCTTGTGATGCCGCGCAATCCGATTTTTTTATTTGCCCTGTTTTTGTCTGTCATCTGCCTGCTTAGCGGATGCGCCGAGGAACGCGGAGAAGGCTGGCGCAATGGAGCCTCCCAAACCATTTCGGGGACGGATCATGTGGCCGCTCCATCCGATCAAACCCCGCCTGTCCTAGAAAACATGACAGCGGAGAAGGCGAAAGTCGCGCTTTTGGTTCCCTTAAGCGGGCGCGGACAAGATACCGGAGAGGCGATGTTGAATGCGGCACAGCTTGCTATGTTTGACCTGAAGGCCGATCAATATTTTGAATTAATGCCCAAGGACACCGGTGGCAATGCGGCCAATGCGGCATCCGAAGCCGTGAGGGATCATGCAAATGTCATCCTCGGCCCGCTTTTTGCGGATGATACAAAATCCACCGCCACAATCGCCAACAATCAGGGCGTTGCCGTGCTTTCCTTTTCCACTGATGTTTCCGCCGCCAAAAACAATGTCTATTTAATGGGATTTTTGCCGCAAACGCAGGTGGATCAAGTCTTGAAATATGCATTGGCACAGGGAAAGAATCGGATTGCCCTGATTGCTCCGCGTGATGCCTATGGCGATAATGTTGCCACCGAATTTTATAAATTCGGCAATCGGTACAAACTCAACACCACCGGGCTTGTCCGCTTTGACCCGCAATATTTGCCGACCATATCGGATATAACGCGCCTTAAATCTGCTGCGCCTCAGGCTGTACTAATTGCCGCGGCAGCCCCAACAGCCGCAAAAATTTCGGCACAAATGACGGCGCAAGGATTGCCCCCTACCCTTGTCAAACGCTTGGGAACTGGGTTATGGGATGATGCCGCGTCGGCACAGTTTCCGGAGCTTCAGGGGGCATGGTTTGCCGCGGTTTCCCCTCAACTGCGCAGCGGTTTTGAAGGACGTTACCAAAGAACATATGGGCAAGTGCCGCCCAGATTAGCCTCATTGGCCTATGACGCGACATCGCTTGCCGTTGTACTGGCTAAGGAAAATCAACCCTACACACGAACCGCCTTGGAACGTCGCAACGGTTTTGCCGGAGTTGATGGAATTTTTAGATTCAACGAAGATGGTTTGGTGGAACGTGCGCTGGGAATCATGGAGTTTAGAAACGGGAGAGCTGTATTAATCGAAATCCCGCCCAACAATTTTTCACAACCATAATCACTGGCCAAATTAATCTCTAGCCGCCATAATCACTGACTTCTTTCTGCTTATCTTTCTTTCTGCTTACAATGAGTATCACGAACTTTTGTATTTACATCCTTAGACTCAATTAAGAAACACTGATTGACCCATGGGCAATTATCTCGATCACAATTCATCCAATCATAGCGGTTCTGAAGGGCAAATAGCGGAAGGTTTTCAATCGCTGGTTAAAAAACCGCACCCCATTATTGGCATGACGCGCGAATTTTTTCGGATGGAAGCCTCCGGCGGCGTGATGCTGGTTATCGCGGCGGTCTGTGCGCTCATCATTGCCAATACCCCCTTATTTACGCTTTATAATTTCCTGTTGAATGGCGTGAATTTCACCATCGGCTTTGTTGGGCCAAATGATGGCGGGCCGTTTCTTGAAAAAAGCGTGCTTCACTGGATCAATGACGGGTTGATGGCCATATTCTTTTTTCTGGTCGGGCTGGAGATTAAACGTGAAGTCCTGCGCGGCGAACTTTCGAGTAAATCAAAGGCTCTTTTGCCCATATTAATGGCCGTGGGTGGGGTGGCAATTCCCGCGCTCATCTTTTCCTTTATAAATGCGGATAATCCCGACCATATTAAAGGTTGGGCCATTCCATCGGCCACGGATATTGCCTTTTCGCTCGGCGTATTGGCGTTATTGGGAAAACGTGCGCCGTTGTCCCTTAAAATCATTCTTACGGCCATTGCGATTATTGACGATCTTATGGCTATTTTGATCATTGCATTTTTTTACGCGGGCGGTTTGGCGATTGTCCCGTTCATGGTTGCGGGGGGCGCAACGCTGGCCTTGATCGCATTAAATCGCAAACATGTAGTTAATACGGCCCCCTATGTTTTGGTCGGGTTTATCTTATGGGTCGCCTTATTAAAATCCGGCATGCACCCGACAATCGGCGGAGTTATCACGGCCTTTGCCATTCCGCTGACATCCCCCAAAAAACCTTGGCTTACCCCGATTGAAACCTTGGAGCATGCGCTTCACCCTTGGGTCGCTTATTTGATTTTACCGCTTTTTGCCTTTGCCAATGCCGGCGTGTCCTTTGCCGGATTGGGATGGGAGATTTTGACTGAAAAAGTAACCCTTGGGATTATGCTGGGCCTGTTCATCGGCAAACAAGTGGGAATTTTCCTACCCTTTCTGATCGCCGTTAAGTTGAAATGGGTCAAGATGCCTGAAAACACCAATTGGGGCCAAGCATATGGCATGGCGATACTCTGTGGAATCGGCTTTACCATGTCGCTTTTTATTGGGGAGCTTGCGTTTCAAAGCAACGAGCTTCAGGCCGAAGTTCGGTTGGGTGTGTTATTAGGATCTTTACTTTCTGCCATTGTGGGCTATAGTGTTATTCGGATTTATGGCCGCAAAACTGGATAATTTTTAAATTCAGAGGACATATTAATAAATTTCCATAGAGTTTCAATGAATCCTTAAACTTTATATCCTATGCTAATAGGACAAGATTTCAACTCTGTCTGCGGGGGCAATGAACATGGCATCACTTACATCAGTTACGGCACAAAATTATGCCGGTGTTTCGCCGTACCGCGCGAATAAAACCGGGCAACAACAGCAAAACTCAGTTTTTGCCCAGCTGAATGCTTTGCAAAAAAACGGGCAAACATCCCAAACGTCTCAATTGAGTGTCCCTCAGGACATTGATGATACTGCCGGCTCTAAAAGCCTTCAGTTCGCGCAATCCGGCGAAACGGAAAAAACCTCCTCATCCCTTACCGGGAGCCCATCGCGGGGCTCGTTGGTCGATATCACGGCTTAAAAGTCGGTATCAAGGCCTAAAATCTGTTCATGATTTTTAATATACTTGGAAGACTGAATTGCTGGCTAGGAACAAGCGACGCCGCGTAGGGAGACTACGCTAGGCTCGAAGTGACAACGTCCAGAAATTCAGTATTCCGAGTATAGAACTCCCCTTATATGCGATCAATCCCGCCGAAAAATCGCACGTCAAAGGGGTTGAGTTCGATGGTGCCGGAATTATTGAGCGCACTGCGAATTTTTTCGTTCGAGTCAAATAATATCGCCGGGTCAAACACCAATTTCTCGTCCCCCATATTAAAGATAATCACGAGTGTTTGATTTTGACTTACTCTAACCAAAGCCAAAAGATGAGGCATCTCAGCCGCCAAATGCGCGGAAAGATGGCCTTTGATCATAGCTGGCTGCACCTTACGCCATTGCAACAAATGACGGGTAAAATGCAGCAAGGAATGAGGATCATTTTCCTGCATATCCACCGCCAAATCATAATGGCTCTTCGGCACCGGCAAATAAGGTTGATCAGACTCACTGAACCCTGCATTTTTTGCCCCACACAGCCACGGCATGGGCGTACGGGAACCGTCCCGCCCCTCTATCGGACCAAAAGGCGTGATAATGACGTCCTTACGCTGATCAAACGCGATATCTTCGGGAATTCGCGCCTGCGGAAGGCCCAATTCCTCCCCTTGATACATCGTAAAACTGCCGGGTAGGCAGATAAAAAGGCATAATAATTGGCGCAGGGCTTGCGCCCGGTGAAGCGGCGCGACCTCCCCCGCCAAACGTGTGGCGGACCGTGCCACATCATGATTACTGGCAGTATTGCAATTACCACCCTTTGGCGGGAAATAACGTTCAATATTTTCCACCATTTTTACAATGGTTTTCGGCGTGGGGTATGAAGTCAAACTCACCAATTCATTGGTATAGCAATAATTGAGTTCATCATAGCCGATAAAGCTCGCGGCAATGGGGAGTGAGTTTCTGCCCCCCTCACGCCCGCCCAACACCTCGCCAAGGGCAAATCTTTTGGGATTATAACTGTCCAATAGCAAGCGAATTCGCTTTGTTAAAACGTGGATATAATCCGGGCAAAAACTATATTCCACGAAAAGGTCAGTCCAACGCGGCTCGTCAGGGACAGAATTAGGGTTGAGCCAGCGATCATTGCGAAATTCAGGATCACAGCCAATATGCGGGAGTGCATCAATCCGAAAACCGTCCACGCCACGATCCAACCAGAATTTCATTTCCCCCAGGGCAGCATCCTGCACCTCTTCCCGCCCTAAATTAAGTGCGGGTTGAGCAGATAAAAAATGATGCAGGTAATATTGCTGCCGCCCCGCATGCCATTCCCATGCCGATCCGCCAAAAATAGAAAGCCAGTTTGTGGGCAGTCCGGGACGTTGAGCCCCCCCCTCTCTCGGCCCCTCTCCCGCCCCTTCGCCCACTATGGGATCATCTATTTTTCCATCATGCCAAATATAAAAATCTTCAAATCCGGCCTCGCGACGCTCACTTTTGCGAAACCATTCATGGCGGTTTGATGTATGCGGCAACACAAAATCAGTATAGATTTTCAACCCCAATTCATGGGCGCGGGTTAACAACGCATCAAAATCAGCCATTGTTCCAAATCGCGGGTCAATCTCGCGGTAATTCTCAACGGCATAGCCGCCATCCCCCTCATGCCCTGCGGGGGAGAGAAAAAACGGCGAAATCCATACGGCATCCACATGCAAAGATTGTATATAATCAAGCTTAGCGAGGATCCCCGCCAAGTCCCCCACCCCGTCCCCGTTTGTGTCCATAAAACTTGCGGGATAAACCTGATAAATCACCTCCGTATCCCGCGTTTCGGCGCGTTCATGCATGATCTGCGCACGGTCATGTTTATTCAGCCTATGGCCCGGTCCGTGATGATCATTGATCATGACTCCACCTCAATAAAACAGCTCGAAAAAGCATTCATAATTTTAACGTTCATTTCATTATTCCCTGCTTTGGGCGCAACACCCAAAACACGAAGATGCGCGGCCAAATTAAGTTCCATATCTTCATGCGTAAAGTTAAAAGCACATAGCATGGATTGGCCCGTCAGTGATGATTTCCGAATAAAAACCATATGTTCCGGCCTTTGTGTTTCCAAAAACATCATTTCACCATGATCACGCAGGGCGGCATTTTTGCGGCGAAAGGCAATGGCTTCGCGCGTATGTTGCAACACCGACCGATGATCCATTTCCTGTTGATGAACGGTTTTGCTCATATGGCTCGCCGGGGTTTTTAACCACATCATATGCTCATGCCCCGCCCCGGTCCACGGCATCGGCGTGCGGGCGGCATCCCACGGAAAGGATGCATCAATGCTTAAGTTGAGCGGATCATATTTTCGAAAATCATCCCCTTCGCGTTTAACCGACCATAGCGGAGGGTTATCGAGCCCCAATTCCTCCCCTTGATATAAACAAATACTTCCAGGCAGTGAAAGGAGCAAAGACAAACATAATTTGGCATGATTCGGCGTGGCGTCATCGCCAAACCAACGTGTCATCACCCGCGCCATATCATGGTTGCTCATCGCCCAATTGATGCGCTGGGCCCCGGGGGAAATCCTCAACATTTCCTCAACATCCGCGCGAAAACTTTCAATCCCGCGCCCCTCATGCGGTCCATCGCGCAAAGCGGCCGTGTAAAAACATCCGCATGGCCCATCGGGGTTGCCCACAAGTGAAACTCCCTGTAACGCCGCATCGGGGCCCTTATCAAAATTATATTCACCGATAAAGGACGGGGTTAAGCGTTCATACGTGCCCTTATCACGCACAATATTTTCTTCCTTGTTTTTTGCGCCCTTCATTGCGCCTTTATTGAGGTATGACGCCATGCGCGCCAGCCCGTCACGCCATCTGACGCTTAGGGACTTGCGCGCCATAGGACCATAGTCATGGGTGAGGTTTTCCAAATCCTCCAGCATCACGCGCCCGGTGGGTTGGTTGACGTCATAAATCTGGCGTTGCGGATTGTGAATCAAGTGAAACGGTTGATCAGGATGAGTGAGAGGATTATCACGAAATTCAGCATCAAACCCATAATGACACACGGCATCGAGCCGAAAACCATCCACCCCGCGATCCAACCAAAATTTGGCAATGTCCACAATCTCGCGCCGCACAGCGGAGTTGTTGAGGTTTAAATCGGGCATACGTTGATCAAAACTATGAAGGTAAAAACTATGGCGGCCGCGATCCCATTCCCATGCCGATTCCACCATCGCCATAATGCATCGCCAATTATTGGGTGCCACCGCTTGCCCGCCCGAAAATTGAATTTTTTCCGCCGGATACCACACATAAAAATCTTTGTATTTCTCATGTTCGGGATGGGCTGGGTCGCGGCTGGCCTGAAACCACGGATGGGTGATATCCGTATGGCTGTAAACCTGGTCTATCACCACCTTAATATTACGGCGATGGAATCCGTCCAACATTTCGTCAAAATCGTCCAAAGTCCCAAAACACGGGGCAATGTCGCGATAATTTGTGATGTTATACCCAAAACCGGTTTGAAGCGGAGAGTCAAAAAACGGGCATAACCAGACCGCATCAACCCCGAGCGATTCGATATAGCTGATTTTTTCGGTAATGCCCTTTAAATTACCGTAACACCCCTTAAAAGGATCGCTCAAACTCCCCGCGACATAGTTGAAAGAGAGCGGATAAATCTGATAAATCACGGCAGAACTGGTCCAATGAGATTTATTTATCTCCTGTTTCCCTCGCGTTTTCATCTTAGAGAATCCTCGTAATCATTTCATCTTTTAGATATAGCACGATTTGCACAATTCCGAAATCACGGATGCGCCATATAAATCATTTTCGATCAATGCGAAAATAATTCTCAAATTATCCCTTGGACATTGGTGAATTGGCACTATATACCTGATCTCAATGAATTTGTTTGCAACACAGGCATTGAATTTACTATATTTCATCAAGATCAAGGAGATTTCTATGACAAAAGTCGCAATTGCGTATCATTCCGGTTATGGCCACACGGCGGTGATTGCCGAAGCCGTGAAGCGCGGGGCCGAAGGGGCCGGCGCCGCCGTTAGTTTTATTAAGGTTGAACAGGACGGCAAGATTCCCGATGCGTCATGGGCGGATTTGGATGGGGCCGATGCGATTATTTTCGGCGCGCCGACCTATATGGGTTCGCTTTCGGGGCCGTTTAAACTATTTATGGACGCGACCTCAAAAGCTTGGTTTACCGGCGCGTGGAAAAACAAATTGGCGGGCGGATTTACCAATTCACTCAGCATGAGCGGCGATAAACTCAACAGCCTCTTCCAACTGGTGGTGTTATCGGCGCAACACGGCATGATCTGGGTGTCCCAGGCCGAGGGCAACCAATCCAATGCCAACGATGTTCCGAGCGGCAATGTGGACAGCGTCAACCGAATCGGGTCCTATTTGGGGGTCATGGCACAATCCGACAATGTCGCACCGAGCGAATCACCGAGCAGCGGCGACATAAAAACCGCCGAATTATACGGTGCGCGGATTGCTGATGCCGCCAAACGTTGGAATAAATAACATTGAACCGTTGACCTGAAGGATTATGAGCGCATGGCGCACTCTGACATCAACACGCATACCGATATTGACACCATGAAGGGGCGGATGGTTTTGCCGCTTCCCCCGCAAATTCAGGGGGAAGGGCAGCAAAAAATGCTGCTTCATTCTTGTTGTGCGCCGTGTTCGGGTGAAGTGATTGAGGCTATGGCGGCCTCCGGCCTTCAGGTCACGATTTATTTCTACAACCCCAATATTCACCCGCGTGAAGAATATGAACTGCGGAAACAGGAAAATATTCGCTATGCCGAAAAATTGGGGTTGGAGTTTATTGACGCCGATTACGACAGCACCAATTGGTTCGAACGTGTGCGCGGGATGGAATGGGAACCGGAACGCGGAATCAGATGCACCGAATGTTTTGATATGCGGTTTGAACGCACGGCCCTTTATGCCTTTGAACACGGATTCCCCATGTTTACATCCTGTTTGGGGATTTCACGTTGGAAAGACATGAACCAGATTAACGGGTGCGGCCACCGGGCCGCCGCGCGGTATGAAGGCGTGAGCTTTTGGGATTATAATTGGCGCAAGGGCGGCGGGGGCCCAAGAATGTTGGAAATCTCCAAACGCGAAAATTTCTATCAACAGGAATATTGCGGCTGTATTTATTCGCTGCGCGATACCAATAAATGGCGAATGTCCAAGGGGCGGGAGAAGATTGAGCTCGGCCAGCACTACTACGGCACGCCGACCGAAGTTTAAACGGGGGTGGGGATAAAAATATGGCCGTTTATACCCATTTGGATTTTGCGGAGATTGCCGAATTTTTATCCGCCTATGACATCGGCACCCTGGCCGGTTTTGAACCGATTCTTCAGGGCATTGACAATACCAATTATAAAATCATGGTGGATCAGGATGTCCGTGTAACGCCCTATATCCTCACGATTTTTGAAAGCCGTATTGATCCCGACGACCTGCCGTTTTTTATGGGATTTATGGCCCATTGCCGCGATCATGAACTCAATTGCCCCGCACCGATTGCGGGCAAAAACGGCGAACATATCGCGCAACTTCACCGTAAGGCCGCGGCGATCTTCCCGTTTTTGGACGGGCATAATATAGATCCAATGGACATCACCCCGGATATTTGCGCCCAATTGGGGGAAAAATGCGCGCAATTGCACGAAGCCGGCCGCAGTTTTAAGCTTTATCGCAGCAATTCCATGGGGATGGAGGCCTGGGCCGCACGGCTTCAAAAGCTTCAGTCACAGCCCGATGCGCATTTTCAGGATTTGGCATCAAATTATTTGAACGAACTCAAATTACTGCGCGCGCAATGGCCGCAATTCGCCACGTCGCAGGATACGGGATTACCGGTCGGCGCGGTCCATGCCGATTTATTCCCCGATAATGTGTTTCAATTAAATGGACAAATCAGCGGAATTATTGATTTTTATTTTACCGCGACCGACTTTTTGGCCTATGATCTGGCGATTGTCCTCAATGCCTGGTGTTTTGATGCGGATCATCAATTTGTGCCCGATCGGCGGGACTTGCTCCTCGACCATTATCAATCGGTGCGGCCATTGCGTGATGATGAAAAACATGCCTTCCAAGTCTTGGCAAAGGGTGCGGCACTGCGGTTTTTATCCTCGCGACTCCATGATCTGTGTTTCCATGACGCCAATGCATTGGTCACGCCAAAGGACCCCGCCGAATATATCAAAAAATTCGAATTTCACCGCCACCATGCCCTGTTTTAATCTTTGTTTTCAGTTGACATCATGACCAATTCCCCCCCTTTCCCCCACCAGGTGGTTGAACTTTACACCGATGGCGCGTGTTCGGGAAACCCCGGCCCGGGCGGATGGGGGGCCTTGCTGCGCTGTCAGGGGGTTGAAAAGGAACTGAACGGCGGCGAGCGTGACACAACCAATAACCGGATGGAGCTGCGCGCGGTGATTGAAGGGCTGCGCGCCCTCTCCCGTCCCTGCCGCATCGAGCTATATACCGACAGCCAATATGTGATGAAGGGCGTAACGGAATGGTTGGCGGGATGGAAAGCCCGCGGATGGAAATCTGCCGCCAAACAGCCGGTCAAAAATCAGGATTTATGGATGGAACTTGATCAAGAGCTGCCCCGTCATACCATCAACTGGCATTGGGTCCGCGGCCACAGCGGCCACATTGAGAATGAACGCGCCGACCTCCTCGCCCGCCAAGGGATTGGGATAATAAAAGAAAATCCATAGAACAAATTATGATTATTGAAAATTATTCGATCTATTAAAACTGCGCCAAATCGTCACGCAAACTGGTGTGAGTTATAAAAATTGTTGACATTATAACCATTGGGTTATAAAAACCACTCTGTTACATAAAGGGGAGATATCTTGAAGTCAATAACCGCTATATTCAAAAATGCTGTAAAAGCAGCGGAACTATCTCTCATTCTGGCTTTTTCAGCACCTAGTGCGGTTGCAAACGTATCAAACTCGCCTGACTCTATTGTGTGCAAAGTTCACGCATTTGTGGGTAGCAAAAGAGTTCATGCTCTAACAAGGTTTCAATCTTTAGACCTTTGTTCATCTGCCGCCATATCTAACCCTGGCACCGAAGAACCGCACACTATTGTTTTTAGATATGTTCATGGACCATATAATGATGTATCATCGTTGCGCGTCCATGCACTTGAGCCATCTCCATATAACTTTTGTGCAATATATGGGTATTCTGACCGTAAAAAAAACTATGACAAATTTGAAGAGTTGATCAGCTTATTTTCCGCGCGCGATCTAAAAGAATGCATAGCAACATTTTTATATATAAGAAAGTCAAACGTTTGGGATCCAGTACGCGCAATATACAGATCACCTAATCTAAATTTTATGTTTGATCTTCCTTAACCTTTAATTGTGTAATGACGTATTCTCTTATAATTACAACCCAGGGGTACTTCTGAGATACGCATCTCTATCATAGACAGGATGCCTGCCTTCAACAGGCGGAGGAGCAGAGGCTGTCATCTCAGCTCCATTATTTTTCATCTTGCCAACAATACAATTAACATCCGCTGGATTGTATAGACCGTGATTAAGAGCAACCAATTCGGCAACCGTAGATTCTCCGGTGTCCAGAGCCCTTGCTAGATTTCTATCAGCTATACTGGTTGCAAGAATCCTATCTTCCTCAGGCAAGTTAACTATTACATTACAATCTGAGCGAGCCGTGGCAACTCCACCCTGAGTAGCATCAACTACCTGCACTTTATTATCTGACATATGGTTCCCTCCAAAATATATGACTTATAACTAAATTATAATATGAAAATATTTAAAATTTTATAAAGTTTTGCATAAAAATGTCGCAGGGGAGGATTTTTTATTGAAAATTGATTGGCTTTATGATTTGCGATATTAGATATACCAATTCGGTATATTGTATTTTGTGCAATATACCAAATTGGTATATTAAAATTTTCTATTTCATAAACCAAAAACCTGACTAACCATAATATACGATA
Organism: Alphaproteobacteria bacterium; assembly: GCA_016794305.1. Lineage (GTDB taxonomy): Bacteria > Pseudomonadota > Alphaproteobacteria > Micavibrionales > Micavibrionaceae > UBA1573. The sequence goes on along the minus strand of JAEUKN010000006.1, from coordinate 32,614 downwards.
GAGTTGATAACGCCCGCGCGGGTCGAATGCGCACCCTTACCCCACAAATTTGAAATGAGCGCGTAACCCCGGAACAGAAAAAGCCGAACTTGGCGGCGTTTTTCCCTATCCGGGGTCTTGGCTGTGTCGGGCTCCTGTACTCGGACCCCGCATCAAGTGCGGGGCTACGAAATTTGAGGGTGGTAAGATGCGCCCTTCACAAAATTGATAAAATATGGTTGTAATAGGGAATGATTCTCTCTTGTCCTTCTTGCTCAGCCAAATACATGGTATCGGCCGAAACCATAGGCCCCAAGGGCCGTAACGTTCGTTGCCAAAAATGCGGAAACCAATGGTTTCAAGCCGCGGAGAAAGATTCACTCGATGATCTCATCAGCCGCATTCAATCTGAGGAATTCGACGAGATCGGGTTTGATGATGCCGGCCGCGGCAAGGGCACGGACAATGACCGCACGCCGCGTAAACGCAGCCTTAGGCAGATGATCAAAGACTGGATTTTCCAATTTCAGGACTGGAAACGTCAGAAATTTTTAAATTGGCGGCTCAAACGTCATAAAATGCAGAATTCAATTCATTCTCTGACCTTTGCGGTTTGGCCATCGCGGCGGGATGTGGTGCAAAGAACATCGAGCGCGGCCCTCGCCTTTATCCTGATCTCGGTTCTCGCTTTGGGGCTGCTATGGGCGCATCCTGCTATAACAAAGACTTACCCTCCCAGCCAAAAAATATACACGCTGCTTGGAATTGGTCCTGTCGATAACGATGGAAACGGATCCGCACGCGGCGATGAGTTAGAGAAAATCTTTGCCATAGATCATCTCACCATCCAGGACGGCAAAGTCGCGGGCGAACTGATCAACCTGACTTCCTCAAGCAAAGCCGTGCCGCGCCTTGTCTTCAGTTTGATGGATGCGCATGAACAAATCATAGAAACGCAAACCTATGATCTGTCCGAAAAATTGCTGAAGGCCGAGGCGATTCTCCCCTTCTCCGTTTCCTTACCGCAAGAGGGGGGCACAGACAAATCGCAAGCAACACGCATAACAATTCGTCTGGCTCCGGCGGCTGAGAAGCAAACCCATCAGGATTCAGCCCCCTCCACTCACTCCCCCGTCCTCACATCTCCTCCCTCCCACGCTACGCCGTGATCCCCAATGCCTGGATTTCATAGAGTTTGCGATAGATTGACTCCGGATTTTCGAGCAGCTCCGCATGTTTTCCTTGCTCCACAATTTGCCCGCGATCAAACACCAAAATGCGGTCGGCGTTTTGAATGGTGGCCAAACGGTGGGCAATGGTGATGGTGGTGCGCCCGTCCATCAATCGTTCCAGTGCCTTTTGGATATAATGCTCTGATACCGAATCAAGGCTGGAGGTTGCCTCGTCCAATATCAAGATCGGGCAATCGGCCAGAAGCGCGCGGGCAATTGCCACCCTTTGACGCTCCCCGCCTGAGAGCTTAATTCCGCGCTCACCCACTAGCGTTTGATAACCCATCGGCAAATTCTCAATAAACTCTGCCGCATAGGATTCTTGCGCGGCCAGGCGCACCTCATCCAACGTTGCATTCGGGCGGCCATAGGCAATGTTTTCAGCGAGGGAGCGGTGAAACAAAATGGGGTCCTGTGGCACCAGCGCAATAGCCTTACGCAATGATTCTTGGGTCACGCGCGCAATATTTTGACCATCAATCAAAATCTCGCCATTCTGAACATCGTACAAACGCTGGATCAACTTCACAAAGGTGGATTTGCCTGATCCCGACGCCCCCACCAAGGCCACTTTTTCACCGGCGGAAATCGTGATGGACAGATGATCATAGATTTTTCGTTCACCTTCCTTATAGGCAAACTCAACATTGTCAAAGCGGATTTCGGCCCCGATTCGGTTGCGGTCACGCCCTTCCTCATTTTGCTGTGTCACCCGCAGCGCCCGCGCGTCTGCGTGGTCCTGAATATCATCTTCCCGCAACCAAAAGCCGACAGCATCGGATATTTCGGACACAGCCTTAGAAAGGTCGGACACCTGCCGCCCGATTTCCCGCAGATAGCCGGCTATAATAAAAAACGCAGTGATCGCCATGGTAATTTCGCCCGGCGTGATGGCGTTTTTGTTCCATAAAACAGCAATTCCGCCAAACATCGCCGCCAGAATTAGTCCGCGGATGTTTGATCTGATAAAATCAAGTCCCACGGATGTTTGCCATGCGCGCAGGGCTATGTGTTGCCATTTGGTTGTAACCTGGCTGAACACCCCATCCTCTCGCGTCTCATTGCCAAAGCTTTTGATCGTGGGAACGCCGGTGATAATATCGGCCAAGGTTGCGCCCACCCGGGTATCCATGGCCGCCGAGGCCTCATAACGAGGAAAGCCAATCTTCATCACCATAATAATGCTGGCCACAATATATAAAATTATGAAGGGCAACATCATTAGCCCCACCAACGGGATATTGATGATCAGCATGATCATCATACCGACACCGATAATCGTGGCCGGGAATAATCCCATGAAAATAACATCCTCAAATATATCAAACGACCACATACCGCGCGTGATTTTACGCACGGTTGATCCGGCGAAGCTGTTGGCATGCCAATCTGTTGAAAACCGCAGAACTTTGCGCGTTGTATCGGTCAAAATACTGTGAAGAATATGATTGGCAAATTTATTCCAACAATAAAACCCCAGCGACCATAGCCAACTATGGCCGAATTGCAGGGCAAGGATGATACCAAATGAACCGAGCAAAATGTCTAAATCACCAATGTGATCGGGACTAAGCCGGGCGATATGATCCACGGCCTTTCCGGTATAAACAGGAAAGAAAATATCCATACTCACGGATATGCCCAAGAATACAAATGCCAAAATTCCAAATTTCGGCCTCTGTGACCAGTAATGCCAGGCAAAACGCCAAATATCCCGGCCTGTTGGCTTTGGAATTAAAAGTGATTCGGATGATTGATCCATTTTAAAAAGACTCCCATATCACATCGCAAACATAAATTTGCGATGCCTTAAACGATTGCGAGCCAGCCACGTCAAACGAAAATTTACAGAAAAGTTTTTTGGAAAAAATAAATTGCGGTAAATTTTGGTTTTAAATGACCGGCACATAAAAACAGCCGGATCATGAACTCAAAACTTAAGTCCCGCTGATCCGGAAACAATGACGACGTTGGTGCAATAATTGCTGCGCATTTTTGTTTCCTTGAGTTTACACTCTCTCACAAGTTTTTGTGCCTTGCAAGAAGAATTTTACAATGTCTCAAAATTTTATGTGTCAACTTTACTTGAAGAATCAAAAAAAACGCTGTAATTTCTGCCTCATGACAATTTATATCCATGAAGGCGACATTCCCGAGGGTCTCAATTGGGGAAACAGCGTTGCCGTAGATACTGAGACAATGGGGCTAAATCTTCACCGTGACCGCTTGTGTCTGGTGCAATTATCATCCGGAAACGGTGATGCGCATTTGGTCAAGTTTAATGCGGGGCAAGATTATCACGCGCCGAGGCTTTGCCAATTGATGAGTGACCCCAAAATTGAAAAACTCTTTCACTTTGCGCGGTTTGATATTGCGGCACTGAAAGAGTATTTACATGTTGACGTTACGCCGATTTATTGCACAAAAATTGCCTCAAAACTGGTACGGACTTTCACCGATCGCCATTCGTTGAAGGAGCTGTGCCGCGAGATTTTGGGCGTTGAGCTGAGCAAACAATTCCAATCCTCCGACTGGGGTCAGGACAAATTAAGTGACGAACAAAAACTTTATGCCGCCAATGATGTTTTATACCTGCACCGATTGCGCGAAAGGCTCGATGTCATGCTGACCCGTGAGGGTCGCAAAGAAATTGCGGAGGCATGTTTTGACTTTCTCCCTCATCGCGCTGCGCTTGATTTGCTCGGCTGGCCGGAGAAAGATATTTTTTCGCATGAGAGTTAAGGAAACCCCTTCTCTTAAGTTACACTCAAAAGATAATAAAATCGGATTTTGTCATGTCTGTTCTCGTCATTGCTGAGTTTTTAGAAAACGCCGTATCCCCCGCAACATTGTCATGTATGACGGCGGCGGCGCAGTTGGGAGCAGAGGTAGATATTGTGGCCGTGGGTGGGTTGAATGACTCGCAAATAAACTCACTACAATCTGTGGATGGCATCCATAAGATTTATCATTATTCTGATGATTCCGCGCCGCCACTCAACACCGCCCCCGTTGCCCCTGAATATCTCGCACAAATTATCCATCCGCTTGCGCTGAATTACAGCCACGTATTGGCCGCGGCGACTCAATGGGGGAAAAATTTGTTGCCGCGATTGGCGGCGTTGGCGGATATTCAGGCTGTTTCTGATGTCACACAGATTCTTGGGGCCAGTCATTATATTCGGCCTGTCTATGCGGGCAATGCATTGGCAGAGTTTCAGGACACTCAACCGCGTCATTACCTCACTATTCGCTCCAGTGCGTTTCCGGCGGCAGTTACAAATTCCAGTGTAAATCCGGCAGAGTGGGAGCGCGCCCCTACCCGGCGCACGGAATCCCTACGCTGCGGCGAGTTTGTTGACCAAACCCTGACCAAATCCGCACGCCCGGAATTGCAATCGGCGGCGCGGGTGGTGTCTTTTGGCCGCGGGATTGGTTCAAAGGACAATGTGGCATTGATCGAACAATTGGCGGATCGGTTGGGTGCCGCGATTGGCGCATCAAGAGCCGCCGTTGACTCCGGTTATGCCCCCAATGATTATCAGGTGGGCCAGACGGGCAAGATCATTGCGCCTGATCTCTATATCGCGGTGGGGATTTCGGGGGCTGTGCAGCATCTTGCGGGAATTAAAGATGCCAAAACCATTGTGGCAATTAACAAAGATCCCGACGCCCCCATCTTTAAAATTGCCGATTTCGGATTGGTTGGGGACCTGTTTGAAATCCTGCCCGAATTCACGGGGAAGATATAGCTATAGACTGCGCCCGAACTTCTCTATAGTCCCGGAAACTCAAGCATCAAAGGCACCATGGCCACGTCATCAGTCTGTTTGACCGCCCGCAATCCAAAGGAATTGATCAACCAGACATGATCGCATGATTTGACCTCCTCTAGCGTGAGTGTACGTTCTTCGGCCTTGAGTTCCCGCATAACATGCGCCCGCATCATGCCGTCCATCACCCCGTCTTTCAGGCTCGGCGTGTAATATTTCCCGCCCGTCATCACCAAAATATTGGCACTGGACGCGCAGGTCACGTGATGGTGATGATTGAGGAAGATCACATCGTCAAAACCATCTAATCTTGCCTCTTGTTTCGCCAGTGCCGCCAAGCCGTAACTCCCTGATTTAATGCGCGAAAGCGGATCATCCGCATTCCGCCGATAGCGTGGGTGGCATAAAATTTTTACCTCCGTCGCTGCCCGTGGATCGGCCGCTGTGCTATAGGTCATAAACAACGTGCTCTCCGGCGGATAGTCAAGACCGCGTGCGCCTACTCCGGCCGTTAGTTCAAGTCGCAACGCCCCAAAACCGCAAGATACCTCCGGAGAGCGATGAACAAGCTCCGCACAAATTTCCTCAATTTCTTCAAGCGTGTAGCCGAGCTTGAGCCTCATAACCCGCGCATGTGCGTTAAGCCGCCGCAGATGATCACGCAACCATATGGGCCGCCCGTGATCGACTAAAATACTGGTAAATACGGACATACCCAGTATAACCTTATCAAATACCGAAATCTGAAGCGGGTCATCGCTAAATTTTCCATTGATCCAGATCATTTGGTTATCCATTCAGCTAAAAACTCTTCTATCCATCACAGAACCTGTTCAGGATTTCACCCATGTTAGAAATTTTTACCGCTTTGGGCAAGCAAGCATATCAAGCAATAATATTAAGCCCCCCATTAAGGACTCACGAAAACAGCTTTCCAAAAAACTTTTTTCGAATAATCAAAAAATTCTATAGACGCGCCATACTAAAAGTGATAATGCATCGCATTGTAGCATATCTGTTTTGCTTTTTTTGCATATTTAATCTAACGTGATGAGGATGGTACATGGCCACGACTGCGCAACAATTTAAGTTTAAGACTCCCGGCGATTTCCTTGATTTTACTAAAGAAAATGAAATCGTGTATGTTGATTTTGTGTTTGCCGATTTGCGCGGAAAACAACAACATACAACCCAACATATTTCCACGGTTGATGAAGCCTTGCTCACCGAAGGGATCTATTTTGACGGATCGTCCATTGCCGGTTGGAAAGCCATCAACGAATCGGACATGATTTTGTTGCCGGATTTGAACAAAGTCTGTAGCGACCCGTTTGCGGCGCAACCTACGGTCAAAGTTTTCTGTTATGTTTTGGAACCAAAAACACGTGAACATTACGAGCGTTGCCCAAGGTCGGTTGCCAAATTTGCCGAAGATTATTTGAAAAAATCGGGCGTGGGCGATACGGCTTTCTTTGGCCCTGAGGCTGAGTTTTTCGTCTTTGATGATGTCAAATACGCCGTACGGATGAACAAAGTTTCCTATGAAATCGACAGCGAAGAAGGACCGTATAACACTGACCGCGTGTTGGGCGAAGGCAACCTCGCGCACCGTCCGCAGGTCAAGGGCGGATATTTCCCCGATGCGCCAATGGATACGGGCAATGATTTGCGGGCTGAGATGCTCTCAATCATCGCCTCCATGGGTGTTGAAGTGGAAAAACATCACCATGAAGTCGCGCCCAGTCAGCATGAATTGGGGATCAAATTCTCGACTCTCTTGGATTGCGGCGATAATATGCAAATTTATAAATATGTTGTGCATAATGTGGCGGCTGCCTATGGCAAAACCGCAACCTTTATGCCCAAACCGATTTTTGGCGATAACGGGTCGGGCATGCATGTGCACCAATCCATTTGGAAGGGCAAAACACCGCTCTTTGCCGGTGATAAATATGCGGGGTTGTCCGAAACCGCGCTGCATTATATCGGCGGGATCATTAAACACGCCAAGGCCCTCAACGCCTTTACCAACCCCACCACCAACAGCTATAAACGCTTGGTTCCGGGGTATGAGGCACCGGTGTTGCTCGCCTATTCGTCCCGTAACCGCTCGGCATCCTGCCGTATTCCGTATTGCGGATCACCGAAAGGCAAACGGGTTGAGGTTCGCTTCCCTGATCCTGCGGCCAATCCGTATTTGGCCTATGCCGCCATGTTGATGGCCGGGCTCGATGGGGTGAAAAACAAGATTAATCCTGGCGATGCGATGGATAAAAACTTGTATGAATTGCCTAAAGACGAACTTGCAAAGGTGCCAACCGTGTGCGGGTCGCTGCGTGATGCCTTGGACGCATTAAAGGCCGATCATGCATTTTTGCTTGAGGGCAATGTATTCAGCAAAGACCTGATTGATAGCTTTATTGAGCTCAAAATGGAAGAAGTGCTGGAGTTTGAAACCATGCCGCACCCGATTGAATATAAAAATTATTATTCTTGCTAATTCTTGTGCTCAAGTAGCATTTTTTAGTAGAATAAGAATTGATTTTAAGGTACAAACCACCGAAATATCAATTTGATATATAAGGTTTCCGGCCACACCGCACACCCGGCCGGAAATCATTCTCTTGGACTTGCATACATGAACTTGCACAGGGGTATAGCTCAGCGGTAGAGCATCGGTCTCCAAAACCGAGGGTCGAGGGTTCAAATCCTTCTGCCCCTGCCAGTTTCTTTTCTTAAGATTTCAATTTGTGGATCGAATCAAATAATCCGTCTTGACTATCGTGAGTATCAAATCTGCTGGCTCGTAGATTTGTACGGCAGGGACCGGTATCTTGTGCAGCGAAGCTGCAATCATCATCTGGATCCCCGATAAGCTTCGTAGGTTTTATGAATGCCTTCTTTAAGGCTAGTTTTTGGGCTCCAGCCAAGGGATTGGGCCAGGGTGATATCCATTAACTTATGCGCCATCCCGTTCGGGTAGTTTTTGTTATAATAAAATTCACCCTGATATCCCAAACAATCTGCCACTATTTCATAATAATCACGCACCGTGTGGTCGCACCCCGCGCCGATATTCACCGTATCGGGGAAATCCTGAAGATGATCGGCAAATCTGATGGCAAATTCCACCATATCATCAACATAAACAAATTCACGTCGCGCGGTCCCATCCCCCCAAATTTCCACTTGCTCCGCGCCGCTCATCACCGCCGCATGAGTTTTCATGATAATATGGGCAAATAAATGCCCCCCGCTGGCGTCATAGCGATCGCCCGGCCCATAGAGGTTGCAGGGAATGATGGTTTTGTAGTTAAGTTCGGGATGCTCCCGCATCAAATAAACGCATAGACGTTGGGCCGATATTTTGGCCAGTGCGTAGCCTTCATTGGTTGGCTCTAACGGTGCCGCCAAGATATCTTCTTCGCGTAGTTTTTCGCCAAAATTGCGCGGATACATGCATGAACTGCCTAAATTAATCAGATTTTTAATGCCGCTTTGCGCCGCGCCGGCAATCACATTTAATCCCATCATCATATTTTGGGTAAAAAAATCCACCATATGATCCTGATTGGCCTTGATTCCGCCAACTTTCGCCCCTGCATGGATAACAAGATCATAGGGCTTTGCGCCAGCCTGAAGTTGTAGAGCCGCCAGCACCTGCTGACGATCACATAAATCAAGCTCGGCACGGGTTGGGGCTGTGACCTGCCAATGCGGCTTCAGTTCAGCCATTAAGCGCAGAAAGCAAGACCCCACCATCCCGGTGCCGCCGGTCAAAAAGACACGCATGAACAGACCTCCGATCCGGTGACGAGAATATATACTCGGAATACTGAACTCCTGGACGTTGTCACTTCGCTCCTTACGTAGAATCCCTACGCTGCGTTGCTTGTTCCTAGCCAGAAATTCAGTCTTCCAAGTATAGTTGGAAGACTGAATTGCCGGCCTATACAGTCAGCGCGTCATCAACCAATCGTGCCTGTTCCATATTATGGCGTTTGAGGTACCCCGTCGCCGGGGCCGCAGTTGCCACACGACCCACAAATTTTGCCCGTGTGGTTTTATGGTTGAGCCCCACCAAAACATCCTCCAACAACGGATTGACAAAACTCCACGCGCCTTGGTTTTTCGGCTCTTCCTGGCACCAGATCACATCGGCATTGGGATATTTTTTCAATTCATCGGCCAACACGCGATCCGGGAACGGGTAGAGTTGTTCAAGGCGCAAGATCACAACATTTTTAATGCCGCGTTTATTCCGCTCCTCCAAAAGGTCGTAATAAACCTTGCCCGAACACAGCACCACCCGCGCCATATCGCGATCGGCACAGAGCATATCGCGCCCGTCATCCCACAGGACGCGGTGGAATGTGCTCTCACCCGTGAAATGATCAATGGGTGATACCGCCAATTTATGACGCAGCAAGGATTTCGGTGCCATATTGATCAACGGTTTGCGGAAATCACGATGAATCTGGCGACGCAGCGCATGGAAATAATTGGCAGGGGTTGTGATGTTGCAAATCTGGAGATTATCTTCGGCGCAGAGTTGCAAGAATCGCTCTAACCGTGCCGAGGAATGCTCCGGCCCCTGCCCTTCAAATCCGTGCGGCAAGAGCATCACAAGCCCCGACATACGCAGCCATTTGCTCTCTGACGATGCCAAAAACTGGTCAATGATGATTTGCGCGCCGTTGACGAAATCACCAAATTGCGCCTCCCAAAGCACGAGGGCGCGCGGTTCCGCCCAGGAATACCCCAATTCAAAGCCGAGCACGGCAAATTCCGATAGGGGGCTGTCATGCACTTCGAATGAGGCTTGGGAGTCCCGCAAATGATTGAGCGGGATCAGTTTTTCTTCGTTTTCCTGATCATAAATGATGGCGTGACGGTGCGAAAAGGTGCCGCGCCCCACATCCTCACCCGAAAGCCGCACATGGGTGCCTTCATCGAGCAAACTGGCAAAAGCCAGAGCCTCTGCCGTTCCCCAATCAAACCCCTGCCCGGTTTTAAACATCTCGGATTTTTGTTCCAATTGCCGCGCGATTTTGGGGTTAATGTGGAAATTTTCAGGCACATGGGTCAAACGTTCACCCAGGAATTTCAGCCTATCAAGCGCAACCGCCGTGGTGCCGCGCCGTTCATCGCCATAGGCAACTTTGAGTCCGCTCCAATACCCCTCCAGATAATCGGCCTTATTGGCCTTAAATCCTTTGGTGGCTTCATAGGCCTGATCAAGTTTGGTTTGGAAATCGGCAACGATGGAGTCATTCGTGGCTTGGTCAATGATTTTTTCGCTGATCAACTGCCGCCCATAAATTTCCCGCACATTGTCCAAAGTTTTGATTTTTTTGTACATCAGCGGTTGGGTAAAGGATGGCTCATCCCCTTCATTATGACCATAACGGCGATAACAGAAAATATCGACCACCACATCTTTTTTGAAGGTTTGACGGAATTCCGCCGCAAGACGAGAGACATGCATCACCGACTCCACATCATCCCCGTTCACATGGAAAATTGGCGCCGACAGAATTTTCGCCATATCGGTACAATAAGGACCGGATCGGGAATATTTCGGCATAGTGGTAAAGCCGATTTGGTTATTGATGACAATATGGATGGTTCCGCCAACGCTATAACCCGGCAGTTCCGACATAATCAATGTTTCCGCGACCACGCCCTGACCAATAAAGGCCGCATCGCCGTGAACCAGGATCGGAATCACTTGCTCCCGCGCTTTGTCCTGACGCTGGAATTGTTTGGCACGCACACGGCCAATGACCACGGGATTGACGGCCTCAAGATGTGACGGGTTGGCGGTTAAGGTGACGTGAACCGGATGATTGCCGTAATTTTTATCATTGGTAAAGCCCATGTGATATTTCACATCGCCCGTTCCCAAAATATCATCTGGATTGGTGGAAATCCCCTGGAACTCTGCAAATAAGGTGGTATAGGGTTTGCCCACAACATTGGTCAGCACATTGAGCCGCCCACGGTGCGCCATGCCGATCACAACCTCTTTACATCCCAATTCGGCCCCGCGGTGAATGATTTCTTCGAGCGAGGCAATAAAACTCTCCCCCCCGTCAATCCCAAAACGCTTGGTGCCGACATGCTTGGTGTGGAGGAATTTTTCTAGCCCCTCTGCGGCCACCAAATTTTGATAGAAACGGCGTTTTTCTTCTGCCGTAAAGGGCGTATGATTGCGCGCGGCTTCGATTTTTTCCTGAATCCAGCTTTTTTCTTCAGGGGCAACGGAATGCAAAAACTCCACGCCGATTTTGCCGCAATAAATATGGCGCAGCGCGTCCGCAATCTCGCCAATTGTTGCGTAATCCAGCCCCAAAACGCCGCCAATATAAATTTTGCGTTTCATATCCTGCGGGCCAAAGCCGTAAAAGCTCGGGTCAAGTTCCTTATGAACCTCAATCTGTTTTAATCCCAGCGGGTCGAGATCAGCGGATAAATGTCCCAACGCACGATAGGCGCGAATCATCATCAGGGCCGCAATAGAATCGCGCGTGGCCTGTTCAACATCATGGGAAACATTCACCCCCGCATGAGACTGTTGGGGTTGTGCATGTGTCGGGAACTGTGCAATTTTGCCGCCTTTTTGCGGTGCGACGGCGTTTGTCGGCACTGCCTGCGTGCTGTGATTCTGATCAAATCCTTGCGGACTATTTTTAAACTCTGCCGCGCCCCAGCTGGCCCCGGAAATCTCCGCCAAAAGGGCGGCCTCATCATCTTGTAAATCAGCAAAAACAGCGCGCCAGCTTTCATCCACACTGGACTGGTTATTCAAATAAGCCGCATAAAGTTGCGCGATATATTCGGCGTTAAATCCGGTCAAAATGGTTTTAAGAGCGGCATTGCTGGAGTGAGGCATGATAATAATCTGAAATCCTATGGTTAAACGAAAAAATCAGAGACTAATTTATGACAGATCGGGGATAAAAATCTAGCCCAAAAAGTTGGAAACGCCGAGCGCCTTAGCAAGCTCCCTCAAAGCCGACATTTCACAATCCGAAATACTGGAAATTTGCTTTGGAGTCATTTTTGGCCGCATTTTGGTAAATTTATTGCGCACACCGGCCACCATCCGCACCCGCATGGATGATAACCATGAGCGTTCCTCAAAGGCTGTCGCCACATTTTTGGCGATTTCCATGATGATCATGCGCATACTGGGTGAAATTTTTTCGATATGCTTTTGAATATCTTCGATCACACCGATTAAGTCCACGGACCATTCATGCCAGAGATCAGTTTTAGCGATGGCAAGTTCTAAAATTTTGCGCTCATCAGAGCCCACTCGCGTTTTGCGCTGTAGCGTCTGGATAGATCGTTTTAGCACAGCCGATTCTTGCGCCTGCGCGCTGCGCCCGCCATCATCATCGGAATAGGAAATCCACAGGGCGCTGCGATACGTGATGCGCGCAACGATAATCAAGTCTTCGGGAGAGAGGGGCATAATCTGTTCAAAATGTCATAAAGTTGATGAAGGGCGCTGTCTTCGGCCGGTGAAATATTCAGCTTTTTCCGGGCGTCACGATCCGTCAAAGCGAGTGTCCAGTATGCAATTTTTTTCTGCATTTTGTCAAAATAATTTGCATCGTCCAATCCGTAATCAGCCTCTTCACGAAACGACTCCGCCACCCGCATCGCCAGAAAGAATGCACATCTGCGCAGGGATTGCGCTTCGCCTTCGATCAGGCTGTCTTGCAAGAGATCAAAGGCATCCTCAAATTCACTCAAAAACTGTCCGCGGGCATCCCCCCACCGCACCCAATCACGCCGGCGGGCAAATGTTTCCCTTGCCATGTCACAAATGAGTGGCGGGAGCTTACGGCTTTCAGAGAATTGCGTGATCAGGGCCAACATAGATTTTTGCTCTAATTCCTCTGACTCTTCGCCCACATCCGTATCATCGCTGGCGGAGATAAAATCGCCCACGCGGTAAAATAGCCCGGCCAAAAATTCCTGTAATTCAGGAGAAAAACGTTCCAATTCCGACATGCCCGCCCCCCTCAAATCGCCACTTCAATTTGCAGCGCATCGGCCAATTTCAAGATTGCCTCTCGCTCTGCGGCACTGATATTATAAGATATTGTTTGTTCCGATTGCGGTTCACCCGAAAAAATGGCCTGCGGGAAAATGGCCTGCGGAAATATGGCCTGTCCTATGCGTTTAAGAAGCGCAGCAATACTGGTTTCCCGCACCTCAGACGCCGCACCGTGTTCATCCTCGCAATAGGCCTGAGCCACCGCAATCGCGATATCAATCAAATTATTTTTGAACCCGATCAAGTCTTTATCATCTAAATACGCGCCCAACTCTTCAAATAATTTTTCACATTGCGTGGGCACCTGATCAATATGTTCGCGCCATTTATCCCAATATTTGCGCCGCCCCAGCATTTCCGTCATGGCCTGCTGCGCGATTTCGGATTTGAGCGCGTCCTCAATATAATAGGTCACGATATTGGATAGAGCCTCAAGCTCTTGCGCTTCGGCCTCCTCCCCACCGGTTTGATCACTGGCAGAGACATAATACCCAACCCTGAAAGGCAGCATAATCAGCAGTTCTTGAAGTTGGGAGGGAAGATCATAAAACTGAGTCATCACATCGGCCCTAAATCATATTCCGGTTGAAGGGGGCAAAAATGTTACTTTTCATCCTCAATATCAACATCAATCTCATCATCCAAATCCTCGTCATCGTCATCATCCAGATCGACATCGAGATCATCATCATCCAATTCTATATCCCCGTCATCCAGATCATCATCATTCATATCGTCGTCATCGTCCATATCTTCGGCATCTTCCAAACTGACCGTTTCCGATTCGATATCCGCATCATCTTCGATTAAATCTTCGTCTTCGGCCTCTGTATCCTCTGATACTTGGCTGTCTTCACTTGTATCATCGGCGGCGGCACGACCGCGACGCGATTTGATTTTCACCTCACCCGTGAATTCGGCACCACAGGACGGGCAGATAATGGGGCGTTTATTCAGGTCAAAAAACCGCGTACTGCAGGAAATACAGATGCGTTTTAACCCGCGCGGGTCATCCACCACATCAAGAACCGCCATAGATTTTGATAAAGCCGCCATGCGTTACTCCTTCGTGATTATAGTATCTCACAGACTTAAATTATTTATATTAAAAAGCCGTTAATATCTTGATTGAATAGATAGAATCCAATCAGCTTTTGCCAGCCCCGTTATAGCCCCTTTGATAGACTCATTACCGGATAATGTCAAAGGGTATAAGTGAGGGTATAAGTAAGCTTATGACTTTAGACCATTTTTCGGTTATGTGGACTCGAAAAATGGTCTAAATATTTGTTTTGTCGCATTTTGTTGCGATTAACCGGCTTCCACCTAATCGGAAAATGGTCTAGAAATGCATTTCATACTCAATTTTGGCCTTGATTTGTCCATCGGGCGCATGATCGCTCAATCCAAACAAATACCCCACATCATATTTGAACGGCCCCAAAGCCCCATAGGCCACCGGACCCGCCGAGTGATCCTGATCATCAAAGCCATGACTATCGCTTAGGCTACCAAAATCGCTGTAAATTTCCAATCCCGGTTCAAATTGCGGCATCAAAAGATAACGTGTGCTCCAGGACGCGCCAACCTCAAATACATCTTCTGAATCTTCGCCAAATTCACGCTCCACCCCGATATTGGCCACATGGAGGAATTTTCCCGTGTCCTTGGCAAGGAGCAATTTTCCCTCGATCGCATTGGGGCCCCCTTGAGTATTCATAGCCAATTCCACCAAGGCACCAACATCAAGCCAGTATTTACCCGGTTCAGTCAATTGAAATTTGTTTTCCCATTCAACGGCGGTAAATTCGGCATCGGCACCATCTTCACCTTCTTTTTCAAACTCGCCGATCAATTCAGTTTTCCAAAAATCCGTAACGCCATAGCCAACACCGAATTTTTGTTCCCATGCGCCATCTTCCTCATCATCGCCATTCACTGTGTAATCGCCATAATATTCCAATTCAAGCTCGCCTTGCTCAACATAGGGTGTGTAAATAGTTTTGGCAGCCCATGCCGGGGATGACGCCGATGATAGGCCGATCGCGATTGCCAAAAGCCCAAGCTTTCCGATTGTAGCCATCGAAGCCGAAGAGGCCGACGGCATTTTTGGCTGTTGAAGTTTGGGTTGTTTTTTGGTGAGTGTGACCGCCATTGTGATTGCTCCTAAAGTTAAAAGATAGACGATAATTTGTAATAATGTTGGTTGAGCCGTATAACCCAGCAAGGCCTTTAACGTTTGCCCGGTGATGCTGTGATCTTCAATAAGCCAGCCGCTATTCCACACTGTGTGGGAAAGAGATTCGAATTCACCGGCCGCCTGCAAATATCCCATGGCTTGGGACATCATACCGGCAACCAGAACCGTAAGAAGTCCCGTAGTTACACGGAAAAAATATTTGGTGGGAATGCGTACCAACCCCGCATATAAAAGCCCCCCCAACGTGGCCCCGCCGGCCAGCCCGATGGCTGCACCCATTAAAATCGTGGATATTGTTTGCCCCGACGCCATCATCCCATAGGTAAAGAGTACAATTTCAGACCCTTCGCGTAATAAAGCCAGAGCAATAATGACCGTGAGCATAAGGTAAGAGGCAGTGCCACTCGCAACATCCTCACCCAACGCTTTCAGCTTGCCCTTCAGCTCATGAGCATGATGCTTCATCCAAATCACGGTTGACCCGATAAAGATCGCCGCCAACATTAAAATTCCGGCATTTAAAAATTCCTGCCCTACCCCTTCGGCCAGTCCCGAAATAAAATCAATGAAATAGGCAACCATCCCGGCCCCCAACAGCCCCAGGCCAATTCCGCCCCATACGTATTTTAACCTAGCCGGAAGATCCTTCGTGGCCGCAAGAATAATGCCGACAATCAAAACAATTTCAAACACTTCACGGAAAATAATCAGCGCGCTGGGGAGCATTTTTTATTCCTATCAACAAAGTTTCAAGAAGATAACAATCTTATTTTACAATAATCTTGCCCTGTGCGGTGGATTGGTTGAACTCACCAAAGAATGGGTATGTTCCGGGCTCAAGCGGTCCGACATAGATCACCGCTTGCTTGCCACCGGCGATAACTTTCTCACGCTTGAGCTCATAACTCTCAAACTCCTCCGCGGTTGGATCCTTGTTAATAACCGTCAGCTTAACCTTTTGATCAGCCGGAATTTCCAGTTCAGAGGGCGAGAATTTATGATTTTCAATGTTGATTATATATTCGGGGGCAGCCTGCGAGCTTTGCGCTGCACCCATCGTTCCTATTGTCAAAACCAAGCCGTATAGGGCGATTTTTTTAAAATAACTTTGGAAAATTTGTGCCATGTGCATCCCATTCTCAAAAAAATTCATAAAGATAAAGAACCAATTAATAGTGAATCTAGTAATTGAGAATGATTATTATTGTCATTAATTCCGCCTGTCAAGCGGAAAATTGAACTCGAATAGCAAATTATGATTGCTCATTCGCAAGTTTTTGCAAATCTTCCTCACTAACTTCGAAATTCGTGATGACGTTTTGTACATCATCGCTATCTTCCAAAGCCTCAACCATTTTCAAAATTGAGTGCGCAGTGGCGGCATCGACCATGCTCATGACGTTCGGACGCCATGTCAGCTCGGCTTTTTCCGCTGGGCCGAATTTTTCTTCTAACGCATCGCGAGCCGCAATAAATCCTTCAGGAAGAGTCGTTATCTCGTGATGCTCATCCGTAGAGTCCACATTTTCAGCCCCGGCCTCCAACGCTGCTTCAAAAACTGCATCAGCCGCAGCAACTGCGGCCCCATAGGTGATCACCCCCAGATGATCAAACATAAATCCCACCGATCCTGTTTCCCCCAAATTTCCGCCATATTTAGAGAAACAAGAACGCACATAGGGTGCCGTCCGATTTTTATTATCGGTCAAGGCTTCGACGATAACGGCAACGCCGCCGACTGCGTATCCTTCATAGCGAATCTCTTCATAATTTTCGGTGTTTCCCGCACCCGTTCCGGCATCAATTGATTTTTTAATGCGATCATTGGGCATATTTTCGGCGCGCGCAGCAATAATAGCGTTGCGCAGACGCGGATTGGCCGATGGGTCGCCCCCGCCCGCCTTTGCCGCCACCTGAATTTCACGGCCCAATTTGGTAAAAATTTTTGCACGTTTGGCATCCACCCGCCCTTTTCTGTGCATGATATTTTTAAACTGGGAATGACCGGCCATTGCTCTATCTCCTTCAATAACAACTGATTCGCGTTTTAATATTCGCTTTACTTCGATTCGCAAAAGTACGGAAATGCCACAAAAAGCCAACACCGAAGATGCGATTGCAAACAAGCTCTGAGTTTCATATCATTAGACGATCTTGATTTTCAAGGGAGTATTACTTATGTTGACAAAGTTGGCATACGCCGACATAACATGATTTCTTTATGATTTCTGCCAGACAATAGTTAATTCGATATTTGAGTGTATGATGACCCATTCCCAGAATTCTCAAAATTTTCAAACCCCCTCTTCCGGTTCTGAGCCCGCGACCGAAAACGTCGGAGCCCAAAACGATGAGAATGACGCCCGCACGCCCGAAGGCTTCACCGGACCCACCGGGCCTGCGGCCTATCGTGCGCGCCAATCTCAGGCTGCGCAAGATACACAACGCGAATCAGATGAATTTGGCTCTTCCGCCAACCAATCCGGAGACATGGAATCGGGGCAAACCCCTCAAAACCCTGAAAAGATAGGCAACGCAACAACAGATCAAGTAGCCCAGCTTGAGCAAGCCTTAGCCCAGGCGCGAGACCAGCTTTTGCGAACTGTGGCTGAGCTGGACAATATGCGCAAACGGTCCCAGCGTGAGCGTGAAGATGCCTCCAAATATGCAGTTTCCGGCTTTGCGCGTGACTTGCTGGATGTCGCCGATACGTTTAAGCGCGCATTGCACGCCATTCCCGAAGAGGTGAAGTTGGATGAACGCAATAAAGCCGTTATTGAAGGGTTGGAAGCCATGGAGCGGGCCTTGTTGCGATGCTTTGAAAAGAACGGCATCAAACGCATTGAACCGATTGATGAATTATTTGATCCGCATTATCATGAAGTTATGTTTGAAGCCCCCTTCCCTGACAAGGCTCAAGGTACGATCATTCAGTTAATTGAACCGGGTTATCTTCTTCATGATCGGCTTTTACGCCCGGCCCGCGTGGGGGTTGCCAAATCTGTGAGTTCGGATCAGCCGCCTTACAATCTGGACACACAAGCTTAAAGCCATATCTCTGGCGCCTATAAAATTCGTTGCCGCTAAATTTACACTTGGAGAACAGAGAAAAAAACTGTAAAAGCATAGTCTTATGAATGGCCTGACAAATTTTCTCAAATCAAAGTCCCCCTATGCTCAAGGGGTGTTTCAAGCTGTCGGGCATTCAATTTTGAATGTCGTTCAGGCACTCGGGGCCATTACCTTATTTGCGCTGCGGACTTTGGGCCATTGCCTTGCGCCCCCGCTTTATCTCCGGCATATCGGGCGACAAATGATTGATATCGGCTATTATTCGTTGCCGGTGGTTGGCATGACCGCGCTGTTTACGGGTATGGTTCTGGCATTGCAAAGCTATACCGGATTTTCAAGATTTAATGCCGAAAGTGCGATTGCCTCCGTTGTCGTTCTTTCAATCACCCGCGAATTATCACCGGTTTTGGCCGGGTTGATGGTCGCGGGGCGCGTGGGGGCCTCCATCGCCGCAGAAATTGGCACCATGCGCGTGACCGAACAAATAGATGCGCTGACCACTCTGTCCGTCAATCCCATGAAATACTTGGTGGTACCGCGGGTGATTGCGGGGGCGTTGATGTTGCCACTTCTGGTGCTTATCGGTGATATTATCGGTGTTTATGGCGGCTATATCGTGGCCACCCATGTGCTGGAATTCAGCCCGCATAATTACCTTCATCAAACCTGGTCGGTACTGGAGCAAAATGACGTGGTTTCAGGATTGGTCAAGGCCGCCGTATTTGGCTTTCTGGTTGCCCTGATGGGATGTTATCACGGTTATAACTCTGGCCGTGGGGCGCAGGGCGTGGGTGCGGCCACAACCAACGCCGTGGTGACTGCCTCTATCCTTATTCTCATTTTCAACTATTTGATCACGCAGATTTTCTTTTCATGATGACTGACGCGACCCAAGCCGGCTCCCAAACCGCCCCCCAGCCCTCAAATCCAACCTCTCAGGCAAAAATTGAGATGAGTGGAGTTGTCAAGGCTTTTGGCAGCAAAAAAGTCCTTCAAGGGGTGGATTTACGGGTGGAACGCGGACATTCCATGGTGATTATTGGCGGATCAGGCACCGGAAAATCAGTCATGCTAAAATCCATTTTGGGATTGGTGAAGGCTGATCAAGGATCCATTAAAATTGACGGGCAAGAAATGGTCGGTGCCAAAAGCAAGGACCGCGAATCACTCCTGAAAAAATTCGGCATGCTCTTTCAGGGCGGAGCTTTATTTGACTCGCTCCCGATCTGGTACAACGTAGCCTTTGGATTGATCTATGGCAAGAATATCAGTAAGGAAGAAGCCCGAACCATTGCCATTGAAAAACTCAATGAGGTTGGAATGGGTGAGTCCATCGCCGATCAATATCCGGCCGAACTTTCGGGAGGAATGCAAAAACGGGTGGCCCTGGCGCGCGCCATTGCTACAAACCCGGAGATTATATTTTTTGATGAACCCACCACGGGGCTTGACCCGATTATGGCGGATGTTATCAATGAATTGATTGTGAAATGTGTTAAAAATCTGGGGGCAACGGCCCTCACCATCACCCATGACATGGCCAGTGCGCGCAAAATCGCGGATCATATTGCCATGATCCATCAGGGCAAAATTATCTGGACCGGCGCGGTCGAGGAACTTGACCACTCCGGAAATCCTTACGTGGATCAGTTTATCCATGGGCGTGCCAGTGGCCCGATTACTGGCGTTTAGCAACTCCCCGCGCATCCGCGATAAAATCCTACAGATTTTGAGAAATAGCTTGTAAAACCGCCCCCAATGCGATATAAACGCCGCAGTTTGTGGAAGGTTGTCGGCAAAATCTGATTTCAGGGCTTGTTTACAATGTCGCTAAGGCACAGGATTTTTGCGGTTTTTCGAGAACCGCATCGGATCGTACTTGAGAGTACGTGAGAAGCGGGAGCGCAGAAATACCGTGAAAAGCCAAAGCCGTAGTAGATATTGTAAACAAGCTCTCAGGCCATGCCGAGCCGTACCACGTCCCTTCAATCCTTAACGGAGGTTTGTTATCATGGCCAAGAAAGTCAAAGGCTATATCAAGCTACAGGTTGCTGCCGGTAAGGCCAACCCGTCCCCGCCAATTGGTCCCGCATTGGGTCAACACGGCGTTAATATCATGGAATTCTGTAAAGGATTCAATGCTAAAACTCAGGAAATGGAAGCCGGAATGCCTATTCCCGTGGTGATCACGGTGTATGAGGACCGATCCTTTACCTTCGTCATGAAAACCCCGCCGGTTACTTATTTCATCAAGAAAGCCGCGAAAATTACCTCCGGATCACAAACTCCGGGTAAAGGGGCCTATGTGGCGAAAATCACCAAAAAACAAGTTGAAGAAATTGCCAATGCAAAAATGCAAGATCTCAACGCGAACGACGTAGCCGGAGCCATGAAAATGGTTGAAGGATCTGCCCGTTCCATGGGTATCGAAGTGGTGGAGGGTTAAAACATGGCACATATTTCGAAAAAAATGAAAAAGAATAATGCGCTGGTTGATCGGACAAAATTCTATACGGTTGAAGACGCTGTGGAGATTTTGCTCAAAAGTGCTCAGGATCGCAAATTCTCTGAAACCATTGAGGTTGCCATGAATTTGGGTGTTGATCCGCGGCAGAATGATCAGGTTGTGCGCGGCGTGACTGAACTTCCCCATGGGACAGGTGCCGTTGTGCGTGTGGCCGTGTTTGCCAAGGATGCAAAAGCCGAAGAGGCTCGCGCAGCCGGGGCGGACATTGTCGGTGCGGATGATTTGGCCGAAGAAGTCATGAAGGGCAATATCAATTTTGACCGCTGTATCGCAACCCCCGATATGATGCCATTGATGGCAAAACTCGGGAAGGTGCTCGGTCCACGCGGTTTGATGCCAAACCCGAAACTTGGAACTGTGACGCTTGATGTTAAAAAAGCGGTTGAGTCCTCTAAGGGTGGGGCCGTGGAATTCCGCGCTGAAAAAGCCGGTATTGTCCATGCGCGCGTTGGCAAAGCCAACTTCACCAAAGAAAAATTGGCTGATAATATTCGTGCCTTTGTGGCCGCCATTGTGCGGGCTAAACCTTCGGGTGCCAAGGGCGTTTATATT
Organism: Alphaproteobacteria bacterium; assembly: GCA_016794305.1. Lineage (GTDB taxonomy): Bacteria > Pseudomonadota > Alphaproteobacteria > Micavibrionales > Micavibrionaceae > UBA1573. Next base: position 11,208 of record JAEUKN010000006.1, on the reverse strand, counting down.
AAAAAAGTCTCTCTTTCCTCAACGATGGGACCCGGCATTAAGCTTGATCTCCAGAATTTGAGCCAAGCGGCCTAAGAATAAAGCATGGTTGGACGGCATAAAACCGCCTCATGCTTCCCGTTTGGGACTGTTTCGCCATATGACACATAAAAAGAAACGCCGGCCGACAGGTCGGTGTTTTTTATATCCACCCCCTCAATTACTGGGAGCATTTGATAATCTCATTAATGGATTTTGTGTGGTTGAGTTGCCGGCACATGCTTCATGATCCCGGTCACAGGGAGGCGATAAGCAGTTGCTGTCCCCAGAAAAACATCACGATACGCATCATCAACATCTTGCGGGGTGAGTGCCGCGATATGGTTTCGCCAATTTTCAATGTCATTGAGGCTCATACCAATTGCCATCATTTGCCCGATCTCCATGGCGGGCCCCACTAGAGAATCACGCGCGTAATCGGCCGCATCAATCAGGCGAGTTTTGCCGCGCTCAATCATCTCATCATCCATTAATTTTTTGGCCCAAATGGTTTTAAAATATTCATCCAACGCAGCGCCCAATGCTTCGGGACTCGTGCCGCCGGCCGGAATCGCATAAAGCCATAATTCCCCATCCCCGCGCGCATCACCGTTATAGGAGAGCTCGACCGAGGTTGCGATTTTTCGCTTCACGACAAATTCCTGATAAAGCATCGAGTCGGCCCCATTGGCCAAAATCTGCGTCAAAAGACCAAGCCCGTAATAATTCTTTGGGTTATCCGCATAATTGGGCACGATCCAGGCCTTGATATAGACATCCTCCGGCACATCGGGGGCGGCGTGTGTTATGGCCACCCCGCCCGATAATTGCGGCACACGGGCGCGCAGATGGGGCGGCACTTCCCGCGCAGGGATAAGGCCGTAAGTCGCGCGCGCATCGCGCACCACATCATCAAATTTCGCATCGCCCGAGACCACCAAAATCGCATTATTCGGCGCGTACCAAGTGGTGTAGTAATTCATCACATCGGCGCGTTTGAGCAAACTCATCTCATCCCTCCACCCGATAATCGGTTCGGCATAGGGCGCATTCACAAACAACATCGCCCGCATCTGTTCATTAAACAGGGCGCGCGGGTCATTATCGGTGCGGCCCCTGCGTTCTTCAATAATCACATTACGCTCTGACTCTATATCCTTTTCCGCGAGTGTGAGGTTGATCATGCGATCAGATTCCAACGCCATCACATCCCGAAGATATTTCGCCGGAATCGTCTGGAAAAACGCCGTGTAATCCCATGATGTAAAGGCATTCTCCTGCCCGCCAATGCCGGCAATGAGGCGCGAAAATTCTCCCGCGCCCACGGCCTTTGTGCCCTTAAACATCAGATGTTCCAGAAAATGCGCAGCCCCCGACACACCGTCATTGCGCGGTTCATCGGCGGATCCAACCTTATACCAAATCATATGATGCACCACCGGCGCGCGGTGATTTTCAATCACCACCACCTTCAGACCGTTTTCCAAAGTGGTTGTCTTGGCATTATAAATTGGCGGGTAGTTAGGCGGAACAGGAGTTACGTCCGCAGAACTTGCCTTCTCAGGGCTTATCTTCTCAGGGCTCGCCTCTCCAGCAGACTCATACGCAGATGATAACTCTGCGGCCTGCGCTTCAAAGCCAATTGCCCCAAAATCAACCAAACCAAACGTAAGAATGACCGCCACCATAAAGGCCAAGAAAAGGCTTAGGCTTTTAAACTCCTGACCCTTCGCTTTATCCCGCCACAGACTTGAAACCAAACATCCCATTCATGTTACCCTTATTGCTTCCTTTATTGATGTTCTCATTACCGGTTAATGATCCTGCTTTTGCTGAAGCGGAAAGCCCTGCGCATCAAGCGGTACATCGCCTGAGACTTCATCACCCCAGCGAGAGATGAGATCGGACTGCAATTCCTTGATCTTACGCAGGCGATTTTGCCCCTTTTGCACCACCATAGACGACACAATCCCCGATACACCCCAATCAATCATATAACCCAGCAACGCCCCGCCATACATAATCACAATATTGACGGGTTCCGTTAAAATATTCACCGTATGTTCAAATGTGTGATCCTGGGTCACCATTTTATACCAAGACGGAAACACCGCCGCAAAATTCATAAACGCGACAGTGAGCGTACGTTGTTTCAAATGGCTGCGGTCCACAAATCGGCAAATGATCGAGGGCAACATGCCGATAAAAAATAAAACCGTTGTGGGCAAAATAGCCAAGGATGTGAGCAAAAAACCCGCCAATAAAAAACGCCCGCGCAGAGTTTTCTTTTTTGATTTTTTTGTAGGGGATTTAGGGGCCATAGTTTAGAAACCTGTTTTTTCAATCATTTCTGCTTTTCAATCATTTCTGCTTTTCAAATCAACTCATTCAAAATGAAAGATTCACAAAAATATAAATCATGATCACGATGGCCGCAATCACGGCCGATACAATGGTGGCCACTTGTTGGCCGTTGGCCTTACCAAAATCCTTATTGGTTTGAAGCTGGAGATGGAGGTGATCATACTCATCCTTGAGCGATTTATACTGCGCCATTGCATGAACAAAGCCCTTTTGATCATCCAGAGTATGCTGATAATTGCCAAAAAGTCCCGCAAAATAAATCAAATTTCCCTTTGATTTCACGCGATCAATATCGGCCTTAATTTGCTTGCGCCGCTCACGGTCATGGTAACGATTAATCAGCTCACCGACATGTTCAGCCACCCAGGTCGCCAAATGCGGCAACGCCGCGATTTTTTCACGCTCCTGGATTTTAGCAAAAATCTTGATGATTCCCGAAATTTGCCGATGTTTTTCAGGGGCGTTGAGGTCCGAAGAATGCGGTTCAATCACCGATTTATCATTTGCGAATAAAAAGGCAATAATATGACGATCCACAAACCAGCTGGGCCGCGATTTCTCACCGGCGGCATGATCCAATGCCACAATCAAATCACGGGCGGAACGTATATAATAATGTTTGAGCTTATCACTCAGGCACCTAGCATAAGGAGCGAGAAAATAAACACAGCGTTCAATTCCAAAACCCGCGGATTTTTGCAGCAGGAGCATCCGGCACGATTCGAATTTTGAGACTTCATCATTCACCGCATAGCCCGTGATACTTCTGCATTCCGCCCAAAACGAAACTAATCCGCCCTGAAAAACATCGGCCAGGGCGTTTACATCCTTGCCACCACACATGGCATCCACCAATAAATTGCCGAAATTTTCGGGTGCAAAGGCAAAGCCGCGATAAAAAATCGGGAATTGCGGCGCCAAGGCCATCGCCACAAAGGCCGCCATACGTTCAGCATAATTGGTACCGGATACGGATTTTTTCGCCTGATCCACCGCCTTTTCAAAGCGCGCCTCATAATCTTTGTTTTGCAGCGAGCGATTGAGCCAAAGATAAAGATTGCCCGATTCAACCAATTCGAGCACCGCCGCAGGTTCTTTCCGCAATTGTAACGCCAGAATATCGGGGCGGAAAAATTTCTTCTTGCGGAACTCAATCGGGCGTGTGGATTTGGGGATGGATTTCCCCCCCTGTTTCGCGGATACGCGCCGCCCGCCTTGCCACTCCTTAAGGTCCGCCATGGTCCAACGTGTGGCAACATCATCGCTTAAAAGCCCGCGCAAAACCTCGATAATCGCACCGGGCAGCCGGTCGCGACTGGTGACGAGGTGAAAGCTGCCCTGTTCAATTTTATATTGAGTGATTTCTTCCGAACTCATCCCTTCGGTAAAATCATGCGGCGCGATAGCCAGTGCCAAACACATCCCCAGCGCATAAAGATCATCCGCATAATCAAGATTGGGCTTGGCCAACGGGTCACACAATGCGCGTTCAACCGTCTCATAAAGCACCGGTTGCGCAAATCCGGACGGCAAGGACAAACAATCCCCCAGGCACGAATTTTCAAGCGTTGGCGTGCCGCCGTCATAAAGATTGCCAAGATTAACATGGCCGTGCGCAATGCCGCGTTCATGCAGCATGGCGAGCCCTTCAACCGTGTTGTGAAAAATGGTATTGAGCACAAAATCGAGTTTCAGCCCCAAAGATAGAGAGCCGCGCAAATGCGCAAGCGGCGATCCGAAACTTTGTTCATACACAAACACATATTTTTCGCGGTGATCAACCGGCCAATAAACCACCCCCGACCCAATTAATTTTGGCAGGGAATTAACGGACATATTGGCGTATTTATGGGCCACATCAATGCGCGGCACCACGTGATCGGCGCAGATATAGGCCACGGCCTTGGCCCCCGCGCGGCTCTCAGCCACAAAGGCGCGGCTAACGCCCAAATCAAGATGCGGCAAAGGCGAATTGGGAAAGATTTTTATATCCCCGCGCAGCAATACCTCTGACCCCGACCCACGCACGGGCCCACCGGTAGACGCAGAGGAAGACGAAGCGGCAGGAGCAGGAGACTCAGACGCGGCCAGTCCTGGTTTATTTTCCGGTTTATTTTGTTGTGAGTCTGGTTCGGCTGGACACATGCATTTATTGATCAGGCTAAGATTGGAGGACAGGTGAGCGCATCATTATAACGCCTCACCCAAACTTCGCAAGCCACACCCGCCTCAACATCGCACAAATTACCTTGTGATTTTTATGCATCCATCATATCGGCGGGCGTATCGGCAACAACAGCGGAATTTGCAGTTTTTGCCGCCTTTGCCACCGGAGCCTGACCCAAAATGCTGGCGGGAAGCCCCAAATCATCATTTTGGCTGTGACTTTGGCCGTGACTATTGCGTGCGGTATTTTGATCGGTACGCCGTGCGGGGGACCGCGTTGAACGGGAATGGCTATGCTGGCGCGGACGATCAAGAGGTGCGGTTTGCGCAGCAGTGCCTAAACCGGCCATCTCCTCATCATCGACCCCTTGGGCCCCTAGGGAACCTTGCTCTTGAGGGGCGTTATTTTGACGTTCATCAGCATTTTGCAACTCAATTGAGTCGTAATACGCATCCTCTTCTTCCCAACCATTGATCATGCGCTGGTAATGTTCGGCATATTGTAAATAATTTTCCGCCAAAACGCGATCACCGGCGGATCCGGCATCCTTGGCCAAGGCCTGATATTTCTCAACAATCTGATAGGCGGTGCCGCGAATGCGCACATCCGGCCCGTTACTGTCAAACACCTTGTTTTTATTCTGAATGCCGCGCCGTTGCTGGGTATGTCCACCCCCGCGATGACTTCCGGCGTTGCTATTGGAACCATTACGCATTCTACGCGCAGTTGACCCGTATCTCATGTGCTCTCCTAATCTTGTTTTCCTGATTCGGTAAAACTCATCTCCAGCCTACCCTATTGTGGATAAGTTGAAAAGTCCTTTTTATTACAAGGACTCATTTCTGTAGTTTTTTGAACCTTGTCTCACTGCAATCGCGATAAAATGTTTTTTCGATTGTCGTGAACATGAAGTGAGAATGCCCAGCAAAAATGATTCACGCAATCCCCTTATTCAAAAAATTTTCACTTATCCCCATACGAAATTTCCACGACCCGTTCAATGCCGCTCAAATCCTTGGTTATTTCAACATCCACAGCCCCGGATTTTTTTGCCATCATCGCGATTTTTTCCGCTTGACCGATGCCGCATTCAAAAAAAATCCACCCGTTTGGTGATAAAAAATGTTTTAAACTGCCGATCAATTCGCGATAGGGATCAAGTCCGTCCGCCCCGCCGTCAAGGGCCAGAATCGGATCAAAATCCCGCACATTGCGCGCCAAATCACCAATTTCCGCACACGGAATATAAGGCGGGTTAGAGACAATTACATCGAATCTCGAATCGCCGTTCAATTTTTCACACCAATTTGAACATATAAATTCCACCCGCGCGGAACATCCCAAACGCTCGGCATTGGCCCGCGCGCACGCTAATGCCTCCACGGATAAATCAATGCCATAGCCAAAACTATGTGGATATTCACGCAAAAGGCTAAGCAAAATACATCCGCTCCCCGTTCCCAAATCAAGGAGTTTAAGCCCTTGAGCAGCTTCAATATTTTGGGCATGAGGGAATTTTTTTAACACCGATTCGATCAAAATTTCAGTATCAGGGCGGGGTTCGAGCGTGGCCGGAGAAATCAAAAATCGATCCTTCCAAAACTCACGATATCCCAGGATTCGCGCCAACGGCTCCCCTTGCGCACGGCGCGCAACAGCCTGATCAATTTTTTCCCTGATTGGAGCCGAATCGGGGATAAAGCCACTTTGCGCACCATAAATCGCTTCATTGAGCGTTTTAAGCGGCCCAAGCGGCTTTTGCCCAGTACTTCCTTCGGTATTGAGCCATAAATCCTCAATCAATATCCGTGCCTCAAGCTCCGCGCACTCAACCCCATGCTCTTTAAGAAGGGCGCGAATATGCGTGTAATACGCTGCAAGATCAGTTTTCGGAGTCGTCATGATCCCGAACTAGAGACTGCAAAACTGATTAAATTTTAGTGTTTGCACTGGCCTTTACCGCCACAACCGGATTTTCCCTCGTGATCATGCCCTTCATCGGCCTCATCATCATGATGATGGTGGTGTCCGCCGCAACATCCGCCCTCATGATCATGCGCCATGCCAAAGCCGCCCTCAGTGACATCGCCTGTTGGGTTGGTTTCAAGTAAATTCGCCACTTCGTCAAAAACATCGGCATTTGCGTTCATTTGTTCGCGCAGCGGCTCATTCTGCTCGGCAATTGTGCGAAAAAAAGCGGCGGAATCGCGAAGCAACTGGGCTCCTAAATCGGCATAAGTGGTCATGATTTATCCTTAAAAAATTTGGTCTATATTTTTCCTTGTCTGAGCTTTATCATTATTCCACATATCGCGAAACAAATTTTTTTATATCTTTTGACATGGAATGCAATTATGCGCATCACCGGCGGACAATTCAGGGGACGCACCCTATCCACCCCCACAAATAATGAGATTCGTCCCACCAGCGATAAGGTGCGCGCCGCAATTTTCAATGCCCTTGGCTCGAGGATTGATTTTAATGGGTTGCGCGTGCTGGATGCGTTTTGCGGCACGGGGGCTTTGGGGCTCGAGTCCCTCTCTCGCGGGGCTGCGCACACGGTTTTTCGCGATATTTCGCCGACCTCGCTTAAATTAGCTCAAGCCAATGTCAAACAATTGGGACTAGAGGCCCAAGCCATTTTTGAGTTAGGGGATTCATCAAAATCCCCCCTCCTCCGCACTCAAAAAACCAAGGATCAATTTTTTGATCTGGTCTTCATTGACCCGCCTTACCGCAAAAATCTCATTCTGCCGCTTTGCCGGTGCTTGATCACTCAAAACTCACTGAAACCCGGGAGTTTGTTGATCATTGAAAGCGAAAAGAATCTTGATTTAGAGTCTTTAGAAAATCTTATACAAGAGCCCATTGCTCCGGATCACCCCCCTATCACGTTTCAAATTGTTTTCGATAAGACTTATGGCGATACTCATATTAGGTTTTTTGAGTGCCTACAGCCGCTCAGCCCTGAAAGCTCTGAATAATAAATCTTGCACTGCAAAATACATATCATCGTATGTCAGCACAATTTTAAATCGAATTTCTTGGATTTTAAGATTTTTTTTAATCCCCCTCAATTATAATCAAAAATGGAATTTATGCGTACTGCGAAAAATTATAACGGAATATTGACATTCAAGAGCCAAAAAACATGGAAAAACCTATGCATAATTTAAGCCCTACCCCGCTCTCTATTGACGAACATCCTGACCGCGAAATGCTGCTTTCCGTGATTTCCAACATGGATACCATGAAAAACCAATTGGCCGATATGCAACGATTCGTAAGTCGCCGTTTTGATGAAATTTCAATGGAAATCAATGCGACTTCGCAACAACTGGATATGGCCGAAGAAGGCATGGTCGGAAGATTTGGCGAGATTTTGAACGTACTGTCAGCCATTAATTTTCGCGGAGATGGCGGAACCGCAGCCAATACAGGGGTTGAGCTTGAGGCCGTGATCAAAACCACCGAAGATGCCGCCACCCATATCATGGATGCCGCCGAACGTATTTCGACTCGCGTATCCAAGTGCAACTTGGAAAGCGTAGAAGGGCGCGCGGCGTTCCTTTCCCAAACGGAAAAGGATATTGAATCGATTCTTCTGGCCTGTAGTTTCCAGGATTTAACGGGTCAGCGTATCCGCAAAATCCTTGAATCCATTCAAACGATTGAGGATCATATCTCCACAACGTTGGATAAGCTGGGCATTCACACCGATCCCGACCCGATGAAGGGCGGCGTGCGCGAATCCACCGAAAACCATGTTACCTCTCAACAGGATATCGACGCGCTGTTTGCGTGATACCATCCCCCTCAAATTTCGTAACCCCGTACCGGGCACGGAGTCTTGATGCAGTGGCAGGACCCATACCCTAATTTCTGAGCGGTTTACCGGTATTGAGCATATGTTCAACCCGCGCGAGGGTTTGCGGATTTTTGGCGAGTTTGATAAATTCTTCACGCTCCAATTTCAAAATATCCTCCTCACTCATGGCATGGGTCCAGTCACCTTCGTCCCCGCCTGTCAAAACGCGCGCCAACGCCCCGGCCACCACAACGTCATAGGGCGTGGCTTTACCACTCAATCGCAGATCCTCCACCGCTAAATCCAGTGCCATTTTGCCCGATGGCCCCGCGAGTTTGATATCATTGCATGCCACGGGCGGCGTATAGCCGTCAATCAGGCTTAAGGCTCGCGCCTTTGCGTCATATAATAACCGATCACGATTCATGGTCACACCATCTTGCGGGCGAAGATATCCGATGGATTTCGCATCATCGGCTGATTTGGCAACCTGTGCCGTGCCGATCACCTCAAACGCTTTGCGCGCGGCCCCCATGGGGGAATGATCGGGCGAAAACCAAATTTTATGCCCACCCGTGAGCTTGCGGTTTTGTTGACGCTCCAGTTCGGTATAACGCAACAACATTTCCTTACACCCGCCCCAACCGGGGATAAATCCGACCCCAACCTCCACCAGCCCGCAATAGGTTTCGGCGTGCGCCTGGACCGCATCGGCATGCAACAAAATCTCGCACCCCCCGCCAAGGGCGAGGTTAGATGGGGCCGCCACCACGGGAAACGGCGCAAATTTAAGGGCTTGATAGGCTTTTTGCCCCGCGGCAATGAGCTGGTCAATCTGCTCCCACATTGCGATATTGGCAGCAAACAACGCAAGCCCCAGATTGGCCCCGGCCGAAAACACTGATCCTTCGTTATAAATCACTAAGGCTTTGTAGTCTTTCTCCGGCCCGGTATTTCCCACGATCCACTCAACGGCCGCAAAAACCTGATCATCGAGCGCATTCATTTTGCCCGTAAACTCCAGACACAAAACCCCGTCGCCAATATCCCACACGGCGGCGGAGGCCGTTTTGAATACCGGCTTGGCGTTCAGCTTGATATCCTTGAGCAACAACACACCCTGCGCGCGCGCAATATCGTGATAGGTCCCATCCACCCCAAAGGCCTGCGGTTTCCCGCCTTCAATACGATAAAAACTCGCGGCCCCGACCTTTTGGATCAATGCAGGCACCGCAATCCCCATAGCGGTTAATTGCTCCGCCACCCATGCCGCGCCCAATTCATCAATCATTTCAAACGGCCCGCGTTTCCAGTTATAGCCAAGGCGCATGGCCTCATCGATATCTTCAATCCGGTCAGCGATTTCGGGCACGAGTGAGGCCGCATAGGCCAAGGTCGGCAGCAACACCGCCTTTGCATATTGTCCACCCAGATCAGGCGCAGACAGCACGGCGCGAAGCCCTTGTTTACCCAATTCCAGTGACGGCAAATCAATCACTTTGCTTTGCGGAACGTACATATCTTGTGTAAATTCATCACCCGCAAGTTTGAGAACATATTTTTTCTTTTGCGCATCGAGCCGATAAAAACCGCCCTTACCCTTGCGGCCCGTGAATCCCTCGCTAATCATCCCGCGCACAAATCCGAAATCCTTATAAATACGGCGATAATCATCCTGCGGCGGTAGGGTCGTTAACAGGGACTCCGCCAATTTCGGCATCAAATCAATCCCCACCAGGTCAATCAGTCCAAAAATCCCGGTTTTGGGAATGCCCAACGGTTTACCGAATACCGCATCGGCAACTTCAATCGGAACCGCCATCTCAACCGCCGCATTCACCCCCATCTGCATCCAATAAACACCCAGCCGATTAGCGATAAACCCGGGAGTATCATGACACGGCACCACACCTTTTCCCAATTTCACATCACAAAATTGCGTGATTTCGGAAATAATATCGGCTCTGGTCTGGCTTCCCGTGACCAATTCTAATAATCGCATATAACGCGGCGGATTAAAAAAGTGGGTGATCAAAAAATCACGCGCAAATTCCTCTGATTGACCTTTTATCAAATATTTCAACGGAATAGTCGATGTATTTGAAGAAACGATTGAACTTTTTTTGCGCGAGCGATCAATTTTTTGATAGGTTTCAAATTTAACCTTTGGATCTTCAAGTACCACTTCAACAATCCAATCGCATTCACTTAAAAGATTAAGATCATCCTCTAAGTTACCGGTTTTAATCAGTTTTGCGTTTTTCGGGTGCATAAACGGGGCCGGATCGGTTTTGAGCATTCGCTCAATCGCTGCCGCCGCCAAATCTTTGTCCGGCAACTTTATGTCCAACAGCACGACCGGCACACCGGCATTGGCAATCTGGGCCGCAATCCCCGACCCCATAACCCCCGACCCGATTACGGCAACTTTATTGATGGTCATTTTTTTGCTCCTTGACATATAAATCTTTCCCCTCACGATTGATATGATCTATGAGAGCCGCATTCCGGACCCGGTTATAAACAGTAACATCGAATTTATAGGGCATCGGCAGATCGTCCAGATCCTCATGAAGGCGAAAACTATCCTGAAAATCAATATCCCCGGAAACCGCGATATCAATATCGGAGTAGGGTTTGTGGGTGCCCCTTGCTCTTGAGCCGTATATCCGCGCGCCAACAATGGCGGAATACCGCTTTAACACATCGCAAATTGATTCAATTTCCGAATCTTTTAACCCGAACATTATGAACCGTCCAATTTATCTTGAAAAAATTTGTATAATTCCTGATATGCAGGGGTGAATTTTTCCCGTATGAGTGGAATAGCCCTCATAAAAACACCTTCATC
>JAEUKN010000069.1 GCA_016794305.1 Alphaproteobacteria bacterium | reverse complement strand
TCCGCGATACTGTCTCAGACAATTTCCGCATTATCAACCCACAAACTTTTCGACTCGTCAATTGATCAGGGTATATAAAGATTGGGGGGTGAATTATTATAATCAGCCCACCAGAATTTCATTAAAATTGATTAATAGGGATATGACGATTTTTGCTCACTCAAATGTTTGATAGAGGCTTGAGAAATCTCAATTTTATCTTTATGCTGCGGTTCATATAATATGATTCAGTGTGGATTTTTTGAGATAAAATGATTTTACGATCTATGCGCAGCGGGCTGTTATCCGCGATTTTTTTGGGTATTCTGGTTCTGGGCGGGTTTAGCCTTGTGCTCACCGATTGGAACGGGTTTTTCCATGGGCCGGGCGTGTCCAAAACCGATGTCGCCAAGGTGGACGGCCACCCGATCAAAGCCAGCGAGTTCAATGCGCAAGTTTCGCGCGTGCTTCATAACCAAAACATTAACCCGAGCATGGCGTATCAGGCGGGAGTCATTGATAACATCCTTCAAGGGGAAATCGTTTCCCGACTCATGCATCGCGCGGCGCTGGATTTTGGCGTCGAAATTGAGGATAAATTTGTTGCCGAACAAATATCAAGCCTAATTGAACCGATGATTACGAAGGATGTGGACAATAAACGCGCCCTTCAACAATTTGTGCAAATGCAGGGCATGAGCGAGAAACAATTGGTGAGTTTGGTGCGCGGAAATATTGAGGAAAACGTGATTCGCGGAGTGTTAAACAGTGCAAATTATGTTCCGCGGGATCAAATTTCCGACCTCTTATCCTATGAACGCCTTACCCGCGCGGGGGAATATGTTGTGTTAAAATCCCAGGATGTGAAGCTTGGCCGAGAGGCGGATGACGCAACGCTGCGTGAATATTACAAAACTGTTGAAGCCAACTACCTCACGCCCGAAACACGCGATGCGACCATTGCCATCCTTACTGTTGACCCGAAAGAATTGAGTGTAAAAATTCCGGCTGAGGACATCAAAAATTATTATGATGAGTATGCTGAAGATTTTAAAATCCCCGAAACCAGACGCTTGGAACAGGCTATTTTACCGACCAAGGACCAAGCCGAAAAAATTTTGGCCAAAGCCAAAAGCAGTCAGGATTTGCAAAATGCCGTTAAGGATGTAACCGGCAAGGAATCTGCGTTTTCTCAGGCCGCCGATTTCAAACAAGATGAATTGAGCGAGGATCTGGCGCACCCGATTTTTGCAGCCAAAGCGGGCGATTTGGTTGGGCCGCTTCAATCCCCGCTTGGGTTTCACGTCTTTAAAATTGTGAAAATTGAACCCGCACATGTGGAACCGTTGGCTGAAGCCACGAAGAATATTGAATCCAAGCTTGCGAGCGAACAACAGGGCAATGAAATCTATAAACTGACCGCCGCGATTGAGGATCGTTTGGCGGGCGGCGAGGATTATGTGTCCATCCAAAAAGACTATCCGGCCTTAAAAATTGAAAAAATTTCCGGCCTGAAAGCCGCGGATCAGGTGAATTTGAAAGAAAGCAAACTTTCCCCCGAACTCTCTCCCGAACAGGGCGCGCTGATTTCCAAAAAAATCTTTCAACAGTCCCAAGGCGAAGCCGGCGCGATGGGTGATCTCTCCGCCAATAGTTTCTATACGGTCACGGTTGATCATATCAATGCGGCTCAACCAAAGGAATTTGCGCAGGTGCGGGCGGACTTGCTCAAAAATTGGACGCGGGAGCAGCAATCGCAGGAAAATTTGAAACGGACAGAGGATTGGGTCGCGAAACTGAACCAAGGGCAAATGACCCTTGATCAACTCGCCAAGGCCAACAACCTTAAAGTCGAGAATTTCAACGATTTGAGCCGTAAAAAGAGCGCAGACCAGGCTGCCGATCAAGGCGCGAATGAAAGTGATGGAAATGAGAGTAGTGCTGCATCCACAAAGGCTGGAAACTCAACTGGTAAAGCCACCCCCTCCCCTTCCCCGTTTTTAAGGGAACCAGCTATGGCTGATCGCTATCTCAATGTTGCGCAGGGGAAATTTATCGCGGCGTCCAGTCAAGACGGGCAAAAAATTATCCTTGGCCGTGTGACAAAAACCACGCTGGGTGATGGTTTGAGAGCAAAAGAGGATAGGGTTGAAAATTTGGGCGAACTGACCGCAACGATGAATGCCGCGCTCCTGATCAATAGCTTGGAGCGCACTTATAAAGTTGATATTAACCGCGCATTGCTGGATCGTATTTATGCCCCGCGAGACTCTGAAGCGGAGTAATTTCGCGGGAATATTGCCGTAAAAATCGTCCCCTGATTCAACTGACTTTCAACAAAAATCTCGCCTTTATGTAGATGCACAAGGTCGCGGACTAGGCTCAACCCCACGCCCGATCCCGCAATGCCCGTTGCATTGCTCGCGCGGAAAAATTTTTGGAAAATATGCGCCATGTCGCTGCTCGGAATTCCGCGCCCGTTATCCTGCACCGCAATCTCAATAAATAATTGATCATTTTGCTGTTTTTCGGATAGTTTGATGACCACTTGTCCACCCTGCGTGGGCGTGAATTTCAAAGCGTTTGAGAGCAAATTAGTGATGATGATCGTCATAAATTTTTTATCCAAACAAACATCCTCATGAACCGATTCATTTTGCACCAGAATCATATGCCCGCTTGAGAGATTGGCTTGCTCTTCACAAATATCGCGAATAAGGTCAGGCAAATTAAATATCTCGCGATTAAGATCAAGCTTTCCGGTGCGCAGCAAGTTAGAGGAGAGCAAAGTTTCCATCATGCCAATTGTGCGCGAAACGGCGGCGCGTATGGTTTTGAGCCGTTGTTTCAGCTCCCCGCCGGTGATTTTTTCTCCAAATTTTTCAATAAGTTGCGCGTTGCCGTCAATAATCGCCAACGGGTTGCGAAATTCATGGCTGACCATACTGATAAATTGTTTTTGCAGGCTGCTGGCCTCTTGCTCGGCGGCCAAAGCCCGCGATAATTGCTGTTGCTGGCGCGCCAATTGGTGTTCTTGCTGTTTATAACTGGTGATATTGGTCAACGAGACCAAAATCCCCTCCCCGTCCGTAAGATTGGTGGCGGTGAGCCGGTAATAATTTTTTACCCCATCCCCATGGTCAAGCTGCGCGTCCGAGCTTTGTATTTCGTGGTTTTGCAGTTGAGGGGGGCTGTCTTCTAACGTCGGGTGTGAGTCTTGTAGCTCTGTCGACTCTAGGCAAATCTCCAATTCCCCCGATAATTTATTCCAAAAATTAAAAATGCGGTCGAATTCTTCATTTTGCGGCTGCAATCCTGTCTCTAGAATCATCGCATCAAACATTTTTTGCGCATGTTGCCCGCGCACGAGCATCTCTCGTCCCTTGGAAAAGAGCAGTTGATATTGCGGGCTCACATAAAAAATACGCTTCAACGAATCAAATACGATAAACGCATCGGCGGACACCGACAAATAGCCCAAAAAGGCGCGGTATTCATCCTCTTGCTTGCGGGAGGCAAGCCGCATCATGCCCTTGCTCAGTTTATGATTAAATATCTTAGGGAACTCCTGACGCCCCACAATTTTTAGATTATAAATTGCGTCAAATCGATTGGAGAGAATATGCAGCCGCGCCCGAATGTCCGGGTGCGCGGTCATAGCGATAACATCGGCGACGATGCCTTCGGTTTGCGCTAATTTTTGCGCTAACTCAGAGTAAATTTGCTCATCTTGCCCCTCGCCGATCAAAATGAAAATCAGCGCACTGTTATAGGCGTGCATTATCAAATCCTCAGTATTTTTGGGCGATACCACCGCCACGTCAAACCCGGGAATGAGTCCCCAAATAAACTGCGTAAATTCATAATCCCCGTCATCACCGTAAATGGTAATCAGAGGCACATCTTTTTTACGCAAATCGACAATTTGTTCAATTTTCTGCAACATTCCCAATTTTTATCAAGTGTTTCTTGACATCCGGTAAAGATATCGTTTATAAGAACTGAATTGAGTAATAACTTAAACAAAAAGCATCTCCTTTGAGAGATATTTGACGAAAGAAGCATAGGTTAAAACATGTTTGCAATCATCCGTACCGGTGGAAAGCAGTATAAAGTACAGCCGAACACCAGACTCATTGTTGAAAAAATCGAAGGCGATGTCGGCGCAAAGTTTGACATTACTGACGTGCTCATGATTGCCGATGGCGACCAAACCACTATGGGCGCCCCGGTCATTGAAGGGGCCAAAGTTGTGGCTGAAATCATTGAGCAAGGCCGTGGCGAAAAGGTAATTATTTTCAAAAAACGCCGCCGTCAGAATTATCGTCGTAAAAACGGCCATCGTCAGCTCCAAACCACCATCAAAATTATGGATATTAAGGCCGCTTAAGCTTAGGCGCGCAAACATACAAACTCAGAAAGGATTTTATCATGGCACACAAGAAAGCGGGCGGTAGCTCGAGAAACGGTCGCGACACAGCCGGCCGCCGTTTGGGCGTAAAATGTTTCGGCGGAGAATATGTCATTCCCGGAAATATCATCATCCGTCAACGCGGCACGAAATATAAACAGGGCCAAAATGTCGGCATCGGTAAGGATCACACTATTTTTGCTTTGGTTGACGGGCATGTGCTCTTCACCCGCGATGATCAGGATCGCCCGATTGTGCATGTTGTGCCATCCAACGATGCTCCAGCCAATGCCCAGGCCAAAACTCCATCCAATGCTCCGGCACCGGCACAGAAAAAGCGCGCGGCGGAGTAATTGGTTTTTAACCCACCAATAACCCGCCCCTAAGGCGGGTTTTTTTGTGGAGATATATAGATACTATATTGTAACCCTATGTCACGATCCTACCCTTTAAATTTAAAAACGAATGCAAAAGAGCTAAGAAAATTTCAAACTGATGCTGAAAAAAAGATATGGAGCCATTTAAAACAAAAACAAATTCTGGGGGTTAAGTTTCGACGCCAATATATC
>JAEUKN010000068.1 GCA_016794305.1 Alphaproteobacteria bacterium | reverse complement strand
CGGTATTTCTGCGCTTCCGCTTCTCACGTACATCTATGTACGATCCGATGCGGTTCTCGAAAAACCGTAAAAATCCTTAGCCGCAGCGAGATCATGAACAGGTTCTAAGCGACAATATACTCTTGACAATCGTGCAGAATTTGTTACTGAAATCCTTTCATATTTGTTCGCGCCAAATATAGCTGCGTAAATTTTAGGATGGATAATACGATGAATAGGGTGACATACCTTCCCGCATGCTCTGTTGTATGGGATGTGGATGGGACTCTCTATGACATAAAGAATTTTTTAGGAATTTCGCCCGCACTTCGTGGTAAGTTTTTGGCGAAAGCGTTGGCTGCTGCGCTCCCGCATATCACCTATGCGCGCGCCCATGAGATATCGCGAAAAGCGCATATGGGAAAGGGTGAAATCCTCGCAAATGTCATGGCGTGTTTGGATCAATCCGGGCTTTTGAGTCGGGATCCACGCAAAATTGAAAAAACCAGAAATCAAATTAGCGAAGTCTTTCACGGTTTTTACCTTTCATACCTTCAACAGCATCAACGCAGCGCGCTTTTCCATCATGGAAAAACTTTCAATGAAGGGTTGGGCCGATTAAATGTGAGATATCATTTTGGTATCGCCACCCATTCCCATATGAATGGATGCGTTAATGGTATTCTTGGAATGATGAATATTCACCATGCGTTTCGTCGTCATGCGTGCCTGGATTTAAGCCGGTTCCCACGCAAGGATATGAGTGCGCAAATGGTGACGGCATGTTTGAAAAAATTGGGAAATCATGGGGTGCGCTTTTTTGTTGATGATAACCCCCAGAATCTGCGGCAAGTTGATAAGGCCGACCCAACCATTATCACAATCTGGATTTTGCCCGCGGAAAGCGATGTCGGCTCAATAGAAAGGCCTCCCTTTGTTCATCATCTATGCAAGGGGATTCCAAGCGTATTTGAGTGTATTGAATCTTGTGCGGCACGAGCGCAGGAAGTGGTGCCAGAGCGAGTTGTAAATTTATAGGCTGGATGAATTTTGAATTTCACAAAGCCGCCTGTCTAGATTGAAGTGGTTTCTATAATCACTTCAGTTAAAGCTGAAAATAATCTATATTTCGCATGGCTGTGAATTAGATTTTTCTAATAAAATAGCTTGATATTTCTTATGGGAAAATTTAGTATTGCCGTGGTTAACAGTGCAACAAAGGAACATATATCATGCAATCGCATTTTGCTGACGATAGTTATGCGCCGATCTTCAGAGCGTGTACTCGCATCGGGAGACTCGTGGCAGCGTTTCAGACTGCAGCCAACCCGGAGGGGTTTCTATTAGCTATGTCTCGAATTTACTTTTCAGATCAAACTTTAGGGACAGTTGGCAGGCCGAAGGCTGATGTTGATTGCGTTATAGGGTGGCTTAAACAAAATCAGGGGAATCCATATCAGACAATTGACCCTGCGTTTTTGGAGTTGAAGACGCATGCCGATTTAATCTTAGCATGCGTTGCTTTAACATGTGAGTATCACGCTGCATTGGGTGCGATGTTGGAAACGAATGAGTATGCAGATCGATGGTATAATCTAAGAGATGGGCTTGAAGGGGTAGAGATTAGGCCTCGTCTTATCGGCCTTGGAGCTACTTGAGTAGCAAGATTTTAACATTTAGTTTTTCACCCCGCATAGGCGGGGTTTTTTATCGACTTTTTTTAATTTTTTTAGGAGGACTCATGACTGATCATTTACTCAATAAACATTTACCATCCCACGGGCTTGAGCATGTGGGCGATGCCACATTGCCGCAAGGGGGCGCCGGGCGGCCCGAAAAATTGCCGCCGCAATTTTGGGATGATGCATCACAGACGCTGCGGCTTGATGCGTTGCTCAATGCCTATCATGACTTGGAAATGAAGCTGCAAGCGTTGATGCAAATCCCGGGTCATGACGCGGTCATGACTATGTCGGATGCGGCGCAAAACGGTGCATTGGGCGCGCCGTTGGATGATGCGGTTCGGGCGCATATGCTGCGCGCTCTGGGGGTTCCTGACTCGCCTGACGGGTATTCTGTGACGCTCAAAAACGATCATATTGAGGTGGACCCGATGCTCAATGCGCGGCTGCATCAAAAGGGGTTCACCTGTGCGCAGGTGCAAGAGGTGTATGATTTGGCATGCGAAAAACTGGTGCCGTTGATCGTGGACATGGCGGCAGAATTTGAGGCCGAACGCGAGAGCGAACGTTTGCGCGATTATTTCGGCGGATCAAGCAAATTCGAAGAAATTGCGCATCAATTGCGCGAATTTGGGCAAAAGAATTTGCCTGCACCGGCCTATAACGGGCTGTGTTGTTCGTATGACGGGGTGATGGCGCTTTATCAGATGATGACGCAAAACGGCCGCAGCGGTGCGCCAGTCATGCGCGGCGGCAGCGGCATTGGCGCAGCGCATGACGAAGTCAGCCTGCGCAAAATGATGCAGGACCCGCGTTATTGGCGTGACCGTGACCCGCGCTTTATCGCCCAGGTCACCGAAGGGTTTGACCGGTTGTATCAGTCACAGGAGGGGTGATGCAGTTAGAGCGGACGGCTTTCCCATTTACCTCATACCCGCTCGCTCTGTCATCCCCCTTGCTCCGTCATCCCCGCGCAGGCGGGGATCCGGATGATAGTGGCAGCTTCGCTGCACAATATATTGCACAATATAGCTGATCCCCGCAGTATAAACAAGCCTTCGGCTTGTCGCGGGGATGACGAAATGTTTATAGGTATAGTTATAACGGGTTCATATTCCGGATCCCCGAACCGCGGTCGGCTTTGCCTCCCTCGTCGGGGATGACGAAAAGGGAGGGATTTTAAACCTGCGACCCCGCGAATTCGCGGGCGTTGAAATCATCAATGACGGATTGAAAATTTTTGCGGATGTCGGCCGTGAGCGGTTCAAATTGCACCGAAAACCCCTCGGCCCATTTGCGCACAACATGGGCGCGGTGGCGCACATGCACCAACCCGTCACGCAGATGAAATTTCATTTCAATATCCATGCCCTGGCCCAACGCCACCGGGCGCGGATCGGCAAAAATCTTGGCGCCGCCCTGACTCCAATCCAGAATCGGGTGCGCCTTGCCATCCACAAAACCGATGCATTGGTCGCATGTCCGCCGCGCAAATTGCCGCCGCGTCAATCCGCCGTCGCCATCATCATAAGATGCATAGTTTTTCTTGAGTCCCATTGCCGACATAAGGGCTTGTAACATAAAGAATCTCCCAGATCAATAGTTTGCGTTTAAAAATATATACACGCCCGCATTTAAACATATTATTATGTTATTGTTATGGGTGGTTTATACCTTTTGAACTAAAATTGCAAGAAAATTCATCATGATTTTTTAAGTAAACTTTCTTGACAAAGATTTTATGATTATTTATGAACACATAATCACATAAATTTTCAGGGAGTTTTAAATGGTAACACTTACAGAGGCAGTAGCCGATCAATATGTCGGCAATTTACTTCGTCGTGCGCTTGGTCTTTTGTATCCGAATAAATCGGGTACTAGCAGCCCTGCTTATGAGGTTCTCTTAAAACGAGATGATCGTGAACTAAGCTTAATGATAAGAACAATAAAGTTTGCGAGGGGTTGGCTGTCTGAGAGTTTCCGGGGGGCCGTCCAAGATGCCATTCTGCCAGATTTGGAGCTAATCTTAGCGACAGAAAGATTGGAGAAAGCATGGGAGCTATTTTTTATGAGGCTCAAAGCTGCGAAAGATATGAAAGTTCTTGGCAACAATAGGACATCTAGTTTTGTGAGCGAATGGCAATTTGCGGAATTGCTCCGCACGGCCGGTTTTAAGGATTTGGCTAACCAGGTCGAGCGAAAAGATTTTTGGGATACGCATGACCCGAACACTATTGAAGAAATGTTTAAACAAATACGGGCGCAGAATGAGCAGGTAAGAGCCAGAATTAAGCTATCTTGTTCTGACGATAAACTTCCCCAACCTGTTGCGCGAACATGGGGGGATGCGAGGCTTCTAGCGTGTTTGCAATCTTACATGAATGGTTTGCAAAAGATTGGGCGTGCCGATGAACATCCTGTTCCCCAAGCGGGGCGGTTATGGGGTATAAAATTATTGGCACATTTAAAAACCGAATTTGCTCGGGCTGTTCAAAAAAAGCTACCATGTCTTGAGACTGCAAGTTTGGCATGTGAGCTATTGGCGTTTTGGGACGAAATGGTGACGGAGTTAGAGGGGCGGGCCACGACAGTGGATGTTGCTCCATTTGGTTGTCCCGCGGCCGGGGTTGGCATGGCTCCGACTTGGATTAAACAATTTGCATCCGGCCTAAAAAGCTTAGATATAGAGGGTGCAGGCGATTTTGCAGAAATGGTTGAAAATGGTAAGCTTGGGGACATCACACAGGATCTTTTGCGCAAGTTGCACGATGGTCTGGAGCTAAAGGCTCAGGAATTAAGTAGGCATTTGCAGGAATTGATTGATTTTGGTCATACTCAGGCCGCCGGATATAAACCCCCTGAGCCGGCTATGCGTGTTTCATAATCCTTAACAAAGGATTGGGAGGCGGTTTTATGCTCAGGGAGAATTTTCATCTCGCGGTGCTGTGGGGGATCAGCCGCGCGATGCGCGCACCGGCCGGGAGTGGCGGGATGCTCTCGCTTCGTTTTGCCGAACATGCCGCCCGCATCTGGATGCAAAACCCAGCTTTGGCGGACCACATACGCGATACGCGGATGGCGCGGGCGCGACTGAACCTCTTTGATCACCTATTGGATATGATAGATGAAATCCATGACTTGGCGGAGCAAAAAAGATCTTTGATTAAGGGTTGCGTAGGATTAGGGCACAATGTCAAATATGATGCAAAGACATTTCATGCGATTATTAATAAGCGCATGGAGTGCACTCGTCGTCGCGTAGATACAGACATCTCGATGCTTCAAGAATTGGGGGTCGATTCTGGGTATATGAGGCATTTAACCAAATCCATGATTGATCATCCCAACAGGGCAAAATACTAAATCGTTAACAGGTAAGCAATTTTGTACGGAAGTCTTTATTGAGGGCGGCTTTGAGCTGTTT
>JAEUKN010000067.1 GCA_016794305.1 Alphaproteobacteria bacterium | reverse complement strand
CGGCATTGATGGTCGGGGACAAGGCCATGGCGCGCTTGCACAAAATCTCCGGTAAGCTGTACACCGCCACAATCCTCAAAAAAATTGACACGGCCAGTGCGCGCGTGGTTGGCTTTATCCAGAAAAACAGGAATGGCTATGTCCTCTCTCCCATTGATCGCCGCGCCAAGCATGATTACGATATCGCGGAGTCCCAGTTAAACGGCGCGCGTGTCGGTCAAATTGTGGTGGCGGAAAGCCAGCCCCAGCGCGGGGAGCAGCTGCGTAAGAAAGTCAAAGTGATTGACATTGTGGGGGAGGCCAACGACCCCAAAGCCATTAGCCTGATGGCCCTGTATGAAGCCAATCTGCGCCCGTTTTTCCCCGAAAACGTGGTGGCGGAAACGGCGGGCATGGATGTGCCGCCATTGGGGAAACGCACCGATTTGCGCGATTATCCGTTGGTGACAATTGACGGGGCGGATGCGCGCGATTTCGATGATGCCGTGTTTGCCGAACCCGATTCGGACCCGAAAAACCCAAACGGTTATCATTTGATTGTGGCGATTGCCGATGTCGCGCATTATGTGCGGGCGGGGTCGGCGTTGGATAAGGAAGCCTATCTGCGCGGCAACTCGACCTATTTCCCCGACCGCGTTTTGCCGATGCTGCCCGAAAAGCTCTCTAATGACGTATGTTCCTTGAGACCCAATGAACCGCGCGCCACGCTGGCCGTTCATATGTGGATTGATGATGCGGGCAAATTGCTGCGCTATAAATTTGTGCGCGGGCTGATGCTCTCGCGCGCGCGCCTGACCTATGAACAGGTGCAGCGTGCGCGTGAGGGCGCACCCGATGACACCACGCAACCGCTGATGGACCGCGTTATCACCCCGCTTTATCAAGCCTGGAAAATATTGGATCAGGCGCGCATCAAACGTGGCGCGCTTGATCTTGATTTGCCGGAGCGCAAAATCATCGTCAATGATCGCGGTGAGATGACAGGTGTTGCGGTGCGGGAGCGCCTCGACTCCCATAAACTCATCGAAGAATTTATGATTCTGGCCAATGTCGCGGCGGCGGAAGCGTTAGAGGCCAAAACCACCCCTTGTATTTACCGCATCCATGACCGCCCTACGGGGGAAAAGTTGCTCTCGGCCAATAGTTTTCTGGATGCGTTCGGGCTCTCCTTACCCAAAGGGGGGGTGGCAGGTGCGCACCAGCTCAACCATTTGCTGGAAAAGGCGAAAAAACTTCCGATGGGGTTTTTGGTATCGGAAATTATTTTGCGATCACAGGCTCAGGCAGTCTATGACCCCGAGAATATCGGGCATTTCGGGCTGGCTTTGACGCGCTATGCGCATTTTACCTCGCCCATTCGCCGCTATGCGGATTTGATGGTTCACCGTGGGCTTATTCGCGCCTATCATCTGGGTGACGGAGGGCTGAGCGATCACGAAATGGTAAAAATGGCCGAAATCGCCGAACATATCTCAGGAACTGAGCGCACATCGGCCGAAGCGGAGCGCAACGCGGTTGACAGGTTCACCGCCGCCTATTTGCGTGATAAAATTTCGATGGAGTTTGAAGGGCGGATTAGCGGGGTCACGCGGTTCGGGCTCTTTATCAAACTCAATGCCATCGGCGCGGATGGGTTGGTGCCGATCCGGTCGCTGCCGAGCGATTATTATGTGCATGAGGAATCCCAACATGCGTTGATCGGCACGCGAACGGGCCGCATCTTTCGCCTTGGCGCGCCGGTGTTGATCCGGGTGTTAGAGGCCGACCCAATGACCGGTAGTTCCATCTTTGAACTGGTTGGGGCGCAATTCGGCGCGGATGTTGAGGGGTATAAGTCCAAAGATAAGGGGGGCTATCGCGGTCCTAAAGGTAGCCAGGATAAACGACATAAAAACTCTCAGGGTAGGGGGGCGGAGGATCATAAAAAATCACCGCACAAAAAACGCTCTGCCAATAAGTCTTCCCAATCATCCCATTCCAAACATGACGAAGTTGAAAGACAGGGGAACGCGCCGCAATACCGCAAAAATAAAAGGACACGTCCCAAATAATCAGTTTTATGAATCATATGGTAGAGCCCATAAAATAATCATTTTATCGCGCTGTGGAAATAGGTAGCACTTTTTTAATCATTTCATGGAAAGATGAAAGAATATTTTTGCACGATAAATCTGCAAGGTAAGATTGTGTGAGTATGTTTGCGTTTCAATGATTTCGATTAAAAATCCTGAAGGAGCCAGTGATTATGACCGTTGATAAAAATATGAATGTTTTGATTGTGGATGATTATAAAACCATGCTGCGAATCATTGGCAATTTGCTCAAACAACTGGGATTTAGCCATGTTGACGAGGCCACAGACGGTTCAATGGCGCTTGAAATGTTCAAAAGCAAGACCTATGGGTTGGTGATTTCGGATTGGAATATGGAACCGATGTCGGGGTTGGATTTGCTCAAACATGTGCGTGCCTTACCCACCAATAATAATGTGCCCTTTGTGATGGTGACCGCCGAAAGCAAAACCGAAAATGTGATTGCCGCCAAGCAAGCCGGGGTGAGCAATTATATCGTCAAGCCGTTTAACGCCGAAACTTTGAAGGCGAAATTAGTGTCTGTTCTGGGTGAATTCTGAGTCTGAGCGGGCGAAATTCTTCCGGGGGGAAGCCTTTCTTGCCCATATCTCTCATATATAAATCTCAGGCCATTCGGGTTCATAGTGGTTTAAAATCTTAGTCTAACGGGGTTGATGATGCAAGAAACACACAAAGATATGCCGCAAGATATTCGGCGCGATAAGGTCATTCACCTGATTAATTCCGTCATTGAAAAGGTCGGCGCCGCCGATGAAATTTCACGCGAACATATTTATGAAGAATTGCGCAGTTTGCATGATATTATTGAGAGCACACGCGCCGATATCAATGCCACGCGCGCCGGCGACATTAGCGGAAAACACATCCCCAATGCCACTGATGAGCTTGATGCCGTTGTGCTGGCGACCGAAGCCGCAACCGGTACCATCATGGATTCGTGTGATGCCCTAACCAGTTACGCCGACAAAATGAACCCAGACCAAAAAGATTTTATGCTCGGCGAAGTCACAAAGATTCTAGAGGCCTGCTCCTTTCAGGATATCACAGGGCAACGCATTACCAAAGTGGTCAAAAGCCTCAAAATTATTGATGAAAAAATTTCCTCCCTAATGAAGGTTTTGGGTGATAAATTGCCCGCACATTTAAGTTCAACGAGCAGCGATGATGACGATGATCGCGTGGGTGACCAACGTTTGCTCAACGGTCCGCAAATGCCCGATAAGGCCATATCCCAATCCGATATTGATAAATTATTAGCGGATTTATTCTAGAGCATTTTGCGATTAAGTGGAGGCCGGTTAATCGTAACAAAATGCGACAAAACAAATACTTAGACCATTTTTTGAGTCTACCCAAACCAAAAATGGTCTATGGTCTGCACCTTTCCTCAAACCACCCCTACAGCGATCACGAGTATTCAATATAAAATGAAAATTTTGGGCATAGATCCGGGATTGGAACGCACGGGCTGGGGGGTCATTGAAAAACAAGGCTCACGGTTGATCTTCGTGGCCTGTGGCGTGATCAAATCAAAAGCCGTGGAAAAACTGGCCGTGCGACTCAATCGCATTGATGATGAACTCAGCCAAATCGTCAAACTCTGGGCTCCCGATTGCGCGGCCATTGAGGAAACTTTCGTCAATAAAAATGCCCTGTCCTCATTAAAACTGGGCCAGGCTCGCGGCGTGGCCATCGTGGCCCCTGCCCGCGCCGGGTTGGATGTGTTTGAATACCCGGCAAACTTGGTCAAAAAAACAATTGTCGGCGCGGGCCATGCAAGTAAAGATCAAATTGGCATGATGATCAAAATCCTCCTCCCGCTTGCCACCCCGCAAAGCGCCGATGCCGCGGATGCCCTCGCCGTCGCCATCTGCCACGCGCATCATATGTGAGACCACGATTGCTCTACGCAAGTCGCCGCGGTGATTCAGTGTCAAGTTTTCTCACTCAAATCAAACAGCACAAACAGCCGAATGGCCGAGGATAAATTGACGCTGCGGCGTTCATCAATCTCTTCGATGAGTTTGGCGAGGCTCATACCGCGCAGCTTGGCTATACGGTGCAGCTCATCCCAAAAAGGTTGCTCAAGCGTGATAGATGTCCTATGCCCCGCAATGGTCACGGAATGCTTGGTCATCGCTGATGAAAGATAGTCGGTGAGGTTATGTGGGAACGGTTCCTTAGTCACGGCAACACTCACGCGAAAATCCTCACAACTCTCAAACCGGGTTTAATCGCGCGGGCGGACCATGTCTTCGGGCACGATCCATTGGTCGAATTGCTCAGCAGTCAGAAGCCCCAGCGACACCCCGGCTTGCTTCAACGATGTCCCCTCCATATGCGCTTTTTTGGCGATTTTGGCGGCGTTATCATAGCCGATATGGGGGTTGAGCGCGGTCACGAGCATCAAGCTTTCATACATTAATTTGGAAATGCGACGCTCATCGGCCTCAATCCCCGCCACGCAATGATCGGTAAAGCTGCGGCATCCGTCCGCCAGCAACCGAATGGATTGCAAGACATTATAAATGATGACGGGTTTATAAACATTGAGTTCAAAATGCCCGTTGCTCCCCGCAATGGTGACGGTCACATGATTCCCCATGACCTGGGTACAGAGCATCGTCATGGCTTCGCACTGCGTCGGGTTGACTTTGCCGGGCATGATGGATGATCCGGGCTCATTGGCGGGCAATACTAGCTCCCCAATACCGCAACGCGGACCGGAGCCGAGCAACCTGATATCATTGGCGATTTTCATGAGAGAGGCGGCAATAGTGTTCAGCGCCCCCGAAAGTTCCACCATCGCATCATGCGCGGCCAAGGATTCGAATTTATTTTCGGCCGTGATAAAATCCAGTCCGGTAATCTGGGCGACTTGGGCCGCGAAATGCTCGGCGAATCCGGCCTTGGAATTAATCCCGGTGCCGACTGCCGTTCCTCCCTGTGCCAATTGCAACAAGCGCGGGAAGGTGGTTTTGATGCGGTCAATCGCATATTCCATCTGTTTGGCGTAGCCTGAAAATTCCTGTCCCAGAGTGAGCGG
>JAEUKN010000066.1 GCA_016794305.1 Alphaproteobacteria bacterium | reverse complement strand
CGCTATATAATGCTCCAGGAGTCAATGCCGTGGGGATAGCAGCCAATCAAGTTGCTCAATTATACCGGATATTTGTGATTGATTGCCACTATAGTAAGGATCAAAAACAAACTTATCGCCCTATCATCATGATTAATCCAGAAATAATAAAAACTTCGGAAGAACCCAGCACTATAATGGAAGGATGTCTCTCCATTCCCCAACAATTTGCTGAAGTCGAAAGACCTAAATCAGTACGTGTTCAATATTTGGATATTGATGGAAAAATTCAGGAATATGAAGCCCAAGATCTGGAATCCCATGTGATTCAGCATGAGCTGGATCATCTGAACGGCGTGTTGTTTATTGATCATCTTTCACGTCTCAAACGATCCATGATTTTGCGCAAACTCGATAAATTGCGGCGCGAGAGCAGCATATTATAACGCACTTTTTTAAGGTTGGGTTTTAAGCGTCATGAGTGAGACTGCGCCGCCGCTGATTTTGATTATTTCGCTGGCTGAATCGTGTGAACGGCGCGACTATCTGACATCGCAATTACATGATCTCGGAATTGCTTATCACATCATTGATGCGGTGGACGGTCGCGCATTTGATGTGACCAATCACCCCAATTATGATCGCCGCAAACGTTTAAATTATTTCGGCAAAGACTTACTGGGGGCGGAGTTGGGATGCCTGCTCTCACATAAAAAAGCCATGGAATATATCGTTGATCATCACTTACCCGCAGCGATGATTTTCGAAGACGACACAGTGATTGAAAACGGGCCGGAATTTTTAAAATTATTGGCGGTTTTACCCAACCCCGTTTCGGATGAAGGAAGTAAGCCATTCCCACGGCCGGATTTGGTACGTCTGATCGGTAAAAAGAAAATCTATCAATCGCCCTATAAAATATTATCCCAATTAACGCCGCACACGCAATTGGCGCGAACACAGGGCATCCCGGGGAGCGCCAACGCCTATTTCCTTTCCAATCGCGGGGCGCAAAAATTGCTCCCGTTTCTTTCAAAACCTTACCTGCCTGTTGATATCCTCATGGGGCATAGCTGGCTCACGGATGTGGATAATTTGATAACCATCCCGTCACCGGTGCATGATCGTTACTGGAACCATTCCTATATCGGCAATGACCGTTTTTCGAGTTCTTTGTCTCCCACAGGCCAAATCCCGCAAGGCCAAATCCCGCAAAACCATGCTCCTAAAGCCGGTAAAAATCACCGTTCCCTCATCCCCTCACTCCACAAAATCTATTTCAAAATCACGACTGCGATTTTCAAAAGACTCAATTTCCATGGACGAAATTGGCGTGACAGAAGGATTGAGTGAAGATGGAGTAGGGTGCAATAATCCCTATCCGCGGAATATCAAACCCCTCCGATCAACGGAGGGGTTTGTCTGGAGAGAGTCGGGGGATTGAAGGGTTATCTTGGGTTTTTGATCATCTCCCCGCCATTATTTTTCTATTACCGAACACCTTGAGGATAGGGGTAAGGCATCACAGGTTGTGGGATGTTGTTCCCATTGCCCGGTTGCCCCTGAAGCCCGTCGGCCAGTTTCGCTTGGTTGACCAGCGAGATAAACTCGGCCCGATATCCGAACGGATCATTGGATAGCCCCGGTTGCGCCAATTTAATCACATCATCATAGGTCATGGAGCCGGTATAGGCACTACCCTTCAGGATTTGCGCAAAGCTGGCCACCGCCACCGCCCAATTGGTTTCAGTTTTGAGTGTGGCATTGCCTTCGCCCGTTGTCGCCGTTACCGGAGTGGTGATCAGGTGGCTCTCATTTTCATTGGGCAATTTATAGCGCACTTTGACAAAAGCCAGTTCCCCGTTGGATGCAGATTTCGCATCTGATTTGGCCGTTTTTTGAGCGTCATCAGCCACAAAATCACCGCATATCTTGCGTTCAATCAACGGCGAGTTTTTATCATTTTGATCCGCATGAACTTTGACCGTTTTGCAATCATCCGCGCCATATGAGGATGTCTGAGCATTGGCACCGTAACGCGGCGCATCAACCGACAATGTCCCACCAACAGGAGTGAGCTCATAAATGGCGGTGACTTCGGCACCCGCGCCAATGTCCCCGCCATCAACCTTATCATTGTTGAAATCCTCGGTTTTGAGCGCGCGAGTTTCATACCCCACCAAACGATATTCCGCCACCGTGGCCGGATTAAATTCGACCTGGATTTTGACATCCTTGGCGATGGGGAATAATGTCTTTGTGGCCTCATTCACCAAGACTTTGCGGGCCTCATTGAGGTTGTCAATATAGGCCGCCACGCCATTGCCGTTTTGCGCCAGAATTTGCATCATTTCATCATTATAATTGCCGCGGCCAAACCCCAGGACCGAGAGGAACACGCCCTTGTCTTTTTCCCGCTCCACAAAGCCTTTCAGCTCTTCTTCATTGGTAATCCCCACATTGAAATCACCATCAGTGCCGAGAATGACCCGATTGACCGCATTTTTGTCAAAATTGCGTTCGGCGAGTTGATAGGCCTGGCGGATTCCTTCGGCTCCCGCTGTGCCGCCTCCTGCCTCAAGATTCTGAAGGGCCATCAGGATTTTTTCTTTTTCCGCCACTTTGGTTGGCTCCAACACTGTGCCGGCGGCCCCTGCATACACCACCATCGCCACAGTATCTGTGGGTTTGAGGTGATCAAGCAGCATCGCAATGGATGTTTTTAAAAGTGGTAATTTCGCAGGTTCATTCATTGATCCGGATACATCGAGCAGGAACACAAGGTTACTATTGGGGGCTTGGTCCGCCGGAATGTCATATCCCTTAATGCCAATGGTCATGAGCTGTTTGCCCTTACCCCACGGGGAAGGTTCCACCATCACGTTGGTGCTGAACGGGACATCTTTTTTCTCAGGCAAAGGATAGGCATAGTCAAAATAGTTGATTAACTCTTCAATTCTGATCGCATCTTTTGGCGGCAAAACACCCTGTGACAGGCCGGATCGCATAAAGGAATAGGACGCAGTATCCACATCAATTGAAAATGTGGACATGGGTTCGGCCTTGACCGATTTAATTGAGTTTTCTTCAAAATCCTTAAATTTATCGCGGCCAAATTCCTGTTGTTGCAGGGTCACGGCATCCATTCCGCCCATCATGCTTGCCGAATTGGTTATGGCGGATAATTGGGCAGACAGGGGCGCAGCCTGGGGGGCCGCAGCGATTGACGGTTCTGGGATGGCTTGCGTTGATTCGCTTGCAACTTCATTTTTTGAAATCTTCTCGGCGGGGGCAGGGATGGGGGCGGATGCGGGTGTATTGCCGGGCTGAACTGCTTGCTGTGCGGCAATGTCTGCTGACCTGGTTTGCACAGATGAACTTTGTGCAGCCGCCATATCCATTGACTGCCCCTCAACTATTTTGCTTAGCCGATCCGGACTTGTGGTCGCCTCGTCTGAAAAATTCGGCTGCCAATCAACCATTCTTCTACCAGGAGCGGCCGCATCGCCTGAAAAATTCGGCCGCCATCCGATAACATTGCTCGCGATAGAATTAAAACTGTTGTGACTGACCTGAGCGTTCTGCGTTCCATATCCGATAAGACTTGATGAAGAATGATCGGCCACGCCGTAAACCAGCAACGCCACGCACGCCGTTGCCAAACCGCCATAGATAAATTTTCTTTTTGAGTATGCCATTTTTTCACTCCTTGGTTGATGTTGTTGCAATTTGCTTCTAAACATCAGACGGGTGAAAAAATTATTTCCTTGGAAAAAATCTTTGTTTTTTTGCAATTTATTTTTCTCAAACTCGGCCATGGCCAAATTTATGGCGGTTTTCCGGGCGTTTTCATCGGGCGTGGGAATATGCTCATGGGCAAATAAATCGTGAAATTCATCGCGTTTTTCTTTTGAATGACTTTGATCCTGATCCATTTATGCCTCCTTTCCCGGGTTTAATGGTGATTTCACAGTGCTTGCTTTTAAAATTTTGCGGGCTTCGTGAATGCGCCAGGAAATTGTCCCTTCGGAACATCCAATGATTTTGGCAACCTCTTTATGGCTTAACCCTTCGCCATATACCAACCATATAATCTCGCGTTCAGGTTCGGGGAGGGCATGAACGGCCGCAAATTTTTCCCTGATTTCCAGTTGATCTTCGGCGTTTTCACGGTCATCTTTTTGCCCCTCTGCCCATTCAATCGCCACCGCGCCGCGCTCATGCCGCGCCTGTGACCGCCGCCAATCTCGCGCAGTATTGAGGATGAGGGTATAAAGCCATGTTGTAAAGCTCGACTGGAACTTAAAGGCATGAAGATTCTGCGCCAATTTCATACATGCCAATTGGGTGACATCTTCGGCATCTTGCTTGCCGCCACAAAATCGAAACGCCATGCGATAAATCGTCATATAATGCCTTTCCAACAGCGTGGAAAACGCCGCACCATCACCGGCCGCCGCGCATTTGATCAATTCGGAATCATCTTTATCTCGCATCACCGGCCATGATAATAAGACGCGGCCAGGAGGTAAATCCTTGGCGCAAAAATAAATTTTAAAAAAAGCGAAAAAAGGACTTGAAAAGCATCATGATTTGCATGTATAAGTTCGCCTGTTCAAATCTCCAGGCAGTCCCCTTCGTCTAGAGGCCTAGGACACCTCCCTTTCACGGAGGCGACACGGGTTCGAATCCCGTAGGGGACGCCAATATCAATAAAATCAATAAGTTACGAGCAATTTTCACTGGTGAGACACAACAGTGAGACATTTGCCATGTTTAACCCGTCTTATTTAACGCTCTCCCGCCATAACCTTTACTATTTCCGTTTTCCGCTTCCTGCCTCAATTCACCCGCAGGGCAGACGAACAGACATAAAGATGTCTTTGGATACACGATGTCCACAGGAAGCATTACATATGATCCGTTGTCTGGCATATTATGCAGATAACGCATTAACCAACCCGATTCTAAATATGATGGATTATCACGATATACGCGAGGCACTGACTGCACATTTTAAGGCCATGAGGGATCAGGTCAAGGAACGCATAGCCAAACAAGGACAGCTGACCACGCAGGAGCAACAGGCTTTCAAGAATGGAGCAGCTCAGGCCTTACAATCTATTGAGGGATTGTCTGACTTGGTCGGGAATGCCAGTGATCTGGCACAAGTCATAGAAGGTGAGAGATTGGATGTTGATC
>JAEUKN010000065.1 GCA_016794305.1 Alphaproteobacteria bacterium | reverse complement strand
TAAAGCATTGGTTTGGCCGTCATCAAAAACAATTCGCGAAAGGGTTTGATCATGTCATCGGCGATTGGCACACTGCGCGCGGGGCGGCCTTCGTTCAGTGCGGCGCGCACGGTTTGCATCATTTCCAATTGTGATTTTAGCTCACGGTCGCCCGATTTGGCCTTTTTGCCGATTGCGTCGATCTGGCGGTCCAAACTCTCAAGGTCGGCCAAAATCAGTTCGGTTTCAATGGTGTCCGCGTCGCGCACCGGGTCCACCGACCCCTCCACATGCGTGATATTTTCATCTTCGAAACAGCGCAGCACATGGATAATCGCATCGACCTGACGAATATTGGCGAGGAATTTATTCCCCAGCCCTTCGCCCTTTGACGCGCCCTTCACCAGCCCGGCAATATCCACAAATTCCAATTGCGTTGGGACAATATTTTGCGATTTGGCAATGGCACACAGATGCGCAAGCCGGTCATCAGGCACCGCCACCCGGCCGATATTCGGTTCAATCGTGCAAAAGGGGAAATTGGCTGCCTGAGCCGCCGCCGTCGCGGTTAAAGCGTTAAAAGAGGTGGATTTGCCCACATTCGGCAACCCCACAATTCCACAATTAAAACCCATTTTTTATCCTTTTAAATATTTTTGAAGTTTGGTGCCGAGTTCAATGCCAAGTTCAATGATTAAGCATCAGCGCGAAATGTTGGCGGTGCCTTTTGGCATTTCGTATTTAAGTTTGAGCGCCGGGTCCTCAATGGTTTGCGACGGGGCGACCGAGCCTGCGAGTGGGTCTTTGGCCCCCAAGCTAGGCTCCGGCAACATCATGGGAGCTGGCTGTGGCATTGGCGATTTCGGCGCAGCAAAGCCGCAATAGGCCGCCACGCGGTCCGTCATGTCCTGGCCGTTATATTCGATATGCCCGTCCCTGAATAATTTGAGATTACCGATGGCGGATTTCATTTCCGGGCGCCCCGCCAGTGGGATATCCATGCGCGCGGCCAGATCAACGGTCAGGGGGGCTTCAATATAGGTCGTATCCCCCGTTGCATCCCCCATGATTGCGGGCGGTGGCGCAAGGTCCGCCGGGGCCACTGCGTTGCCATACACATCCGATCCGCCATGGTAATTCGCAGCGTCCGGTGATGCAGCGGTCATATAGCGACGTTCGCAGATCAGCTTGGCGACCGCGGTTTCTGAGCTTTTGCCGTCAGTTATATCGCGGGATTTATCACGGGCATGGGCCGTGTGTGCGCTCATCACCAGAGCCATGGTGAACATCAGCAGGCAAGCCGTGAACGGCAGGGAAAACAGCAGGGATAAAAAGCGGAATGTGGCGGAAACCGAGGGCATGTTGCAAAATCCTTTTTATGGCTCGTGTCATTTTAGCGGTGAGGGGAAGAGGGAGCGCGCGCGTTATCTTGCTGTTCCATCTGTGCCGCTTGTGAATAAAAATCTATAATATTTGCGCGGATAAGTCCATAAACTCCCGCCCACAAAAAACAAGAAATTACGGTTGTGATCAGAAATTTTTGTTTTAGTCCCGTTTTAATCGGTGCGCCGGGGGCCACAAGGCCCGCCGCGTGCGTTGAATCCGCAGAATTATGCGGGCGAATGCCCCATGGCAGGACGGCAAATAACACCGTCCACCAGATCATCAAAAATACCACAATGCCGCTGATCCATCCCATGATATGGCCTTGATCTTAATATTACAATCATGCGAATTAGAAATACGGGATTTTTAATTCGCGCCCTCAGACGCCGGGCAAGCCCGCCTCGCCTTGCTCGGTACAATTTCAAATAAAAATATCATGCTATTTTTATTTGAAATCACTATACCCGCAGCAAATGCACCGTGACCTTGGGTTTGAAGCCGAAGAGTTGAAACAAATATCGGCGACAGGCCACACGCACATCTTCCATGATGCGGATGTCATCAGTGATATCATCATCCATCAAATCATCCAAAGTATCTTCGATTTCCTGATGCAGATCATCCAGAATATCGCATTCCTGTTCATCGCGTTCATCAATCAATCCCAAGAGCGAAATATGCGCCGGGCCGTGCAATAATCCGTGGCGATTAAGCAAAAGCGTAATATGCGCGGCGCCGGAAAATTGCAGCTTTTTACGCTCTAGAATCGCTGCATGATTGGCGGGAATAATGCGTTGCGGTTCCACCGCCAGCAATTTGGTTTCAATATGATCAATGATTTCGGGCAGGGGTTGATCCGCATTCGATTGTTGCTCGCTGCGCGCCAGACAAATCACCGCGCCGTTATGGGGGATGAGGGCGGGAATGTTGCATTCCGCCGCCAGTTCGGCATGAGATTCCAGCATCATATATTCGCCGTGAACGGGAATCACCGCATGCGGCCGCAGATGGGTGAGCATGCGGCGAATTTCTTCGCGGTACGGGTGGCCGGAAACATGAATTTTACAGCCCGCATTGGCAGGATCGAGCACCTTGACGCCCCCCGCGCTCAAATTATTCTTCACCTGATTAATGTCTTTTTCGTTGCCGGGAATGGCGCGAGAGGAGAAAATGGCGACATCCTTAGGCCCCAATTTCAAATTTTTCCAATCACCGCGGGAAATGCGGGAAAGCGCGGCGCGCGCCTCTCCCTGTGATCCCGTGACAATCAACACGGTGCGAGAAGCCGCCAAGGACGGCAGATCGGATTCATCAATAAATTCCGGCAAATCCTTTAAATAGCCGCATTCATGCGCGCAGGACACCATGCGGTGCAGCGAACGGCCGAGCAAACAAACGCGCCGCCCCACATGTTTGGCCGCCCGCGCAATGCTTTGGATTCGCGCGATGTTAGAGGCAAAAATCGTGACCAGAATTCGCCCTTCGATTTTATCAAAGACTTGGCGGAGATTGTCTTCGACATCGGACTCACTCCCGCCCAATCCGGGGATGGGGGCGTTGGTCGAATCCCCGATATAGGCCAGGATATTTTGCCCCGAAAGCCTATCGAGTTTGGCGGTGTCAAAGGCCGTATCGAGCACCGGTCGCGGGTCAAAATTCCAATCCCCCGAATGCACCGCCGTGCCATATGGCGTGTGAATGGCGGTTAAAACCGAGTGCGGGACCGAGTGCGGAACCCGCAGAAATTCCAGCGTAAACGGGCCCAAATCATGCGGAATTTTAAAATCCTCATTCACTTCGTAAATATGCGCATCGCGACATTTGGGGAATTCGTTCATCTTGGCCCGCAACACGGCGGCGGTGAATTTTGTGCAATAAATCGGGCATTTCAGCCGCGGCCACAAATACGGCACCGCGCCGATATGGTCTTCATGCGCATGGGTGAGGACAAGGCCCACAATGTCCTTTTTCCGCGCTTCGATAAAGCCGGGATCGGGGAGCAAAATATCGACATTCGGGTAATGTTCATCGGCAAACCCCATGCCGCAATCCATGATCAGCCATTTGCCGTCGCAACCATAGAGGTTGAAATTCACGCCGAATTGTTCGCTCCCGCCCAGGGGGAGGAAATAGAATCCGCGCGAAAAATTGGTGGTTTGATTGATGCCCGCGGGGGCCGCCGTGGGGGACGTGGGGGACGTGGGGGACGCGGGGGACTTGAGTGCCGGCTTAGGTTTTTTCGGGGTGTTTTTGGGTGCGGGCGCAGCGTCGCTAAATTGTTTAGCGCGCGGCGAAGGCGGCGTCGAGAGCGGCGGCGAGGGCGAACGAGATTTTTTTACGATTTTCGGTTCCATGTTGCGCCGACACTACATTGTTTTCAACGTTTGGTAAATGCTTAAAAGTCCCTTGACGGTTAATTCCTCATCACATTGGTCAATCAGCGGAATATGCGGCGCATAAAGCGGCGCAAGCCCGCCGGTGGCAATGATTTTGGGGGTGAAGTTTAGCTCAAGCCGCAGTCGGGTCAACAGCCCCTCCACCAATCCGATATAGCCGTAAAAAATTCCCGATTGCATCGCATGCACCGTATTGGTGCCAATCGCGTGCGGGGGGCGCGCAATGCTGATTTTCGGCAGTTTGGCGGCGGCCGCATGCAATGCAGAGAGAGAAAGATTGATGCCCGGCGCAATCACCCCGCCGAGGAAAGCCCCGTCATCCGCAATCACGTCAAAACTGGTGGCGGTGCCGAAATCAACCACAATCGCCCCCGCGCCATAAAATTGGTTGACCGCCAGCGCGTTGACGATCCGGTCCGCGCCGAGTTCTTGGGGTTTGTCGATTTTGATCACAAGGCCCAGATCACCCGGCAAAATATCCTTACCCACCAATACGGACCTGACCCCCAAACCAAGCGTGCAAAATCGTTCCAACGCAAAATTGGCATCGGGCACGACCGATGAAATAACCGCCAAGGAAATTGCGGATAAATCCAGTTTTTTAAGTTCTAGATGTTGCGAAAAAAACGCGAGATATTCATCCGCCGTACGCGCGGCGTTGGTTTGGCTGCGCCAGAGTCCGAGCAAAGGCGGCAGCGTGTGGGAGTCAAAAACTTTATCAATATCAGTCTTATTTTTATCAACATCATACAGCGCAAAAACGGTGTTGGTGTTGCCGCAATCAATGGTCAGCAGCATCTTGGGCCTCGTTAAAAAATATGTCAGCGGAATAAATTTTACGGATTTTTTGTTGGGCGGGGTCAAAAACGCGTAACGCTCCGTCAGGTTCCAAATCTTTAAACTCACCCGTGAACACCTCATGCGGGGTGCGGACCGTGACGGGGCCGCCGATGCCATAGGCATTTTTTAACCACAGGCTGCGTATGGCCGCAAATCCGTCATGCTGTAAAACGCCGCAAAAATGATCCAGTTGCGCGCTCAAAATACGCAGGAAAACCGATGGTGGCGGCGGGGCGGCATAGTGGCTCAACGCCGTGGCCGGCAGCGAAGCCGTAGCGGCGGGCGATGGGGAGTTGGAGGTGGAGTTGGGGGATAGTGAGCCGGGCAATGCGGGCGCATGAGCGAGGTTGACCCCAACACCGATGAGGATATAGGGATCATAAATTTCAATCAAAATACCGGCGATTTTTTGCCCGTTGATCAAAACATCATTGGGCCATTTATGTTGGATGTGCGGCGAGTTTTCAAGCTTTGCAGGGCCATGATACGGCGCGGCATCATCCAGAAAAGATTTCAAACTTTCAGAGACAGAAAGCGCCGCGACAAAGGAATAATTGGCGGCGTTTTTTAAAAATTCCGGGTCGTTTTGCGGAAAGGCCAAAGCAAAAGTCGCGAAAAAATTACCCTCTTCCGATCGCCAAACATTATTTGCCCGCCCGCGGCCTGCGGTTTGTTTGTCGGCGCGCACCACGATTTTGGGGTGGGCGGGCGATGGACACGCGGCAGAATTTTCGCGGGTTTCCCCATCAATCACACGGCGAATTTCATCCTGTGTGCTGCCGATTTCCGCATATTCATGGATGATCCAGCGTGTCATGCGGCGATGGCTTCGATCATGCTTTGGAATAACGGAATCCCCTGATGCCCGCCCGCATGCGTGACCACGGAATTTTCAGGATGCGGCATCATGCCCAGTATGGTTTTTTCCCGATTTATCACCCCGGCAATATCGTCAATTGATCCGTTGGGATTGTAGTTTTGTTCGTTCGTTTGGCCATGCGCATCACAATAACGAAAGGCGATTTGGTCGTGATCGTGAAGCGATTTCAGCCCGTTATCATCAATGA
>JAEUKN010000064.1 GCA_016794305.1 Alphaproteobacteria bacterium | reverse complement strand
CTTGCCAAATGCTTTGAAATATGGAATGAAAGGGACCTTAAAGACACGGCGGCTTGGCTGTCTATGGTCGATCAGCTTGACGCGATCAGGCATGGTGCTGCGGCGTGGGCTGAGTTTTTGATAGAGTCACCGTCCTTGACTGAACGACTTTTGGCGTTTTGCGGGATGGACACTCACAGTGTTTCGAATGGTTAAATGAAAATAGTAAGGATAAAGTCATGAAAATTGCACAAGATTTAAGAGCCGGAAACGTGGTTTTGCTTGATGGCGAACCCGTGGTCATTCAAAAAGCCGAATATAATAAATCGGGCCGCAACGCCGCCGTGATGAAATTCAAATTCCGCAAATTATTGAGCGGCGGAAACTCCGAAGGCGTGTATAAAAGCGATGAAAAATTCGAAGACATTATCCTGGAAACCAAGGAAGTTAACTATTCCTACGAAGCCGGCGACATGTACGTCTTCATGGATGCCGAATATAATCAATATGAACTCTCGAAAGACGATATTGAAGGCGTGTTGAAATATTTGGAAGAACAAATGCCATGCGAAGTGACCTTCTATGAAGGCAAACCAATCTCGATCACACCGCCGGTTAAAATCGTGCGCGAAATAATTTACACCGAACCTGCCGTGCGCGGCGACACATCCGGCAAAGTTATGAAACCGGGCCGTTTGCCGACGGGTCATGAAATTCCTGTGCCGGCCTTTGTTGAGATTGGGGATAAGATTGAAATTGATACGCGCACCGATGAATATGTATCGCGCGTGAAATAAGTGGTGAATCATTCATTCACAAAATCATGACCCGCATTATGCGGGTCATCTACATTGCGGAACACGACAGGCATTATAGAGATGTGTGAACACAGATGATCATCCTTGGCATAGAAACCAGTTGTGATGAAACGGCGGTGGCGGTGGTTGACGATCACCGCACCGTTCGTTCGCATTTGGTGTTGAGCCAGATTGACATTCATTGCCTCACCGGTGGTGTGGTGCCCGAAGTGGCGGCGCGCGCGCATCTGGATCATCTTGATCGACTGATTCTGGAGGCGATGAAACAAGCCGATCTGAATTTTTCTGACCTGGACGGGGTCGCCGCGACCTGTGGCCCCGGACTGATCGGTGGTGTGATGGTCGGGATGATGGCCGCGAAGTCCGTGGCATTGGCCCATTCCAAGCCGTTTATCGCGGTGAATCATTTGGAAGCCCACGCCCTCACCCCCCGCCTGATCCGTGATATTCCCTTTCCCTATCTGGTGTTGTTGGTATCGGGCGGTCACACGCAAATTTTATTGGCGCAGGATATTGGCCGCTATCAATTATGGGCCACCACGCGCGATGATGCGGTGGGCGAATGTTTTGATAAGTCCGCCAAAATGATGGGCTTGCCCTATCCCGGCGGGCCGCATTTGGAAAAATTGGCCGCGCAATGTGATGATCTTTTCTTGGCACGCGCGCGCTATCCTTTGGCTATTCCGATGCAATATTCCAAAGATTTGGCGTTTTCTTTTTCGGGATTGAAGACCGCAGTGCGCCAGATCATTGATCGTGAAAGCGGGGCTGAAGATACGCTCAATCGCGCTTATCTTGCGGCGGCGCTTCAGGATGTGATCGCGCAAACCCTGAGCTTACGCGCATCGCAAGCCATGGAAAAATTCATCGCCGCGGGTTACCCCGCCCATTTGCCGCTGGGGGCGCCGCCCGCACTCATCGTCTGTGGCGGCGTATCGGCAAATCTGGTTATTCGTGCGGCTTTAGAAAGGGCCGCCCAAGCCCAAGGCTTCGAGTTAATGGCGCCGCCGCTTCAATATTGCACCGATAACGGCGCGATGATTGCCTGGGCCGGCGTGGAACTTTTAAAGGCCGGCCGCACCGCCCCGCTCAACTTCAAGGCCCGCCCCCGCTGGCCTTTGGAGTGATCCCACTTTGGCTTTGACTTTTGCGGAGTTTCTCCGCATGCCGCACATCACGTACCTTCAGGCACGCTGCGGTGCGGATTTCCAAAAACCTCAAAGTCTTGTTCCGCAGCGCGATTCTGAACATGCTCTCATAGCATGCATGGTTGATAGTCTGGCTACGTGTACTATGCTATGGTCTATGGCTTCACCTGCGCACAAATTGACGCAGCAGACTGCCTATTTCGCTGCATACCAGCATATTGTTCGGCCACAACGCCGCGAATAAACTCTGCAACTTGCATAACTACTTCAGAATTGGGATCCCCTTCCGGGCCGGCAATGCTTTGCCTGTTAACTTCAGGAAGCTCTTCCAGTCTATTTTCATAATTGAAACGTGCGCACGCCGCGTCCAGCGTAACTGTCGGATCGCTCCCAACATCCCTAAATGTACGTTTACCAGGATCCCACAAAGCATCATTCGCTCCTCTTACATCATCAGTTGCCCAATCTGACCCCCGAAAACTAAGCACTCTCCCCATCTCAACGAAAGCTCGCGCAAAGAGAGCATCCGGAATATTAGGAAAATTATCTTTCAACAGTTTACCTTCTGGCGTACGTGTTGCAAGATATCTCGTTTGGTCAGCAAGATCTGCGGCATCACTTGCCATAGGACTAGTTTGCGTAGCCATAGTTCTCTCCTTATAAATAAAATATAGTTAACGACCATACATGCAATGCTACCATTAATATGTTAAAGACCGCTTAAATTTCACTAGGGCCTCGCAGTATGCATTATGACACATTTCCAAAAAAACCCAGTCATGACCCCACATGCCGCTTGGGCTTTTAGTGGCGTTTTTTCAAATTTCTCCCCTTGAAAGGGGCATTTCAGTTTCAGTTCAAGCTTTTTCTTGCTTTTGCCCACAGATTCGCGTATAAACCCTGTGAAGAGTTAAAAAAGCTTTTTTTCCGCACCGGACAGCGGGGTGTCTTTAACCCCTGAATGCGAAGTGAAATAAATTCGCGGAAAAAATTTGGCAAATAAGTTTTTAGGCCCAAATTTTACAAGTCCAGATAATTGGTTTTAATCTTTAAAATCAGCCGTGTTGAACGAGAGCCAGTTGCATCGCGCATTCATAATAATTTGTTATGCGCCGGGCAATTGAGACTAACTCACGGTGGCTCCACGGTGGAACCATCATTTATAACCTGTTCGTGATTTCGCTGTGACACAAGTCGCAGGTGAAGTTAGGCGCAGGTTTCACGGTTTAGATTAAGGATATATTATGACCGGATTTTCTGACTTCGGCCTGCATCAGGCTATATTGGGTAAACTTTCAACCATTGATTTCACCACCCCAACCCCCATTCAAAAATCATCGATTCCCTTGGCTTTGGAAGGCAAAGACATTTTGGGAACGGCGCAAACCGGAACGGGTAAAACTGCGGCGTTCGGCTTGCCGCTCATTCATCATCTGATCAACCATACATATTCATCCGCGCTGGTCATGGCCCCCACGCGCGAACTGGCGATGCAGGTGATGGTCCAGCTCAAAAGCTTTATTCCTGAGGGGCACAGCATTCGCTCCGCCCTCCTGATCGGGGGTGAGCCGATGTTTAAACAGCTCAAGCAACTCCAAACCCATCCACGGCTCATTGTCGGCACGCCGGGACGGATTAACGACCATTTGGAACGTGATACTCTGCGCCTGTCAAAAACTGATTTCTTGGTGCTGGACGAAGCCGACCGCATGCTCGATATGGGATTTGGCGTGCAGTTGGAGGCGATTGCCGCCTACCTCCCGGAAAAACGTCAAACATTGATGTTTTCCGCCACGGTGCCGCCCAATATCATGCGTTTGGCGGGGAAATATTTGACCGATCCTTCACGTGTGGAAACTCACCAACCACATATGGCGGCACCAAAAATCAAACAAGAATTGATCCATGTGAATGATGACGGCAAGCACGATCAATTGGTGCAATTGCTCGATGCGCGTTCGGGTCAGATTATTGTGTTTGTGAAAACCAAGCATGGCGCAGACCGCTTGGCGCGGCGGTTGGAGCATGATAACCACTCCGCCGAAGCCATCCACGGCGACTTGCGTCAGGCTCAACGTGACCGCGTTTTGAAAAAATTCCGCAAAAATGATACGCGAATTTTGGTGGCCACCGATGTTGCGGCCCGCGGCCTTGATATTCCTTTGCTGGAAACTGTTATTAACTACGATTTGCCGCAATGCCCCGAAGATTACATTCACCGCATTGGCCGCACCGGGCGCAATGGCGCGGAGGGTGAGGCTATCTGCCTGATCTCCGGCCAGGACCGCATCAAATGGGCGGCGATTGACCGGCTGATGAATCCTGAAAAACACCATAATAAAGGCGGCCAATCTCATGGCCAATCTCATGGTCAGGGAAATAGGGGCAATGGTCAGGGCCGTGGTGGAAACCGCGGGCCACGCTCCGGCTCTGGTTATGCGAATGGCGGTTCCTCCTCCGGTAAGCCTGCCTCATGGAAAGATAGTTGGAAGAGCAAAAAATCCGCTCCCGCCAACTCATATTCCTCATCTTCGCGATTTGATAAGCCTTACGGCAAAAATTTTGATCGCAAATCAGAAGATGGTCATGTCAACCAAGACGGCCATTTCAAAAAATTCGATAGATCAGACAGGCCGCAACGCTTCGAAAGATCAGATAGACCGGAGAGATCAGAGAGATCCGAAAAGTTTCAAGAGCGGCGGAATGATGATCGACCCAGAAAATTTGACGGTGACGCCCGCCCGCCTCGCGATCATCAATCACGCGATCATCAACCACGGGAGCATCAGCCACGGGAGCATCAGCCACGGGAAAATAGGGAGTTCAGGGACCAAAAGCCGATGGGTAAAAAATCCTTTGATCCGTTGAGCACCAACGGCAACGATTTCAAATTTAAGAAATCGGGCCAAAATGACTCCGCCACGAAATTTAAACCTCACAAGGACGGCGAACGAAATTCTCGTTCCGGTTTTGGACAATCGAAGCCCAATGGCGCAAAAGGCGGCAAACCTCAGGGTAAATCCTTTGCAACGGGCGGAAAACCTGCGACAAAATCCGGACCGCATAAAAGCTTTGGAAAAAGGTAGTTCCTTTTTCAGCCCACAATCAGCCCACAACAAGATTGATCATAAAAAAATCCCCCTTAAAACACAATGGGTTAAGGGGGATTTTTAAATCAGGGACTTAACTACGCAACATCGTCCTGCGGTTCAATCCAACCGATATTTCCATCGGCGCGACGATACACCATGTTCAAATGATTGTTTTTTGGATTGCGGAATAATATGGCGGTTTGACCGGAGAGATCCATGCGCATCACCGCGTCATGAACGCTCATTTTTTGGATTTGAGTGGCTTCCTCGGCAACAATGACGGGGGCATCGCCACGCTCAAACTCACTACCCTCATCCTCATTTTTTGTATCCTGATGCCCATCCAACTGTTTGGTGGCCAAAACATAATTTAACGCTTTGGTCATTTCGGCTTCCGGTGTTTGCTCAAGATAGGCATGGTGATCACGGAGCCG
This sequence comes from Alphaproteobacteria bacterium, assembly GCA_016794305.1. GTDB lineage: Bacteria > Pseudomonadota > Alphaproteobacteria > Micavibrionales > Micavibrionaceae > UBA1573. The sequence goes on along the minus strand of JAEUKN010000064.1, from coordinate 517 downwards.
GTTTTTATAACGGCGCAACTGTTTGGCCACTTTTTCTGCGGCGGAATCAAAGGACGCATAGGCATCAGCCTCTACCGCATTGGCGGAAACCATAATATCTTTGCCTACCCTGAGCGAGACATGGCTTTTTACAAATCCATGCCCTTCGGGAGAGAGCGTAACCGTAACATCAATGGCACGATTAAAAAACTTGGCGTTGACATCCTCTAATTTTTTTGTGACATGCGCACGCAGGGAATCCCCCACATCAATTTGTTTGCCGTGAATTGCGAGTTCCATGATTATAACTCCTGGATTAAAGTTTGTGAAAAGGAAAGATTTCTAACATCTTTTTATTACTAAGGCATTAAGACACTAAAATCTATCCCAAACTTGAAGGTTTTGTGATTAAAATCCCATCACCTGTAACTTGTTTATGCTCTGCTTAGCCATATGATAGACCTAAGAACCTGTTCATGATCTCTACTCCGGCGTTGGCTTTTCACGGTATTTCTGCGCTTCCGCTTCTCACGTACAT
>JAEUKN010000063.1 GCA_016794305.1 Alphaproteobacteria bacterium | reverse complement strand
CTACCCGTTTACGCAATTGTTGTGGCTGACAGCCGCGCTCCGCGTGATGGAAATTACATTGAAAAAGTGGGTGTCTATGACCCTCGCCAAGCCAAGGACAGCGAACGCCGCGTGGTCCTGAACGCTGAACGGATCAAACATTGGATGGGTGTGGGCGCGCAACCGACCGACCGCGTGGCCTATTTCTTGGGCAAAGCAGGTTTGGCCCCGATGCCGGCTGAGCGTAACAATCCAAAACAAGCGCAACCAAAAGCCAAAGCCCAGGAACGCGCCAAGGAAAAAGCGAAAAAGGCCGAAGCCGCTGCCGCAGCTTCTGCTGACAAGGCGGAATAATCCAAACACCGCAGTCGGGAGGGCATGAACGGATTCTTGTCCCTCCTCCCTTGCCACCACTCAAATTTCGTAACCCCGCACTTGATGCGGGGTCCTGACACATCTGCTAGCCCCAAGATATTTTAGGAATCCTTTTAGAAGTGCCCTTTAATATTCTTGCCGCGACTCAAAACAAAAAGATGACTCACACGCGCAAAATTTTGGTTGCTAAAATCCTCACCGCTCACGGGGTGAAGGGGTTTGTCAAATTGCGCTGTTTCCTTGAAGATCCGCGGGATGTTGCTGATTACAACTCGATCACCGATGACTCCGGGCGGGCCTACAAGATCACCCTAAAAAACCCGATTAAGGGCGATTGGGTCGCGGCTATTGACGGGATCACAGACCGCACCGCGGCGGAAAAACTGCGCGGGCGTGAACTCTTTATCACCCGCGATCAATTACCGGATTTGGCGGATGGGGAACTTTACCTTGATGACCTGATCGGCCTCAAAGCCTTGAATCCGGAGAATATCATTATCGGTGAAATCATCGCCATTCAAAATTTTGGCGCGAGTGATTTGCTTGAAATCATGCCCCTTCAGGGCGGTAAAAGCTTTTATGTGCCGATGGCCGAACCTTATTTCGGAACTATAGACTTTCAACAAGGCACAGTTGAAATCGCGGACTACGAAGCCTTTATGTCATAAGAACCGCGCGGTAATTTATTCTTCCAAAAATGTCCTGATTTTTTGATAAAAATGATGATAGTCCGCTATAGTAACATATGGCGGTTTCTGATAAACTATTCATGAATCAGTGCTTTTCCAAAGGCACGGGCACGCGGTGGCGCGAAATTTCTTGGGGTATTTCTTAGGTCAGCAACGGACATTCGGACGTGAATAATTTTCTTGAAACATTAAAGAAACTGGGGCCGGCCCGATTGGGGATTATGGCCGCGGTTTTAATGGGTTTGCTGATCTTTTTCATCTATATTTCCATGCAGGTGTCGGGCCCGAAAATGAAGATGCTGTATAAGGATCTTCAGGGCGAGGACTCTGCCGCTATTACCGCGAAACTCGAGGAAGCCAAAATCCCCTATGATGTCAGTGGCGATGGCGAAACCGTCCGCGTGCCGGAAAAGGAAATCGGGCGCGCGCGGTTGTTGGTGGCTCAGGCCGGACTGCCCAATTCCGGCTCGCTGGGGTATGAATTATTCGATAAACAATCCAGTTTTGGGGTCACCAGCTTTGTGCAAAATATCAATCAGGTGCGGGCGTTAGAGGGCGAGTTGGCTAGAACAGTTTCTGCACTCGAGCCGATCCGCAGCGCGCGGGTGCATTTGGTGTTACCGCAACGTGAATTATTCCAACGCGAAAGCCGCCCGGCCAGTGCCAGCGTCTTTTTAAAAATGCGCGGCGGGCAAACTCTGGACCGTGAGCAAATTGCGGGTATTCAATCGCTCGTGGCCTCGGCTGTGCCTAACCTCAAGGCCAAAAATGTTTCGATTGTGGATTCTGAAGGCAATTTGCTGGCCAATGGCAGTGAAGATGCAGACACCATGCTCTCAAACAAAGCCGAAGAAGCCAAGAAAAACTACGAAAACCATATGACACGGGTGATTGAGGATCTGGTCGGGCGCACTGTGGGCTATGGCAATGTGCGGGCCAATGTCTCTGCTGATTTGAATTTTGACCAGATGAGTGAAAACCAGGAGATTTATAACCCCGAAGGTCAGGTCGTGCGATCCACCCAAACCGTGGAGGATAAAAGCAGTGAAACCGATCAATCATCCGACTCCGTTTCCGTTCAAAACAATGTGCCGGGCGGCAATGCTGATTTGCTGAACAATAATCAGGGCCCCAGTTCCAACGCGGCGCGGACGGAAGAGACCACGAATTATGAGATCAGCAAAACGCAGCGAACCCTCGTTCGTCAAACCGGCGAGGTCAAAAAACTCTCAATCGCCGTGTTGATTGACGGAACCTATGACACTGATAAGGACGGGAATAAGACTTACAAACCGCGATCGGAACAGGAGATTAAAAACCTGACGGCGCTTGTTGGCTCTGCCATCGGCTATGATGAAAAGCGCGGCGATAAGCTTGAGGTCATCAACATGCAATTCGCCGATGTGGTCACAACGCCGGATGATGAGGATAAACTTTTTGGCTTTAACCGCTCCGATGTTCTTGATGCAGCCAAAGTTTTGACCGTGGCGGTGATGATTATTTTGGTGGTGCTGCTCGTGCTGCAACCGATGGTGGGACGCTTGCTCGCGACTGAAGAGGAGGGCGGCGCAGGCGATGGCATGGGCGGTATGGACGGCATGGGTGGCGCCGGATATTTGGGCACGCAATATGGGCAGAATCCCGCCCTCATGCCCCCCGGGGCGCAAGGCGGCGCAATGGGGGCCATTGGCGGCCCCAATATGGCGATGTTACCGGGTGGCGGCGCGGGCGGAAGTTTTGGTGCCAATGGCGAATTCCTCCCTGCCCCCGATGACAATGATGAAATGATTGATATGCAACGGGTGGAGGGGCGCGTGAAGGCTTCAACCCTCAAGAAAGTGGAGGATATTATTTCCGCCTACCCCGAAGAAACCGTGGGGGTTTTGCGCAACTGGATGTCGCAGGAGAGTAGCTGATGCGCGTGCGTGAGGATTACCGCACCCTAAGCGGTGTTGAAAAAACGGCTGTTTTTCTCCTCTCATTGGGGGAGGAGCACACGGCGCGCCTATTCCAATTGATGGACGAGGAAGAAATCCTCGAAATCTCGCAAACCATGGCCAATCTGGGCCGCGTGAGTGCCGCCATTGTCGAACGTATTTTCCTGGAATTTGCCGAGCAAATGTCATCGAGCAGTTCATTGGTGGGGACATATGAAAGCACTGAGCGTCTGCTCTCCAAAGCCGGGATCAGCAAGGACAAAATCGGCCAGATTATGGAGGAAATTCGCGGTCCCGCCGGGCGCACCATGTGGGAAAAATTGGGCAATGTGAACGAAGAAGTTCTGGCCAATTTCCTGCAAAAAGAATATCCGCAAACGGTTGCCGTCGTGCTCTCCAAAATTTCCACTGATCACTCGGCCCGCGTGCTGGCCTTGTTGCCCGAAGGCTTTGCGCTGGAGGTCATTCACCGTATGCTGCGTATGGAATCAATCCAAAAAGAGGTTCTGGATGATGTGGAAAAAACCTTGCGGGTTGAATTTATGGCCAACCTCGCCAAAACCACACGCCGCGATAGCCATGAAATGATGGCCGAAATTTTCAACAGTTTGGAACGCTCGGTCGAAAGTCGTATCATGGGATCGTTAGAGGAAACGGCCCCCGATGCCGCCGAACGTATCCGCGCATTGATGTTCACCTTCGAAGATTTGGGCGGGCTCGATCCGGCTTCAGTCCAGACCATCATTCGTGCGGCGGACAAGGAAAAATTGCCGATTGCACTCAAGGGAGCCACCGACACGCTGCGCGATTTGTTCTTCTCCAACATGTCCGAACGCGCCGCCAAAATTATGAAGGAAGATATGGGCGCGATGGGGCCGGTGCGGTTAAAAGACGTCGAAGAAGCCCAGCAATATATCGTCAATGTCGCCAAAGACCTCGAAGCCAGAGGCGAAATCGCGCTGGCCAAAGGCGGCAAAGACGAAGACGCGATGATTTATTAAAGCATTGTTCGGTTATCTAGACTCGAAAAATGGTCTAAAAAGACAACACCGAAGTAGACATTGTAAACAAGCTTTTAAAACCTCAGCAACGCCGCCGCCCAGGTGAGCCCGCCGCCCAGGGCTTCGAACAACACCATCTGCCCGCGTTGAATATCCCCGCACCGCACCGCGTGATCGAGTGCCAAGGGGATCGAGGCCGCCGAAGTATTGCCATGACGGTCCAGCGTGACCACCACCCGATCCATCGGTAAATTCAGCTTTTCTGCCGTAGATGTGATAATGCGCAAATTTGCCTGATGCGGGACCAACCAATCAATGGCATTTGCGTCAATATGATTCTTGTCTAGGACTTCTTCAACAATCTCCGCCATATAGGTCACGGCATTTTTAAACACTTCGCGCCCGTGCATAACGATATGACCCGCCGTACCCGTGGTACAGGTGCCGCCATCGGTATAGAGCAAATCGCGCAGATCCCCGTTGGCATAAAGATGGGTGGAGAGAATACCACGTCCGTCATCATCCTCATGACGTTCCAAAATCACCGCCCCGGCCCCATCGCCAAATAACACGCAGGTCGTGCGGTCATTCCAATCAATCAGTGAGGACATTTTTTCGGCGCCAATCACCAAAATGCGCCGCGCCATATTGGTTTGGATCATGGAATTGGCCACGCTCAACGCATAAACAAAACCCGAGCACACGGCCTGCACATCAAAGGCCGGACCGGGTTTGAGTTTGAGGGCCGATTGAACCTGTACCGCAACGGATGGAAAGGAACGGTCAGGCGTGGTGGTGGCCACAATCACGCCGTCAATATCTGCTGCCCCACAATTGGCTGCCTCAAGGGCGCGCCGCGCGGCCTCAGTGGCCATAAACGACGTTGGCTCCCCGTCCCCCGCAATGTGGCGGGCGCGAATACCCGTGCGTTGGGTGATCCATTCATCACTCGTATCCACTTGTTTGGCCAATTCATCATTGGTCAAAATACGCTGAGGCAGGTAAGACCCGGTAGAGCGTATGACAGAGCGCGCAGCCATTATCCGACTTCCTTTTTCAGGCACGCATAATCTTTTTGGGCACCAGCCTGAACCGCACCCGATGCGTCGTCCTTGGTTCCGTCTGCGCGCAGTTCCGCGTCATGAATTTGCGATTCTTGTTTTAACACCTCGGCAATTTCCACGGCCACACGACGGTTAAAATTGCGGGCAGCCAGTTCGGACGCATAGCGAATGGCATTGGCAAATCCTACCTCGTCCATGCTGCCGTGACTTTTTACACAAACACCGTCCAGCCCCAAGAACATGCCGCCATTATACAGGCGCGGATCAATATGGGTTTTGAGTTTTTCAAGGGCCGATTTGGCCAAAAGTCCGCCCAACATCGCCTTTGGCGTTGATTTCAAGGCGCTGCGCAGCATATGTGTGAACCATTTGCTCACCCCTTCAGCGGTTTTCAGGGCAACATTACCGGTAAATCCGTCCGTTACCACCACATCCACGCTGCCCATTGGAATGTCATTGCCTTCGATAAATCCGGCATATTCGCCGGGAAAGGTAATTTGTTGCAAGATTTTGGCGGCTTCACGCAATTCGTCATGCCCCTTCATATCTTCTGAACCGACATTCAAAAGCCCGATTTTCGGTTTATCCAACCCGCGCACCGCCCGCGCATACACGCTGCCCAAAATCGCAAACTGCACCAGCATGCCCGCGTCACATTCAAGATTGGCACCCAGATCCAGCATCACCAGATCCTTATCCATCGTCGGCAGAACACTGGCAATCGCCGGACGATCAATGCCGGGCAGGCATTTGAGAACAGTTTTGGCAATGGCCATCAGCGCACCGGTATTGCCGCCGGAAATCACGCAATCTGCCTGTTTGTCCGCCACCGCGTTAATGGCCAGCCGCATGCTTGATTGTCGCCCGTTCCGCAGCGCCGCCACCGGCTTTTCATGGGCGGAGATAAATTGGTCAGTGTGGATGATTTGTGCCGCCGCCTTTAGCTGCGGACGTGAAGTTAAGAATGGCAGAATTTTTGCCTCATCCCCAAAAATCATAAAACGCAAATGGGGGTCGTGAGTGAGGGCCAAAGCCGCGCCGGGAATAACGGATGCCGGTCCGTGATCGCCTCCCATTGCATCGAGTGCTATCGTCAGGTGTCCCGACATTATGATCCTATTGATTTCAAGAAACGCCGCAGAATAACGGAAGGGAAAGAAATATCAGCCCCAAAATCGGGGCTGGAATTGAAGTATAATTATTCTTTAATATCGATAACCTGACGGCCTTTATACATGCCGGTGCTCAAATCCACATGGTGACGACGTACAGGTTCGCCGGTTGTGGCATCTTCGACCCAATTCACAGCTTTTAACGCATGGTGGGAACGGCGCATGTTGCGGGCAGATTTCGATGTTTTCTTCTTAGGAACAGCCATAATAATTCTCTCAAATCAAAGTTTTAACATTTTATACGTTTCTAGCAATGCCGTCTTTAAGCACTACGCCTGATGATCGGTTTTTTAGAACCTGTTCAGGATCTCGCTATGGCACAGGATTTTTGCGGTTTTCCGAGAACCGCATCGGATCGTACAC
>JAEUKN010000062.1 GCA_016794305.1 Alphaproteobacteria bacterium | reverse complement strand
GCCGATCCCCCCTCCATCCCCGGCGACCCGTCAAAATCATTGGCGAGTATGGGGATTTATGTGTTCAATGCGGATTTTTTATTTCGTGAATTGCTGCGCGATTCTCAGGATACAAACTCGCAGCACGATTTTGGCAAAAATTTGATCCCTTATTTTGTTGCGCAAAAAGGCTTGAAGATTAAGGCCCATAATTTTGCCCAAAGTTGCGTTTTAAGCTCGTCTAACTCCTCCCCCTATTGGCGCGATGTCGGGACGGTGGATGCCTATTGGGAGTGCAATCTGGACCTGACCCATGTCACGCCGCTTTTGGATCTTTATGATCCAAACTGGCCGATTCTGACATTCCAGGCACAATTGCCGCCGGCAAAATTTGTGTTTAATGATGACGGGCGGCGTGGCTGCGCAGTCGATAGTTTGGTGGCCAATGGCTGCATCGTTTCGGGTTCTTCGGTGCGCAATTCGGTGATTTCCACCCGCACGCGCATTAATTCATATTGCACGATTGATCATTCGATTATTTTACCGGAGGTCGAGATCGGCCGTGGATGTCAACTCACAAAGGTCATTGTCAACCGAGGGTGCAAACTTCCCGAAGGTTTGATTGTGGGGGAGGACAAGGCAGAGGATGAACGCAGATTTTATGTTTCCGAAAACGGCGTGGTCCTTATTACTATGAACATGATCAATGCGCTGTCCTCATGAAAATTTTATTTGCCACCAGTGAGATTTATCCATTCGTCAAAACCGGCGGATTGGCAGATGTCTGTGGTGCGCTGCCCCCCGTTTTGCATCAATTGGGGGCGGAGGTACGATTATTCCTGCCGGGCTATGACGCTATTCTCAAAAACCTGAAACACCCTTGCCAGATTGCAAAATATAATGGGATTGGCACTATTCAGGACGCGCGCATTTTATTCGGAATTTTGGAGCATCCGGACGGGCATTTTCCACCCACACCGTGCTATGTGTTTGACTCCCCGCAACTCTTTGCTGCACGTCACCCCTATATTGATGAACATGGTCGTGATTGGCCGGATAATCATATTCGCTTTGGGGCTTTTTGTCATGCGGCGGCCAATCTCATTCATTATGATCCGATGTGGCAGGCTGACCTCATCCATGGCCATGATTGGCAGTGCGGATTAATTCCGCTCTACTCTCAACGCCTTGCCTCGCCACCCGCGGGGGAAATTCCCAAATTTCTTTTCACCATTCATAATATTGCCTATCAAGGCTTGTTTGATAATTGGCACATGGCGGGGCTGGGATTGTCGTGGGATGATTTCACTCCTACGGGGTTGGAGTTTTTTGACCGCATCAGTTTTCTAAAAGCCGGGATCAATTATGCCGATTTTATTACGACAGTGAGCCCCACCTATGCGCGTGAAATTTGCGAAACCGATCTGGGCTGCGGGTTACAGGGGGTCTTTCAAGACCGGCGCGATCATTTGTGCGGTATCCTCAACGGCATTGACACTCAAGTATGGAACCCCGCGCACGACCCGTATATTGCCAAGAATTACAGTTTTGAGACCATCACCAAAAAGATTGATAATCGCAAAAGCCTGATCAAGGAATTTGATTTGCGCATTCCGACCGACCGGCCACTCTTTGGGATTATTAGCCGACTGACACCGCAAAAGGGATTTGATTTGGTGCTCAAAATCACGCCGCAGCTGATTGCAGAAAAATGCGCGCTCATCGTTTTGGGAAATGGCGATAAGGATTTGGAGTCGGGGTTTTTGGCCCTTCAGGAACAATTCCCGCACCAGGTTAAAATCATCAACGCCTATAACGAAATTTTCGCCCATAAAATTCACGCGGGCGCAGATTGTATTTTAATGCCCTCACGGATGGAGCCCTGCGGATTGGTCCAACTCTATGCCATGCGGTACGGCACGCCGCCACTGGTGCGCGATACCGGGGGGCTGGCCGATAGCGTTGAGGCTTATCAGGGCGATGATAACAATTCCTCCATCACCGCTACGGGTTTTAAATTTTACCGTGATGATGCGGCTGATCTGTTACAATCCTGTCAAAGCGTTATCCAATCTTTTGCTGTTCCCAAAGTTTGGAAAACCCTATGTATCAACGCCATGCGGGCAGATTTTTCGTGGGATATATCTGCGCGTGCCTATCTCGATCTTTATAAAAAGCTTATTGGGTAAAAACCCTTCAGCGTAGAAAAGACTATTTTAAAAATGAGTTTTCTAATGTTCTGAGCAAAAGCTCAGCGTCATATTTATCCTGCGGATTTGTCGCGTGATCATAATAGTCACGGGCGCAGTTTATGGCTTCTTCCACCTGTCCCAATCGTGCGCGCAACACCGATTCGTCAAGCAAAAGCCGATATTCATGCGGCGCAAAACATTTCATTTGTTCCACACAATTCAGCGCCGCCGCATATTCTTCACGTTCGATCAGGCGAAATTTGATATTGTTTTGAAGCCTGAGCACAATCTCACGCGCCGAAACGGGATCAAAATAATGCGCATGAAGTTCGGCCTCCGCCCCCTGTTTCGCCTTGATGATCTGCCGCAAATCCACCGCATTCAGAATCTTAAATTCATGGAACGGATCAAAAATCACACGCTGGCCGTTATGATCAATACGCACGATAAAATGCCAGGGGAAGTTCAGCCCCTGAATGCTCCACCCCTGGGCATTCGCCACCTCAATCACGAGAATGGCCAGGGCCACAGGGAGCCCCTTGCGGCGATCAATCACTTCAATCATATCCGCATTGCGCAAATCATTATAAAATTCTTGATTGCCGCAATAACCCTGCTGATCATGCAGAACATATTTCAGGGCCGCAATGCGCGTTTCGGCAGTATCAGCCGCATTTGAGTCGATGAGCTTCTCAAAACGCTGCGCTACCAATTGACACATTTTATGCATGTGGTGGTAATAACTGCTCATGCTGCGCCCCGGATGGGCGAGATGCGCCAGCGCGAGCGCAGTGGCAAAAAGCGGCATGTCAGCATCGCTTTTTTGACCGTAGCTTTTCAGCTCTTGAAAGATGTTATGATCTGCGCTCATCTCAGAACCTGTTCATGATCTCGCTATGGCACAGGATTTTCGCGGTTTTTCGAGAACCGCATCGGATCGTACTTAAAGGTACGTGAGAAGCGGAAGCGCAGAAATACCGTGAAAAGCCAACGCCAGAGTAGAGATAATGAACAGGTTCTCACGGCGGTAAAACCTCAGACTGAACACTGCCGGGATTGTTGCCGGAGGGGGTACTACCATAGGAGGCATTAGAAGAGGAGTTAGGGGCCGTATTAAACTCACCCATTCCCCCATCGTTATAGGAATCAGAGGAAGGCTGAACCATCCGGGTGGGAGCAGAAGGATTTTGAGTGCGGGACATGGCGGTCCCGGCATCATTGCGCACCGGATCCCCCAACAGCTTGACATAGCTGATCACCTCTTTCACCCCTTGAATCTTGCGGGCAATATTAATCACCCGGTCCAATTCGCGTTGATTTTGCGCGACCCCCATCAGGTAGACAGTGCCGCGAACGGTTTCAATCGTATAGTTGATCGATTGCACATATTTCTCAAACGTTAATCTGGTCCGCAATTGCCCGGTGATCCAGCTATCTTTGGCATAGCTATCCACGCCGCCCATGGGACCCACGCGAATTTCATTGATAACCTGTTTAACGCCTTTGGCTTGCCAGGCGAGCCGCACGGCCTCCACCCGGTCTTCAGGCTTTTGAATGACCCCGGTAATCAAGACACGGCCCTGATTCACCGTTAAATTGAGTTTAGCAAAAATATCAAGATCCTTTTTGAACCACAGATCCTTAATCGTCATCCGGATTTGTTCATCGGTGACTGCGGCATTGAGTCCGCCCTCCTTGGCCGATGCAATCCCCACCGCAGCCCCCACACCGGTGGCAATTCCCACAGGAGCACAGGCCGAAAACGTCAGAGTAACGATGCTCGCAAGCCCAAGGAAAAAGAAATTTAGTTTCTTATTTTTAAGGAGTGAATCCATTTTCATCATGCGACCTTCGTATAAATTGGATCTGAATTTTGTAATAAGATTTAAGAATTTTATGATGCAATCATCCATGCGTTGGGAATATGGGCCAATTTCCATTTTGACAAGGCAATCACATCAAATCTGAGAGTATAATTTTTATACGCCGCAGGGCAATGGTTTTTGGATAAAAAATATTGCGCAGCGCGTGAAATGCGATATTGCGAGCGTTCAGCAATCGCCGCGCGGGCGGAGTCAAGAGACGTGCGGGATTTCACCTCAACAAACACCATGACATTGTTGCGCACCGCAATCAGGTCAATCTCACCGACTGGTGTTTTAAACCGTGTTGCCAAAATGCGAAATCCTTTGAAAAACAGATAAAGCGCGGCGTAACGTTCGGCCCATATCCCGCGCGCATAATTGGTCAATGGTTTACGAGGGACTACGCTTTGCCAAAGACAGCTATATATTCTTTTCAAAAACATAATGCACAATCAGAGTCAGAAAACTAGAGTCAGAAAACCAAAGTCACAAAATCAGAGTCAGGGAAACATAATTATACTGATCATGATCATGGCCGAAAACAGCCCGTAAAGATAGAGAATTTTTGGCAAGCCCCGTTTTTTTTCCAATAAAGCCCCGATAAACGCCATAAAAAACGGTAACACAAGGGCAAAAATACCCGTATAAATTAACGGAATTTGATCCCCCTTACCCACAAAAAACCCTAAAAATAGGGCGGCGGACACCGCCTCTAAAATCGGGTAACGCATAGGGACGTTCAGGCGACAATATCGGCATTTTCCGCCCAGAAAAACCCACGAAAATATGGGAATTAAATCGGCCACCCCCAGAACATGCCCACAATTGGGACATGTGGAGCGCGCGGCACGCCCACCCTGACACTCCGCGTCCCCTATAACCCAGCTACGACCCCGGAGTGTACGATAGGCAATCGCCGATGAAAAACTCCCCAATGCCGCACCGAGCATAGCAACAAAAACCCAGATCATCGCCCGATAAACCGGATCAACATAATAAAAAATCGGTAATGAAAAAAAATCCATCATCAAGCTATAAAAACACAAAATTATGATCGTAAATTTGAGAGTCGATCATAAATCTGATCCCGCGGAATGGTGCGCCCGCTCCCGTAGATAGCATCAACCTCCAGCGCCTTTTCATAGAGACGAATCGCCTTTTCGCGATCCCCCGCACGGTCCGCCACAACGGCTTGATTGAAATAATGGAGGGGGTTACGCGGCTCTAAACTCGCGGCCAAATCAATATATTTATAGGCATCCACCAAATTCCCGGCATCGGCATAGGTCACGCCCAATTGCGCCGCAATCGCGACATTGTTGGGGTATTTTTCGCGTAAATTCAGTAGTTTTTCAAGTGCCACCGCCGGTTGCTCCTTACGGATGAGCCCCGCAAGATTAATAATGGCCTCGGTATTACCCGGTGCGAGCTCCAAAACCACCTCATAGGACTCTATGGCGCGCGCCCTCTCCCCGGTTTTTTGGAATAGAATGGCACGCCCCATCAGCGTCCCAATATCACGGGGATTTTTACGATATAAATCATCGTAAATTTTGGCGGCGGCATCATACATGCCCAACTTGACGGCGCGGCTTCCTGCTACCAATTGGCGATCTAAATTTGTGGCCTCAATCGACACTTTTTCGGCATCTGAATAATTTTTTTGCGCCTTGGCTTCCCCTGCCTTTTGAACCACAATGATGCTATTATTATCTCCGCGCTGAGGATTGAGGGACGGCGCCGGCATTTTCGCGAACAAATCCCCCGGCGGAGAATCATAGATTTTATTTTCTTCTTCATCCTTCTCCAACTCATCAAATGGTGAAGTGCGTGAAGGGGTTGAGTTAGTATCAGCGGCATTTTGAGAGTCTTTTAAGTCTTTAGAGTCCCCGCGACCCGCCAATTCCGTAGAGGATGTTGACGTGTTTTTCTCAGCATTGTTCTTGGAATTTTTGTCCGTATCATTGCCCAAATCGTCGATAATCTTGGTAATATCAACTCCTTGTGTCTCAGGGTGGAAAATTTTGGTATTGGTTTCTTGCACCAATTTCTGATCTTTACTGGGCGCGACAATCTGATTTTTAGCCTCTGCATTTACACCCCCCGCCAAATCGCGCTTAACATCCTTTACAACCGCCCCCCCGTCTTGAGAATTTGCGTCTTGAGAATTTTTATCTTGCGAATTATCGGGTTTGCTTACCGCAAGCTCTTGCGGTGTTTCCGCCGCAATAGGCTTTGGTTGTGGAGGAAGATCAGAAGACTGAACCGACTGAGTAGGCGTATTTTTTGTCAACTCTTTGGTGTCTTTCGTGTCTTTCGAGGAGTCCGAAGACTCAACAACACCCGTTTGCATCTTTGGCTCAGACATTTTTGCAGTGTTGGACTCCTTGAAGGAAATTCCAACTTCGTCTGCCGCACCAATGCCAAAACTGCGCATCAATTCATTGATTGAAAAATTATCCGGGAATTGCTTGAAAATTTGCGGAGCGGAATAATAAGAATATCCAACAAATCCACCAAAAATGATGATGATCACCAACAATGCGATGCCCAACGAGCTCCCAGATTTTTTCTGCGGTTTTTCTTGGTTGGGATCAGCGAAAATTCCTTCCTCGTCTATGTTGTTTAAATCTGTATTTTGATTTTTGAAATCGTATGAATCTGGCTCCTCGCTTTGAGAGTCTGTGATATCATCAAATGACCCATACTCATCACCATAATGATCCTTGGAAGAAAAATCTTCATCATCGGCCGTGCCTTGCGAAGCCTGACCCTTCCCGGATGCAGGATCATCATCTAACTCGATGTCGATAAAATCATCACCCACATCCTGCGGTTCTTTTTGATTATCGGGGACAGGCAGCATAGGAAGAATTTCGGAATGATTGCGGGGATCGCGGGAATCGGACATTTGGGGGCCTCGGCTATACTCTACATACTCGTAATATACTCGTACGGCTCATCATCAGAAATTTGAATTAAAATAAGATTAAAATTTATAATTTTTGGAATAATAGTACCTCGAAAAGCATGATTTTTTTCTGGATTTTTAGATGGAAAAGGCGCACAGTACCACGATTATAGACATTTCTATTAAAAAAGTGGATCTTTTTTAACAGATGTCCTGAAACCCCGAATAAGCCTTCGGAGATAATCCGTCCCACCTTGTTCGGTGCAATTTGAAATATGAATCTATCAATTTATGTTTTAAATGAAAGTTCGACGTTTTAATATTTTTATAAAGGAGATCAAAATGCTTGGAGTAGGCGACCATATGCCCG
>JAEUKN010000061.1 GCA_016794305.1 Alphaproteobacteria bacterium | reverse complement strand
AAAAATAATGTCGTTGATTTTAAAACCGGCAAGGAAGGTGCGCTCACCATCCAACAACCAAAAGCCCATGAAAACGTAGCAACAAGATTCTCAAAATGAACCATTTTGAGAATGTACACCAATATTCATAATAAGTCAAATATATATACGCTCTACGCACAGGGCAATGCCCATACCGCCACCGATGCACAGGGTCGCGAGGCCTTTATGCCCGTTGCGGCGTTTGAGCTCATGCAGCAAAGTCGTGAGAATGCGTGCGCCAGACGCCCCAATCGGATGCCCCAAGGCAATCGCCCCGCCATTGACATTGACGATATCGGGATTGAGTTTGAGTTCCTTCAGCACGCAACAGGCCTGAGCCGCGAAGGCTTCGTTTGACTCAACCAAATCGAGATCCGCAACCGTCCAACCGGCTTTTTCCAATGCTTTGCGTGACGCGGGAATGGGGCCGGTCCCCATGATTTTGGGGTCCACCCCGGCACTCGCCCATGATACAATACGCGCGAAGGGGGAGAGGCCGCGTTTTTGCGCCTCAGCATAACTCATCAACACCAGCGCAGCGGCACCGTCATTAATGCCCGATGCGTTGCCGGCGGTGACGCTGCCGTCCCCCTTAAAGGCCGGGCGCAATTTGCCCAGGCCTTCAGTTGTGGTGCCGGCGCGGGGAAATTCATCACGGTCCACCACAATATCGCCCTTTTTATTTTTGATCACCACCGGGGTGATTTCACCCGCAAATGTGCCGTTTGCCATCGCGGCTTCGGCCTTTTGTTGCGAGGATGCCGCGAAATTATCCTGATCCGCGCGCGAAATTCCGAATTGATCGGCGATATTTTCGGCCGTGATCCCCATGTGGTAATTATTATAAACATCCCACAAACCATCCTTAATCATGGTATCAACCAATTCGGCATTGCCCATTTTGGTGCCCACGCGCATCATCATGGCATGGGCTGATTGGCTCATATTCTCTTGCCCCCCCGCGACAACGATATTGGCATCGCCGCATTTGATGGCTTGATAGCCGAGCGCCACGGCGCGCAGTCCAGACCCACAGACCTGATTGATCGTCAGGGCGATTTTCTCTTGCGGGATACCGGCCGCAATCGCAGTTTGGCGTGCAGGGTTTTGGCCGCAGGCCGCGGTGAGGACCTGTCCCAAAATCACTTCATCAATATCGCCTGGCGCGACTTGAGCATCGGTTAAAGCTGCCGTTACTGCCGTGCGGCCCAGTTCCACCGCACTCACGCCCGCAAAGCCGCCCAAAAATGCGCCAATGGCGGTACGTTTCGCCGCCACAATCACGACATCATCCGCCGCATAGGATTGGGGGGGAGTGGAGGAAGAAGAAGCATGAGTCATTTCGGATGTTCCTTAAAAATTTAAATGATAAAGCAAAACAAGGGCTACTATGCTATGAAGTACGCAAATTTTCCAGTCCCCATATTTACTGCACGGCAATATTGTCGGTGATCAGTGCAGGGGTTAAAATCTGTGGCAGGACCACAGGATCAGGACGGGCGGCGGAGCCCCCTGCCGCGGATTTAACCGGCGGGCCAATATAGACATAGAGCGGCACACCATTGCGATGATACTGCGATAAAAATTGGGTGATTTCGGGGTTACGATTGGTCCAGTCTCCCTTAAAATACTGCACATCGTATTTGGCAAAGGCATCCTGAACAGTTTGGGTATTAATCGCCAATCGTTCATTGATTTTACAGGTGATGCACCATGCGGCGGTCATATTGATAAAGATTGGATGCTCCCCTTTGAGGGCGGTTTCCAGCGCGGATCGGCTAAAGGGTTTATAATCCATATGATTGCCGTGGCTTGTGTTCTGGCTGAGCTCTTGGTTGAGCTCTTGATTGGTCAGCATCATATTTTCCTTCATCGCGCTTAAGGCCACAATCATCAACGCCAAAATCATCGCCAGATAGGACAGGATGTGAATAGCGGATTTCATTGGCTGGCGTTTGGGGTTGTGGCGCGTGATCCACACCGAAAACCCGATCAGAACCAAGCCCGCGAGGGCCACCAACAACCCGTAATCCCCGTCAATTTGTTGGCCGTAAACCCAGATTAACCACGCAACCGAAGCATAAAGCGGGAAGGCCATAAATTGGCGGAATGTTTCCATCCAGGCCCCCGGGCGCGGGAGTACAGAGCGCAACGGCGGCGCAACGCAGAGCAATAGGTACGGCAACGCCAACCCAAAACCCAACGCCATAAAAATGGCGATGACAATGGCGGGCGGTTGGGTCAAAGCATAGCCGATTGCCGTAGCCATAAAGGGTGCCGTACACGGTGTGGCAACAATGGTTGCGAGCATACCGGTGAAAAATGTCCCGCTATAGCCCTGACGCGCGGTCAGGCGGTTGCCGATATGGCTGATCAAATGGCCTTTAAATTCAAAAAATCCTGATAAATTCAACCCCATGATAAAGAGCAAATAAGCCAATCCCAATACCACCATCGGGTTTTGCAATTGAAATCCCCAGCCGATTTGCTCGCCCGCGCTTTTCAAAAAGATTAAAACCCCGACAATCAACCCAAAACAGGTCAAAATCCCCAGCGTATAAAACACCCCGTGAGTCACCGCATGGCCTTGCTCTTTTTCCGACAGCTTGATCAGGCTAAGTGCTTTGAGTGAGAGGACCGGAAACACACAGGGCATGAGATTGAGAATAACCCCACCCAAAAGTGCCAAGATAATTGCGCGCCATACGGTGATATCCGGTGAGTCTTGGGTGTTTGTCGCACTTGCCACATTTGCCCCGGGGGGCTCTTGTAGAGAAGAGTCTTGTGGAGTGGAGTCTTGTAGAGAAGAGTCTGGCGCGGCACCTGTCTGCCCTGCTTTTGTCGTTCCAATCGCCATATCGAGTGCCACGGATTTACGCTGGCCATTGGCGGTTTCATAGCTCAAAACCCCCCTCAGATTGCTCAGTTCACTTAAGGGCCGCGTGTCGCGCATGAGGGTGATTTCCAATTCCGAAGGGTCGGATGCGCTTGGTTGTGATAATTTAATAATTTGCGGGGCATTATAAATCGCAACACCCCATTCTTCGGGAAAAAAATAGAAATCCTTAGCACCCTGTAAATCTTTGAGTGCGGCATCATCGGGACGGAAAATCAAATGAAGTTGTTTTTCTTGCTCCTCCATTCTTCCTTGCCAGGCTTGACGTTCGGGGAGTGCGGCTTTGGCTTGTCGGAAATACTCCGCATCGGTCGGGGTAGCAAGGTGGGCGGCATCGGCCACAGGAATTTGGAACGCAACTTCCTCCATTTCCGGCACGCAAATATCCTTGCACACCAGCCAGGAAATATTGGCTTTGAACTGCAGCATCCCATCATTGGCAGGCAATTGGTCGGGAGCCGTGATCGGGACCAGTAAAACAACCTTGCCGCCAAACCCGTAATTCATTAACGGGCCATAGGGCAATTTCACGGGCGCGGGATAGGCAATCTCCCCGGCCTTAAAATTTGCGGGCAATTCCCAATCTATGGTGGTTGGTTCCCCCGAATCTCCGGGATTTTTCCAATAGGTGTGCCATTCTGGCTGGTGGGTTTGTTCAACCGCCACCATCATGGTTTCACCGGGACCGATGGCGGTTTTTTCGGGGATCACGCGGATGGACACATAACGCGGATGTCCGTCCTTGACCACGGCTTGCATATTTTTCTCCTCATTTTGTGCGCTTAATTTGATAGTTTCCGACATAGTTCCCGATTGGGCGGGCAGTGATGCGGCACGGGCTGACGTTCCTCCCAACGCTCCTAAAATTGCACAGGCGATGACGGTTACGGTCATGATGACCGCTCTAAGATCAAATGACCGATATGATGACGGGCGTCGGGCCGTATATGCCATGGCGAAACTCTCTTTAAAGATGTAAAATATGGTAAAAAAGATAATAGATTCAAAGATGGGGTAAAATTGCGCGCAAACAAGGCATGCGCTCGAAATATTATAATTGACCCCGCCGCTTAAATCAATTGCCATGCTTGAAATTATGGGGGAGACGGGCTATAGCTTACGGTATGGCTATATGCCGCCGTTTCCAAACTCATGCTGATAAGGTTTGATATGAGTATAAAAATTTCCGATTTGTCCCCTTCATCGCCGTCTGCTGCGGATTTGAATTTTGCCGATGATGGGGCGGGGGGGCATTCTATGCACCCAAACGCCAATTCGGCCGCTGCCTATCAATCGTCTTTACAGAGCCGGAAATGCGCTGCCTTAAGCGGCATTGCGCGGGTGCCGGGGGATAAATCCATTTCGCATCGCGCCCTGATGTTTGGGGCGTTGGCGGAGGGGGAGACGATGATCTCCGGCCTTTTGGAGGGCGAAGATGTCTATAACACTGCCGGGGCCATGCGGGCGATGGGCGCGCATATCCAAAAGGGTGAAGATGGGTTATGGCGATGCTTTGGCCGCGGCTTGGGCAATTTGGTCGAACCCGCGCAGGTGCTGGACATGGGCAATTCAGGCACCTCCACACGTTTATTAATGGGCATTGTTGCGGCGCATCCGATTTGTGCGGTGTTCACCGGTGATGCATCGCTTATCAAGCGTCCGATGGCGCGGGTGATGACCCCGTTGGAACAAATGGGCGCAGCCTTTATGGGGCGCGGCGGCGGGCGATTACCGATGGCGGTACGCGGGAGTGAGGCATTGAAAGCCATTACCTATCGGCTTCCGGTGGCTTCGGCTCAGGTGAAATCGGCGATCTTGCTCGCAGGATTGAACGCAAGCGGGGAAACCCAAGTGATTGAGGATCACCCCACGCGCGACCATTCGGAAAATATGCTGCGTCATTTCGGGGTTGAGGTGGATGTCGGTACACAAAAAGATGGCAGCGATATCATCGCGGTGCGCGGCGGGCAACGGCTGCGCGGGTGCAGTGTGGATGTTCCCGCAGACCCCAGTTCGGCCGGATTCCCCGTTGTCGCGGCCCTGATCAATGCCGGGTCGGACGTTCGACTGCCCAATATCGGCATGAATCCGCGGCGCATCGGGCTTTATGAAACTTTGTTGGAAATGGGGGCGGAGATTGCGTTTGAAAATCGCACGATCAGTGCCGGTGAAGCCACGGCCACACTCCATGTGCGCGCCCATAAAACCTTGCGCGGGGTGGATGTCCCCGAACATCGCGTCCCCAGTATGATTGATGAATTCCCGATTCTGGCCATGGCCGCGGCATGCAGCGACGGCACCACCCGCATGCGCGGATTGGCGGAGTTGCGCGTCAAGGAAAGCGACCGATTATTGATGGTGGCCAACGGATTGAAGGCATGCGGCGTAGAGCTGGAAATGGGTGAAGATTGGTTGACCATTCACGGGCGGGGCCGCCCGCCGCGCGGTGGGGCGATGATTGAAACCGCACTTGATCACCGCATCGCCATGAGCTTCCTGATTTTGGGCACAGTCACCGATGAACCGATCGCCATTGATGACGGCGGCGCGATCCGCACCAGTTTCCCCAATTTCCTCTCGCTGATGCAGGAATTGGGCGCGGATATTCATGCGGCGGACGCTTCAAAATAAATTTCAACATCTTTAACCCTTTAACTCAGACCACAAAAAGACAGGACCAACGCAATGAGCCACTTTATCATGATCGCGATTGACGGCCCCTCAGCCAGCGGCAAGGGAACATTGGCGCATCGTTTGGCCGAACAATTTCATTTATTTTATCTGGATACCGGTGCGCTCTATCGCTGCGTGGCGAAATATATTTTGGACCATGCGCTCAATCCCGATGATCACACGGCGGCTGAGCGCGCGGCGCACTATATTCACGACCATTTGAATCTAGAGATGCTCATGGACCCCGCCCTAAGGACACAGGAAGTCGCGGATGCAACCTCGCGCTGTTCACGCTTTCCGTCTATGCGCAAAATCTTGCTCGATCTGCAGCGCAATTTCGCGCATCACCCGCCGCATTCCGCCGGCAGTAAACCGTGGATGGGCTCGATTCTGGATGGTCGCGATATTGGCACCGTTGTCTGTCCTGAGGCCGACATTAAGTTCTTCGTCACGGCTTCACTTGAGGTTCGGGCGCGGCGGCGGCATCAGGAACTGCTCACCCGCGGCCATGCGCATGATTTTGAAACCGTGTTTGAAGAGATGTTGGAGCGCGATGAACGCGATAAAAACCGCTCGGCGGCCCCGGCGCTCCCGGCGGATGATGCGGTGATTTTGGACAGTTCCTTGATGAGCGCGGATGACGTGTTCGAAAAAGCTTGCGATATCGTGCGCGAAAGAGTTTTATAAACCTGATAAAGCCAAGCATGGAAATTGAGGGCGAAATGAACCATTCACAAACCGCTAATCACGCCGCAGCCGACTCCGCTGCACCCGCCACCAAAGATGACGGATTCTTTGGAATTTACGGCGGCACATTTTCGCCCGAAGCCTTAATGCCGATTTTAGAAGATTTGCGCGTGGCCTTTCGTCACTACCAAACCGACGAAGATTTTTTGAATGATTTTCGTACTATTTTGCGCGATTGGTGCGGGCGGCCCACGCCGCTTTATTATGCCGAAAATCTATCGCGGCGGTTCGGGGCCAAAATCTGGTTCAAACGCGAAGATTTGATGCATGGCGGCGCGCACAAAACCAATAATGCTGCGGGTCAGGTCTTGCTGGCCAAACGCATGGGAAAGCGGCGCATCATTGCCGAAACCGGTGCGGGGCAACATGGTGTGGCAACGGCCATGGCGTGCGCCAAACTCGGTATGCCCTGCGTGATTTATATGGGTGCCGTGGATGTGGCGCGGCAATCCCCGAATGTGGAGCGGATGAAGCTGCTCGGGGCCGAAGTGGTGGCGGTGGAATCGGGTGGTAAAACGCTCAAAGATGCGATTAACGATGCGTTGCGCGATTGGATTGCTACCTGTGAAACCACCCATTACGTGATCGGCACGGCCGCCGGTCCGCACCCGTTTCCCACCATGGTTAAATTTTTTCAACAGGTGATTGGCCGCGAAGCCCGCGCCCAATGTCTTGATCAGGTGGGGCAACTGCCTGATTATGCCTTGGCGTGCATCGGCGGCGGGTCCAATGCCATCGGGCTTTTCAGCGGCTTTGTGGATGATGAATCGGTCAAATTAATTGGGGTGGAGCCAGGCGGCGAAGGCATCGAAACCCAAAAACACGGGGCAGTATTGTGTAAGGGAAGCCTCGCGGTGCTTCACGGGATGCGCACGCTGGGGCTTCAGGACGAAGACGGCCAGATTTTTGAAACTCATTCAATTTCCGCCGGTCTGGATTACCCGTTGATCGGGCCGGAACATGCCTATTTGCGCGATCTGCACCGCGCCGAATATGTGGCGATTAATGATGATGAGGCGGTGGCGGCCTTCCATGAAATCGCACATTATGAAGGTATCATACCTGCGCTGGAGTCCTCTCACGCGGTGGCTTACGGCCTGCATTTGGCGCAATCTCACCCCGGGTCAACCATCTTGATCAATCTTTCGGGGCGGGGGGATAAAGATATGGCCCATGTCAAACAATATGTGGCCCAGCATGGGCTGCGGCGTATTGCTCATCCCTCTACCTCATCACATGGTCCGCAAGGTGATAAATCATGAGTCGTTATCAAATCCTCAAAGACAAAATTGCTGCGGGTCATAAAATTTATACGCCCTATGTGTTGCTGGGCTACCCCGGCATTGACGACTCGTTCAACGTCGCCAAAACCTTGATTGACCATGGGGTGGATGCGCTCGAACTCGGCTTCCCGTTTCGTGATCCGGTGGCCGACGGCCCGGTG